>JBHENM010000247.1:0-16032 GCA_046262035.1 Acidimicrobiales bacterium | reverse complement strand
CCGAGCGAGCGAAGCAGCGAGGATGCCCGGGCAGGTCCCTCGACGCTGTAGAGCATTCGGCCATCGGCCGTCTGATCCAACCGGACTCGGAGGGCAGTCGCTCGGCGAACGAAGGAGCCGAAGACAGCCCTTCGAGTGCGGCTCAGGTGAGACGCAACTCGGATGATCTCCTCTGGTGTGGGATCGAACGTGTCGGTCGGCAAGACCGCGTACGAGACCCGGTGTCGGAGGGCCCGCCGTGTCGCTGTGCAGCGCACGACGGCCGCGCCCAGCACCACGCCCGTGATCGCCACGATGGCGGTCACCGCGTGCCCAGTACCAAGAAGGTGCGCCTCCGGCGCCGTTCTTCCTAGCCAGCCGCCTACGGCGGCGGCCGCACTTCTCAGATAGCTGACGACGGAGTCGAGAGGGTTTGTTCCTGACGACGATGCCGCTAACAGCGCATCGGTTCCTGACCACATCCCCAAGAGCAACCTCATCGCCACTACTTCCTCACTGCTACACAGGCTGGTGCGCCCGCAGGGTTGTCGGCGTCCTGGGGAGTGCGCGGTGGAGGCCCTAGCAGCCCCTCTACCAGCACCGATGGGCGTTGGTAGCAGAGGTCCTCTAGCGGAGCCATGACGCGCCCGGCCGCGACCTGGCTGAGGGCGTGGGTCGCGCGGTGGGCCGCGCGCTTCGGGTGTGCCGACAACTCGGTGGTGGTCATGGTTTAGGTCCTCCTTCTGGTGATGGCCGTTTGTTCATCTAATGGGCCCGTGCTTGGCCCGATCGCGACAAGGAGGCGGTGATTTCTTGCCGGGCCTTCGGCGGCGGAGTTGGCGGCCACACTCACGAGCCCCGGCGACGGTTCCCCGGCGGGGGCCGCGCCCTGTCCCTCACCCCATCGGTAGAGGGCGGTGGCGCTGAGGCCGGCGCCGACGCCGATCAGCCCCCCCAGCACGACCCCCAGCACCGCCAGCTTTACCGCCGCCCACAGCCGCCTCATCCCGGCACCTCCCAGGGGTGGATGGGCACCCAGCGGCCCTCCTCCAGCGCCAGGTGGACGACCGTCGTGCGCTCGACGAGGCGTCCTGCCCCGTCCGCCCGCTCGGCCGACCACACCACCGTGACTTGAGCCATGCCCTCGACACCGGGCTGACGGCTGGCCCCGGCGGCGTGCACCTCGAGCCGGCGACAGCACGGACCCCGCCGGTCACCGGCCCAGTAGTCCCCGAAGGCGGCGCGCCCCTCCCCGGTCAGGTCAGCCCGCAGAACGGCCACGCCCAGCCTCGACAGCGAGCGGGCTAGCTCCGGGCCCAGGTCCGAGCGCCCGGGGTCGGAGAGCTGGGCCCACGCCCCCCGCTTGGCCGGCGTGAAGTCCTCGTCCTCGATCTCGATGGCCAGTGACGTGGTGGTCGACGAGCTGGTCGAGGGCCCGGCCGTGCTGGCCGACGTGGACGGAGTTCCCGGTGGCTGTTGGGCCCCACCGCCGGCCTGGTCGGCGCCGGCGGCCACGCGCCCGCGATCAGCAGAGCCTCCGCCGTCGCCGGCCCGGGCAGCCAGGACGACAGCGGCCACCACCGCCACCGCCAGGAGCGCCATGTTGGCCCGGGACCTCAAGGACCGTCGATCCCGACGTGAAGGTGGTCTTGATGTGATCGGTCAGCAAAAACCCGGAAGCGCCCGGGCCCGGAGGTGACCAGCTCCCCGTAGGGTTGGCCGACCTCGTCGATTCCCAGGGCCGCCTGGTTGTCGGTGAGCTGGCGGACGAAGTTGAACACGGCGCTGCTCTGGGCGCTCACCCACTCGCCGTCGACCTTGCCGATGTCCATCGCCCGGCCCGGGCAGCCGTCACAGGCGTAGTGGTTGGAGATCCGGTCGCTGTTGGCGACGTACTTGTTGTGCCCGGTCTTGAAGACGTAGACGTAGATGGAGTGCTCGGCCACGATGGCTCGCACCGCGGCCACCAGGCGGGCGTCGACGTTGCCGTTCTCGAGGTCGGCCCGGGCCTCGGGCTCGAGCTCGAGGCGGGGGTTGGCCAGGAGATCGCCGGCCTCTCCGCCGCCGGTGGCCACCAGGGCGCCGCCGGCGCCGGTGAGGAAGCCGTCGTAGGTCTTGGTCCATCCCAGGACGTCCTCGACGTAGGCGTCGGAGTGGTTGTAGGACCAGAAGGCCTTGCGAAGGTCGTCGTCGGAGGTGAGCTCGGAGCCCGGGACGGCGCGGCACAGGTAGCCGGCCGAGGCCAGGGCGGCGTCGAAGATGTTGTGGGGATCCTTCACGCCGTCGCCGTTGCCGTCCTGGCCCGAGCTGTCCCAGGTCGACTCCAGGAACTGCATGGGGCCCACCGCCCGCCCGTAGGGGGTGGGGGGCCCGTAGATGGGCGGGGTGACGTCGCCGGCGGGGCTGACCTGGCCGTCTCCGCCGTCGGTGCGGCCGTGGTTGGACTCGATCTTGCCGATGGCGGCCAGGGCGCTGGCCCGGACCTTGCACCCGGGAACGAGCTCGGAGGCCCGGGCCGCGGCCTTGTTGTAGGCGTCGACGAACACGGGGTTGAGCCCGGTCCCGGCCAGCCCGCCGGCGCCGCGCCGGGCGGTCTGAGGAGGAGGGCTGCCGATGGCCCCGAACAGGAACAGGGGCACGAGGCCGATGCCCAGCAGGGCGGCGACACCAAGGGCCAGGGCCCGCAGCAGCGGGGACTTCTTAGGACCTCGGGGCTTCTGGTCCAGGTGCTTGTCGAGGGCCCGGGTTGCCAGCTTCTTGGCCGCGGTGGCGGCGATGACAGGCGCCGGCATCGCCTATGCCCACTCCATGGCTTCTTCGCGCTCCTGGGCGGCCCGGCGCTCGGCGGCCTCGGCCCGGCGGGCGGCCTCCTGGGCCTCCTGGGCCCGATGGGCGCGGACACCGGGAGCAAGCTTGGCCAGGTTCTCCGCTCCCTCCTCCACGTAGTCCCACGCCTGGTTGCGGCGCTGCTGCAGCCGGCTGCGGACCGACCCGGCCTTGGAGCTGGCCGCCTGGCGGGCCGCCCGGTAGGCGCGGGGCACCTCGACGGGGGCACCCAGGGTGGCGCCCCAGGCCACCTTGGCCCCGGTCTTGGCCACCTGGCCGGCCCGCGAGCCGCTGCTCGCCGGCCGGCGGGGAGAAGCCTGGCCCGCTCCCCCACCGTCGGGAACGCCCACCGGCTCGCCCCCACCGCCACCGACACCACTGCCGTACCCGCCGCCGGCGCCGCCGCCGCGGGCGCCGATGGCCTTGGCGTAGGCACCGGCCTGTTGGCGGTTGTGGACCCGGCGACGGACGGTGCCGGCCACAGGGCGCACGATCTCCTGGCCGTCCACCGCCCCCTCCCGCATCTGGCGGGCCAGGGCGAAGCCGGTGAGCCCGCCGACCGCGGCCGGGCCCATCCACCCGGCGCCTTGGCCGCCCACCGACATCTGGCCCAGGCGCTGACCGAAGGTGGTGGCCAGGCGCTGGCCGGCCTCGAGGAAGCGCCGGCGGGCCACGAAGGCGGTGATGGTGACGGCGTTGAGGGTCACCATGCGCACCAGCAGCCCCTGGCTGGACTGGGAGGACAGGATCGAGTTCGACGTGACCAGGAGGAAGGCCAGGCACATCGACATGGCCACGATGGCCAGCAGGGCCCGGGCGAAGCTGGCCGCCCACCGCCACAGCGCCTGGCGGCCGCCGCCGGGCAGCGCGCCGCCCAGGACGGCGAAGGGGAGCACGGCGATGAGGGCGACAGCCACCAGCTGGGCGGCGACGATGGTCCCCGCCACCAGCACCAGCAGGACGAGGATGATGAGTGAGGAGATGAGCGTCAGCGCCGCCACTCCGAGGCGCTCCATGGTTGGCTCGCGGTTGAAGGCGTAGAGGTCGTCGCACTGGCCGTCGGGCTTGTCCTCGTCGCGCCGGTCGAAGAACAGGGCGAAGCCCGACCCGCCGGAGCGCTTCAGGCGGTCCTCGGCGCTCTCGCCCATCTTGCCGTTGGCCATGATGTTGACGATCTGGTCGCGGTCGCCGCCCGGTCCCTTGGCCAGGATCTGGTTCATGCGGTCGCGGCACACCCCGTCCTCCACGAACTGCCCCCACTGCACGAGCTCGTAGGGCTGCTCGACGAAGGCCCGGTGCACGCCCCGCTCCAGGGGCTGGATCAGTCCCTTGTACTGGTTGAAGACGTACTCGGAGCCACAGGCGTCGGGGTTGGCCTCGAATTCACCCTTGGTGGTGCAGCTGTAGCTGACGCTCTGGCACTCGGCCCCGCACTCCACCGCGGTGGACACCACGGCGCCCGACAGTGAGCCCACGGCCTTGATGGAGCCGTCGAGGAAGGCCTTGGGCCGGGAGAGGAGGAAGGCCCCGCAGAGGGCGAGGATGAGCAGCGACAGGCCGAACTCGCCGATCCCCCGGGTGAGCCGGCCCCGGTAGGTATGCCAGGCCGAGTAGGTGGCGGTGATGACAAGGGCGAAGTGGACGAGAGGCGCGGCGTAGCTGGCCTGGTACCGCCCGGCCAGGTCGGCGAAGGGTTGGGCCAGGTTGGCGGCGAAGCCGAAGGTGAAGGCCCACGACACGATCCACAGGGAGGCCCCGACCAGCCACCGCCCCAGCCCGGCGATGAACTCGGTGGAGGACCCCAGCACCTTGCGGGAGATCGCCTTCCAGTCGCCGTCGTCGAAGTCGACCCGGTAGGCCGAGGTCGGGAAGCACCCGGGGCCCTCGTCGGGGATGAACTTCTCCATCAGCGCGCCCTTGGCATCGCCGCCACTGGCTTCAGGCGGGCACTCCAGCCCTCCGGTCAGGGCGGGGGCGGAGCCGCCGGCCTGGGCGGCGGCGGGTGTGGCCCCGCCCACCAGCACGCCCACGGCCAGCGCCATGGCCAGGGCGGCCGCCACCAGCAGCGCCACGCTGTGGCCCCATGCCGGCGAGAACCTTGGTGCGGCCGCGGTTGAAGGCGCCTCCGCCTGCTCCGGGGCCAGGACGGTCATCGCAGCAGCGCCGCCGCCCGGGCCCCGGGTCGCCCGCGGTGACCGTTGGTGCTGACCTTGGCGGCTGCAGCGGGAGAAGCGCCGACCAGCTCGGCGTCGCCGGCGTCGGGGTTGTCTTCGGCCACGCTGACGCGGGTGGTGGGGTTGGTGTCGAAGGCCGCCCGCAGCTCGGCGTCGGCCGCCGGCAGGATCTGGATGTAGCCGGTGCGACCGCGCACGTCGCGGTAGAGGCAGCGGCCCTCGCTGGCCGTCTGCAGCAGCTGGACGGCGCCCTCGCTGGGGTCCATGCCCATGAACCGCAGCGCGCTGTCCGCCCGCCCCTTGGCATGGCGGAACACGAACCGGTTGGCCAGGAGTCCGGCCAGGGCCTCATCCGCGAGGTCGGTGTCGGCGTCCTGGCCTAGTACCCACAGGGCGCCGAAGTGCTTGCGACCGTCCTTGGTGAACTCCAGCGCCAGGGCCCGGCCCTGGGCCGAGGAGGTCAGGCGCCAGACCTCGTCCCACAGAGCGGCGGCGAAGCGGGTCGGATCGGCGAAGACGACGCTGCGGGTGACGGCGGCCACCAGGTACAGCAGCGCCTGGGAGACGATCTGGCGGGGCAGCAGCCGCCGGTAGAGGTGCTCGTTGACGAGCTCCTCCTGGCGGGGAAGATCGAGCCCGGCCAGGTGGAAGCAGATGTAGTCGGCATCGAGGCGTAGGACCTCACCGTCGCCGAAGGCCAGGCGACCGAGCTCGTTGTTGGCGAAGTTGCGCAGCTTTCGGTAGACGACGTTGGCGTCGGGGTCTTCGGCGGCGGCGGCCTGGAGCTCGTCGATGACATCCCGCAGGCGGCCGTCGGGGCGCCGGGCCACGTTCTGCACCGCCTCCTCGAGGGTGACCCCCTCCAGGTCCTGGGGGGAGATCCCGGTCAGGAGCGTGAGGAAGCCGATGGTGTGGTTGACCCGGTCCGGCCCCGAGAAGATGCGCAGCGGGTCGAGGCAGACGTCGGAGTTGGCGGCCAGGGTGACCACCTGGGACCGCCGTTCCTTGGGTACGACCCGGGCGAAGTCGACGTACTCGCCGGTGGAGGTGCCGTCGATGGCCACCACCTGGCCGCCCTTGGCCAGGGTGGCGTAGGCCACGGTTTTGATGAAGTAGCTCTTGCCGGAACCAAGGTCGCCGAAGGCCCCCAGTGAGGCGGACTTGTTGATGCTGGGGCCGTAGGCGGGGTCGAAGAGCACTGGGCGGAACGTCCCGCCGTCGAGGGTGTAGCCCAGCAGCATCCCCTGGGGATCGCCCACCGCCGAGCTGCCGAAGGGCATCCCGGCGGCCAGGTCCCGGGGCAGGAGGTACTGGACGTAGTCCCGCATCGCCGGGCGCTGGGTGACCCCCGGCAGCATCGCCTGGAACAGAGCCAGCTGGCTCCCGGTGGGCCGGTGCATGTCGTACTCACTCGCCGTGTACATCTGGCGCAGCAGCACCACTTGCTCCTCGAGGGTGGCCAGGTCGTCGGACCACGTGGCGAACAGCAGCGACGTCTGCAACTCCGGATCGGCCGGGTTGGCGGCCAGCTGGGCCCGCATGTCGTCGATGGCCTCGGCCGCCTCGTCGAGGGTCTGGGGGGGCCCGGAGGGCTCGCCCTCGTACTCCTCGGCCTGGCCCACCAGCTGGCGGGCCTGGCGCCGGGCCTTGAGCTGGGCGTCGCGGTTGGGCACGGAGCGGATCCGGGCACACCAGTCCACCGGGAACGGGGCGGCGTCCGCCGCGAAGAACCACTCGGCCCCGTCCGGAAACCGGAAGCTGTGGGGCATGTCGGAGATGGCCAGTAGCGCGCTGTACGCCACGCCGGCCTCGGTCTCGATGCGCAGATAGCGGCGGTGACGAGGACGGTTGGGGTCCTCGGCCAGACCGCCCTCCTTGAACTTGCCGTCACCCAGGCTGGCCAGGCTCGGCCCGGCCAGACGGGCGTCGGGGCCGGAGCCCATGACGCGGGTCGTGGGCTCCCAGGTGGAGTCGAGGAAGGGCTCGTCGAGGCCTCGGCGGGGGGCGCGGGCGTAGATCCAGCGGATCTCCCCGGCGGTGGCGGGCCGGATGTCGAGGACGCCGGCGAGCTGGCTTCCCAGCATCTGGGCCTGGCGCTGACGGGTGGACACCTCGCCCTGGCGGACGGGGGCGGGCGGCAGCCCGAAGGCCTCGCCCACTCCCGAGCGCGCCGCCCCGAGGGCGGCGGCGGCGTTCTTCTTGCCGCCGTCGGTGGGCAACTGCACGGCCACGAAGTGGACCCTCTGGAAAGGGGTGGTCTGGTCGAGCAAGTCGATGGTGCGACGCACCACCCGCCGCCACGCCGGGTGGGCGTCGAGGTCGACGTCGCCGATCATGGCCTCGGCCACCTCGTAGGGGTCGACCCGCTGGCACAGCGACAGCAGCATCGACTCCGCCGGAAGGGCCAGCAGCGCGGTGCGGGTGGCCCGGTGCAGCTGCAGCTTCTCGGTGGTGGACAGGTACGGGTAGCAGGACGGGCTCACCCGCCACAGGGCCCAGACGGTGCCCTCGCGGGTCCACACCAGGTTCCCGACGATCTGTCGGGCCGGGAACTTCATCTCGGCCTCTGCGGGGTGGGGAGGTTGGCCAGCACCTCGGTGCCCACCCGCGCCCCCCAACGGCCGAGCCGGTGCAGCGACTCCCTCCCCCGGCTCCGGCCCCACACCACTGCGGCCGTGGCCGACCCGGCGAGCACGGCCCACGCCCCCGCGGCCGGCGGCGTGGCGGCCGCAAAGACCGCGACCAGCATGGCCAGCACGGCGGTCAGCACCACCGGGGCCACCCTTCGCCCACGGCGCCGGGGCGGGGTGAGCGCGTCCTGGGTGGCATGCGACACCCGCGGCCCATCGCGGCGCGACCGCTCGTGGAGGGCCCGCAGCTCGTCCTGGGTGGCGCCGCCGAGCGTGGGGGATTCCTCAGCCACGACGACCCACCCCCTGCCCGCGGCGGGGCCCCTCACGGCCGGCCCGGACGGCGATAGGCGGGCCGGGGGCCACGAAGATCCGGTTGCCTCGAAGGGTCTGGGTGCCGGGCTCCCGGTAGGGCCTGCCCCCGACCACCCCGCCCTTGGGTGAGAAGGCATAGGCGATCACGCCATAGCCCATCCGCAGCGGCGACCGGCCCTCCATGCGCAGATGGCGCAAGGCCCAGGCGATGGCCACGGGCACCGCCACCTGAACGAGGAGGTTCATCAGGCCCGGGAGGTGGGCCCAGATGCGGCGGGTCCACAGCAGCACGAAGAAGCTGCCCAGCAGCGCCAGCACCTGGGCCGGGCTCAGCTGGAACGGCAGGGTGTACTTGCCGATCTTGCCCACCACCATCGGGTGAGTGCGGGCGTGGGTGTAGGAGCGGCAGAGGAGGCCCTCGGGGGGCTCACCCATGATGGTGATCCGGCCGGGCTCAGCTGAGCGGGGCCGGCGCCGAGGGCGCTTCGACCACCACGGCGGGAGCACTGGAGCTGTTGGCCTCGTTCTCGAACTTGTCGCGGAACCAGTCGACGTTGTTGGAGCCCCACACCACGCCGCCGGCGAGGACCATGGCCGAGATGGTGGCCACCAGGGCCTTGGTCCTCCACCAGACGCTGAACACGAAGGCGATGGCCGCTACCGCTATGCAGATGAGCAGCGTGTTCTCGACCTTTCCGGCCTCCTGGTTGATCCAGTCGGTGAAACCCCCTCCCTCGGTCTGGGCGAGGACCGCTGCGATTACGGACATGTCATGTACCTCCTGGTGACGTGGCGTCAGGGACGCCGGGTTGTGGTGGTGCTCGCCCCCGACGCCACGGCGGTCGTCGGGGTGGTGGTGGCTGGTGCTGCCGTGGCCGTGGTCGTCGACCGGCCGCCCTCGCGGGTGGCCGGTTCCGCCGGGAACTCACCCGGCTCGGCCGGCGAGGCCAGCGGCGGGGCGCTGAGGAGCCGCCGGACTTCCCAGCGGCCCTCGCGGCGGGCGAGCTCGAGGCTGTAGCCGAGGATTTGCGTGCGGCCAGCGGCGTCGGTGGCCGCCACCTCGGCCCGCACCAGCCGGGCGCCATCGGCGCCGTCGTGGTCCTCGATGCCCACCCGTCGCAAGGCGATGGTGGCGTAAGGGGGCGGCGTGATGGCCCGCATCTCGCTGTCAGGGGAGACATAGCGGGCCAGCTCGCCGTCGCCGGCCAGGAAGGCGGCGAAGAACCTGGTGGCCGCCACCGTGGGCTCGTCCTGGGCCGGGGAGTTGAGGCCCTGGCCGGCCAGCTTGGGCACCGCGGCCGGCGCCGGCATGGGCACCTGGGCGGGGAGCGACGTGGCCACGTAGCCGGTGGCGCTGCGGGCCACGCCGACCTGGTAGGCCCGGGTCCCGAGCGGCTGGTAGCCGCCGCCGGCGGCGGCCAGCACCCGGGCGCCGACCGTCACCGACCAGTAGCCCTCGCCCAGCTCGCTCGCCGCGAGGGCAACGGTCTGGGCCACGTACAGCGCCCGGGCCTGCATCTCCCGGAGATCGACCTGGACCGGGTAGAAGGCCTTGGCGGCGCCGGTGGCGTCGCCGGCGCCGGCCTCACTGAGGTAGGTGGCCACGTAGAGCTCGGCGAAGCCCTCGGCGCCGATCGAGGGAGGCCGCTCGGCCATCCTGGGCGCGGAGGCCCCAGCGGGGGCCTGGCGCACGAAGAAGCTGGCCAGCCCGGCCAGGGCGCCCAGGACCACCAGCCCCCACAGCCCGACGCTGGCGGCGCGCACACCAAGCAGTTGCAGTGCCGGCGGCACCCCCGGGCGCTCGGAGGCAGTGACGGGAGCCTCGTCGACGTCGTCGCGACGGCGTCTCATGGCATCGCCCCAACGGCGGCAACCAGGCCGGCGGCCCAGTCGCCCACTCCCATCGCCATCCTGACCAGGTCGACGAGGACCAGCCCGACCACGACGGCCCCGTCGGCGATGGCGACGGCCAGGGCGCAACCGACCAGGACCCGTCGCCAGCGAGGGGCCCGGGGCCGGTCCAAGGCCTCATCCAGGAACGCGTTGAGCGCGATCACGCCGGCCGTCCGTTCGGGGGCGTCGGCGCGACCTGGGCCCAGCACAGCGCCTCATAGGCGGCGGCGGCCTCCCACGCGTCAGCGTCGAGAAGGTGGGCCAGCTCCCCGAGGTGAGCGCGGTCGAACATGGCCCCGGGCCGGGCGAGCATGTCGTCGACGACGGCCCGCATCCGGCGGGCGAAGCCCTCGACGCGGCCCTCCTCGGGCTCGCTCCCCCGCTTGTTGCGGCACTGCGATTCTGCCGGCATCACGACCAACCTGGGGTCGGGCGACCAGCCGGTTCAGCTTCCCGGGGGGGAGGCGGGAACCCCCAACCGGCTGGTCGCGTTGTTTGCCTCACCCACCACTAAGCGGGTCGCGAGGCCCAAACAGGACAAGCGCCCGAAAGAAATTGCCGAGCCGGCCTTCGGGAACCCCCTATGCCGCCGCCACGGCCCGGAGCTGCCACTCGGCCCGGTTGCGGCGCCGGCGGACGCTGTAGGGGTCGTTGCCGAACTCCGGGACCAGCTGGGCTGGGGCGACGTCGGCGACCCGGGTGAGAGCGATGAGGCGGACGGCCTGGGGACTGAGGTGCCCGCGCTGGTGCGCCCAGCTCAACAGCTCGAGCAGCTCCTCGGTCGGCGACTCATCCGGCGCCGGCGCCGCTCGCTCCCCGGGGCCCTCGGGGCCCGCCAAGGGAGGCTCGCGCCGTTGGTGGTCCCGCTCGGCCAGGAGTCGCTGGGTGGTGTCCCACACCACGTTGGCTGCGATGCGGCGGGGCCGGCGCTCGAACGGGTAGGTGCGGATCCGCTCGTACGCGATGGCCACGACGGCCTGGGCCCGCTCCTCGACGTCCTCGATCCATCGGTGTCGCTTGGCCAGTCCGCACAACGCAGGCAGCAGCAGCTGCAGCAGGGCCCGGGCCGCCAGCTGGTCGTCGGGGGCACGGCGGGCCAGGGCGGCCAACACGGTGTCGGAAGCGGCCGGGCTGCCGCGGCGCTCCACGAAGGCCACGAGCTCAGCCATCGTGGCGAAGCGGGCGAGGGTGGGGTCGTCGGTCCCCCACCGCGCCAGGGCGGTGGTGGTGGCTGGGGACTGGGCCAGAGAGGCCCACTCCTGAGAGAGGGCGGCAAAGGTGCTCACGGCGTCTTCCTCCTGCTGCGGGTACGGAAGACACTGCGCTTCGGCCCTCACCGCGACCCTCCCCGGGACACTCCCCGGTGCTCTCCTCGGGGAGAAAAATTTCACCCCCCAGTGCTCCCCGAGGGCCTACTGCACTCCCCCAGCCACTCCCCCGGGCGTCACCGCCCCGACTGTGCCGGTCTCAGGGCTCAGCTACGAGGAGGCCGGCTGCGGCCAGGCGCTGCTCGAACGGCTCCCACTCGTCGACGGGGAGGCGCCAGCGGGCGTGATCGCGCTCGGTGGCCGGCATCGCCCAGTAGTCGTCCGAAGGCGGGGGCGGCGCCACGTCCAACATCTCGCCGGCGGTGAGCAACAGTTGGGCATAGCGGTCGGCGAGCGTCCTCCAGTCGGGAGCGAGGCGGGGCCGGATGCCGTGGCGGACGACCTCACGGTGCGAGTGGGCCGCCAGCTCGGCGCGCACGGCGCGCAGTTCGGATGCCAACCGCTCCAGCGGCGGGCGCGGCCGGAGCGTCAGGATCGGCTCCTCCCGCGCCTCGTCGGTCACGACGACCCCGCTTTGCGCTTGGCCGTCGCTGGGGTCCGTCGGGCGCTCTGTGGAGAGGGAACGGCCAGCGCGGCCGAGATCAGCCCCGACACGGACATGTCGAGCTCTTGGCCCAGCCGGTCCAGGGCCTCTCGCTCCGCCGTGCTGAACCGCACAGGCACGGCCCGACCGTCTTCGACCCGCCGCCGGCGCCGGCGCCGAGGGGGCGGGGGGATCGGGTCGTCGGCGGTGATGGCCGGCGTCGGCGGGCGGCCTTGGCGTAGTTCAGCGATCCCGGCTCGGACCGCGCCCAGCATGACGTCGGCGACTGTGGCATCCGGGTCAGCCTCGAGGCGCTCCTCGAGCCGGACCCGGGCGGGGGCCTCGAGGTACACGGTCGTGTGACGGGATCGTCGGTCCTCCACCGAAGGAGGCCCGACCGGCGCTTGAACGGGCTCGACCGCGCGTCCACGGGGACTGGGCACGCTGCTGCTCTTCTTGGCAGGGCGGCGGGCCTTGGCCGCGGTCGCCGGCGAGGTCTTGGGCGGGGCGGGGGGCGTGGCCTCCGAAGAGGCCGGAGCCGCGGCGGCGGGGCGTGGCGGCGGACCCACACCTATGTCTCGCAGTGCGGCCATCTCTGCCCTGGGGTCGGCCACGGCTCAGCCCTCCCCCGCCGCCACGGCCGAGGCCTTCTGGCGTTCGGTGAACCGGCCCAGGATCTCCTTCACCAGCGCCTGGTAGTCCCCGGCTAGCCCCGCCGCGGCGTCGCTGAAGCCCTCGCCATCGCCGCCTCGGCGCCGCTCCCACCAACGGGGCGCTCCCCGGGCCGCCTCCTCGTACTCATGGGCCAGCACGCCGCGGCCCCGGCAGTCCACCGCGGCCCGAGGCACATCACGGATGATGGCGTCGAAGATGACGATCCCCTCCCCCAGCAGCTCCACGAGCTCCGCCCTGGTGCGGCGGGCGATAGCCCGGGCCTGGGTGGGAAGCGGCCCGAGCACCACGCCCAGCACCTCGAGCCCAGGGTTGGCAGCACCCTCCCGGGCCACCACGGCGGCCACTCGGCCCAGGCCGTCGACCGACGCGGCGTCGGCCCGGGTGGGGATGACGATGTAGTGGACGGCTCTGACGGCCGCTGCGTGCAACAACGCCTCGCCGGGCGGCGAGTCGATCACCACCAGGTCGTAGTCGGCGGCCGCCGCCCCCAGAGCTGCCCCGAGGCGGTCCACCGCTGCAAGCTCGCCTCCCAGGAGGGCCCGCTGGAGGTCAGCGACCAGCCCGTCGAGGGCGGGGCCCCCGGCCAGCACGTCCAAGCCCGGCCTCACGTCCCGGAGTGGTTCGGGCCGCGTTCCCTCGGCGGCCGCGCTGGCCAGTGTCTGACCGTCGTCGGCATCGGCCAGGTATCCCAGGTCCCTTCCCAGATTTCCCTGGGGGTCGAGGTCCACGGCCAGTACCCGCCACCCGCTGAGGGCGGCGAGGCCGGCCAGGTTGGCGGTCAGGCTGGTCTTGCCCACTCCCCCCTTTCCGTTGAGGACCAGGATCGAATTCGGGATCAAGAGGGTTCTCCCTTGGCTGTCAGGTCTATAGCGGACAGCTTACCGGCTGCAAGCGGAGGGGACGCGGATAGAGGACCGTCCGCCTGCCGAGGTCATTCCGCCTTCCCTCCGATGTCCCTCGGTATCTCCGCTGAGGTAGATACGAACTAGTACCGACGTAGTTACGATCTAGCAAGGTTGGCAAACCGGGTGAAGTGGTCCAAGAAGGCCAGGTGCACCACGCCCGTGGGGCCGTTGCGCTGCTTGGCCACGATGACCTCAGCCACACCGCGATCGGGGGAGCCCGGGTTGTACATCTCATCTCTATAGGTGAACAAAACTGCGTCACTGTCCTGCTCGAGTGCGCCTGATTCACGTAGATCGGCCAGCACCGGCCGCTTGTCGGCACGGCTCTCGAGGTTGCGCGACAGCTGTGAGAGCGCCACCACCGGGACCTCGAGCTCCCGGGCCAGGATCTTCAGGCCTCTGGAGATCTCGGCCACCTCCACCTGGCGGCTCTCGGCTGAGGACCGGCCGGTCATCAGCTGGAGGTAGTCGACGATGACCAGGCCGAGCCCCTCGCGGCTCTTGAGCCGCCGGGCCTTGGCCCGGATCTCCATGACGGTGAGGTGCGGGTTGTCGTCGATGTGCAGCGGTGCCTCGGCCATCCTGCCGACCGCCTGGCTGATCTTGGGCCAGTCCGACTCAATGAGCTTCCCATTGCGCAACCGGGTGCCGTCGACCCGGGCCTCGGCGCTCAAGAGGCGCTGGGTGAGCTCGAGGTGGCTCATCTCCAAGGAGAACATCAGCACCGGCACCGGCGCCTCCAGGGTGGCGTGTGCAGCGATGTTGAGTGCCAGTGAGGTCTTCCCGCTCCCGGGCCGGCCCCCCAACACGACAAGGCTGCCGCGCTGCAGCCCGGACATCATGCGGTCCAGATCGGCGAATCCCGTGGCCACGCCGGTGATCTCCTCGCCGTGCTCATAGAGCTGCTCGAGGCGATCGAGCTGTCGATCGAGGAGAACGCGGATGGGGGAGAGGCTGTCGGTGACGCGGCGTTGGGCCACCTCGAAGACGAGGGCCTCGGCCTCGTCCACGGCCGCGGTGACGTCGTGGGGGAGCCCGTAGCCGATCTCGGCGATGTCGCCGGCCACACCGATGAGCCGGCGCAGCAGCGCGTGCTCCTCGACGATGCGGGCGTAGCGGCCGGCGTTGCCGATGGCCGGCGTACCGGCCTGTAGGGAGATCAGGATCGCGGGCCCGCCGATCGCCTCCAGGAGGCCGGCCCGGCGCAGGACCTCCGACACCGTGACCGGATCGGACGGCTCACCCTGGGCGTAGAGCGTGGTGATGGCGTCGAAGATGTGGCCGTGGGCCGGCTTGTAGAAGTCGGAGGCATCCACGCCGATCTCCAGCCCCGAGGCGATCGCCTCCCGGCTGAGCAACATGGCGCCGAGCAGCGACTCCTCCGCTACCAGGTTGTGGGGCGGGACCCTGGTCCCCGCCGGTGCCGGGTCCGGCCGGCGGCGGCGAGCATCGTCGATGGACGCAGCCGCCGACCTCACGTGGCCACCTGGGCGTTGAGGGCCTGGCTGGCCACCTCTCCGGCCGGACCACCCATCTCCACCAGCTCCTCCAGCGCCTCGCGGTAGGCCTCGGCACTGAAGCGGCTGTCGAGCTCGGCCAGTAGATCTGCGGGCTCGTACAGCCGCGCCCAGTTGCGGGCCAAGGCCCGGGCGGCGGCCGCTTCTTCCCGACGCCGCGCCTCCGCCCGGGCGACGTGGAGCTCCCCAGCCAGGTCCTCCGACACCAACGCCGGCGGCCGGACCTCCAACGCTCGGGCCCGGCTCAGCATCACGGCCGCCGGCGACTGCCAGTCGGGCGGAAGTGCGCCGCCCAGTGCCTCCAGCAGCTCGTCAGGCGACCAGCCGCCGGCGACGCGCTGGTTGAGCTCGTTGGTCAGCGCAGCGACGCAACGGCGGTCGCTCTGGCGAAAGAGGGCCTCACGCTCGGCCGGCAACAAGCGAGCTCCGAGAGCCGTCACCAAATCCGAACCTTGGCCTTCGGGCTCCAACGACGGCGTCGAAGTTGGCGGGGGGAAGGGGGGAAGGGTCTGGTCTGGAGATCTCTCGTGCGGGGGAGGGGAGACAGGGGGGCGCGATTTCGCGGGAATCGGCGCGCGATTTCGCGGCTCCGGCGCGCGCCCCTCGCCGATGCGCACGACGGCGGGATACGCCGTCAATGCCAACGAGGACGGGCTCTTGGACCAGCCCAGAACGCCGGCGTCGACCAGCTCCTCGGTGATGGCCAGCAGACGCCGCCAGGTGATCCCAAGCGAGGTGGCCAGCTCCGTCGGGGTGGTGGCGAGCTGGTGGGTGGCGGGGTCGACGTCCAGGGCCAGACGACGAAGGAGGGCGCGGGCGTCAGGGCCCAAGCGATAGCGCTTGACGAGGGCGTCGAAGGCGCCGGGCATTACCTGGACGAAGCGCCCGGGCATACTCCGGCGGCCGGCTCGCACCAGTCGGCGGTACACGAGGACCTCGATGGCGCCGGGGCGGTCCCCCCCCGAGGGCCTCCAGGAGACGGCGCCGGTGCCGGCCAGCCGATCGAGACGCTTGCGCAGCGTCCGGCCTCGGGCGGAGGGCCCGAGGCCGAGCTGAGTGGCGAGGCCGGCCAGGGTGACCGAGCTGAGGCGTCCTGTGGTGTGGCTGGCCGTGCACAGGAGGTGCTCGAGCAGACAGCGTTCGTCGAAGCGCAGTCCCACTTCCCGGCAGTAGTCGTCGAGGGCCTCGGGGAGCAGCTGGACGAAGGGCTCGTCAGGAGCTGGGGGAGCGGCCTGGTGGTGACGCCCAGGCGACCGCCGCCGACGAT
>JBHENM010000246.1:0-16163 GCA_046262035.1 Acidimicrobiales bacterium | reverse complement strand
GCCATCAGCTCGTCGGCATCTCGTACCGCCTCGATCTCCCGGACGGTCGGACGTCCCTCCGTCAGCGTTCCCGTCTTGTCGAGAACGACCGTGCGCACCTGACGGAAGCCCTGGAACGCCTCCCCGGTGCGCATGATGATGCCCCTGTCCAAGGTCTCGGGCGTATCCGTCGTCGTGCCGTCGTCGGCCAACAACGATGTCAAGGTCAGCTTCGACGACACGAAGGTGACCGAGGAGCAGCTGCGGGCCCGGCTCGAAGAGGTCGGGTTCGCACCGGCCGGCTGAGGCGAACACGATGCGTATCGGCGAGCTGGCCGACCTGGTCGGCGTGAATCCCAAGGCCATCCGTTACTACGAGGGCATCAGGCTCCTGCCGAGCCCCGAACGCCGGCCGTCGGGCTATCGGGACTACACCGAGGACGATGTGGAGCGTCTCCGGTTCGTCAAGACGGCGCAGCGGCTACATCTGTCTTTGTCCGAAATCTCAGACATCCTCGCCTTCCGTGAGCGGTCCGAGCGTCCGTGCGAGTACGTGCTCGATGTCCTCGGCCGCCAGGTTGCCGAGCTCGATCGGCGCATGGCGGAGATGGCGCAGCTGCGGGACGAGCTTGTCGGGCTGAAGGCGAAAGCCGACGAGCTGCCGCGAGACGGAGGGTGCTACTGCGCGGTGATCGAACACGCGGATGCCGGGCGCGACGGCTCCAGCTATGTGGTCGGCCAACGCCGCCGCCCGTCGACCCCAGCCCGCAGGTAGGCGGACCGGGTGACTTCTTGGCCCGGTAGCCGGTGTAGAGGTGGTAGGGGGAGGCGGGGAGCGTCTTGGCTCCGGCTGGTGGACGTACCGTTGGGTGAAGAGGTGCCGGCGGAGAGTGGAACTCGAGTGGCCTTACCATCCCGAATGTGGGCATCGTCCGTTCGATCAGTCTGTTCATGGTCGCCGCTGTCGCCGAGATCGGTGGGGCGTGGCTCGTCTGGCAGGGGGTCCGTGAGCATGGGATCGCCTGGGTCGGCGCGGGGATAGCTGCGCTCGCGGCCTACGGCTTCGTGGCGACCTTTCCAGGAGGATCCGAACTTCGGCCGCATCCTTGCCGCCTACGGCGGCGTTTTCGTGGCCGGGTCTCTGGCATGGGGAATCGTTCTTGACGGTTTTCGACCTGACCGCTTCGACCTGATCGGCGCCGCAATTTGCCTCGTCGGCGTGGCGGTCATCATGTATGCACCCCGTGTGCACTGACCGACCCGGGGCGGAGGCCACCAGCGGTGGGGACGGAACTTGAGCGCAACAAGCACCTCGTCCGTCGTCTCGTTGACCAGGCGATCAACGAGGCGAACCCGGCGGTCCTCGATGACGTCTGCAGTGCCCGCCTCGCCGGCGAACTTCGCGAGTGGTTCCGGCCATTCCGCCAGGGGTTTCCCGACTGGCGTCAGGACATCCTCGAGTTGATCGCTGAGGGGGACACCGTCGTCGCCCGGTGCGCGTGTGAGGGAACCAACACGGGCGCGTGGCTCGGTGTCCCGGCTACGGGCCGCCGGATGCGTGTTGACGAGGTCTGGTTCTTCGGTGTCGTCGACGGGCGGCTCGACCGGATGTGGAGCCTTGAGGACACGTGGTCCCGCCTGCTGCAGCTTGGAACGGCAACGCACGCCATCGAGACGCACGAAGTGGAGGGAGTCGTGTAGCGGGCCGTGACCTCCACGAGGCCGGGGCGGGTCGAGCGGCGACGGGTCCACTCATTGCGGCCATCGGCGCACTCGGAATGGGCCCGTACTTTCCTGTCGGCCGGGATCCGCCGCCGTCGTCGTCCTGGCCGTCGCGCTGGGTTGCTGACCTCGAAGCGGAGGCGGTACCCGCCCGTGTCCCAGCCCGTCACCGTAACTTGCGGCGCTCCGACTCGTCAACGGGAGGATGACGGTACCGGCGATGGGACGGGCCCACCGTCTTCGCCCCGGCCCTCAACTGCTAGACGGTCTACCCGGGGACAACCCCTGATCACCGGCGTGACCGGACATCCTTCGGGTGGTCGCCTCGGCTTCCGTGGGCTCGTCAAGCGAGGACGCCTCGCAGTCGAGCCAGCCTCTCGGGCACGGCTCGGTACCAGACCCATCGCCCGCGCTTGTCGCCCACGATCAACCCGGCGTCGGTGAGGATCTTCAGGTGGTGAGAGATAGTCGGCTGCGAGCGGCCGATGGGCTCGACCATCTCGCATACACACACCTCACCGGAGTCGGCGGAGACCAGCATGCTGAGGAGGCGCAGCCGCACCGGGTCCGCCACCACGGCCAGATCGGCCGCGAGCTCCGAGGCGCGCTCCTCGGACCGCGGCGCTGAGAGCACGGCCGGGCAGCACTCCTCGAGGACGGCAAAGGCTCGCCTCGCGCCTGTTCCGCTCGGGTTATCCATTGACATGCGTCGATTCATGCGGTCTACTTATCGACATCGGTCAATTGAACCACGGGAGGCCCGCAATGTCTCGTGTCCAGCTCGCCCTCAACGTCGACGACCTCGACGCCGCCATCTCCTTCTACAGCAAGCTCTTTGCCACCGAGCCCGTCAAAGTGCGCGAGGGCTACGCAAACTTCGCCATCGACAGCCCACCGCTGAAGCTGGTGCTCTTTGAGCAGCCGGGCAAGGGCGGCACCATCAACCACCTGGGCGTGGAGGTGGAGAGCGCCGAGGCGGTCGGGGCCGCCCAGACCCGCCTCGCCCTCGACGGCCTGGCAACGGCGTCCGAGGAGGGCGTGGCCTGTTGCTACGCCCGTCAGGACAAGGTTTGGGTCGACGGTCCCTCCGGCGAGCCCTGGGAGATCTACACGGTCCTGGAGGACGTGGAGATGCCGGGCGGCCAGCTCCGCACGCTCGACCCCGAGACCGGCGCCACCTGCTGCGCGGTGGCCGAAGGCGACACGGTCAAGGCCGGCGCCTCTTCCTGCTGCTGAGTTGATCGACCGGCACCTCGCTCGCCGGTTCCTCGCCGAGGCGCTGGGCACGGGACTGCTCCTGATCGCAGTCGTGGGCTCGGGGATAGCGGCGGAGCAGCTCTCCCAGGACGTGGGTCTGCAGCTCTTCGAGAACGCTGCGGCCACCGCTGCCGCGCTCATCGCCATCATCCTGGCCCTTGGCCCGGTGTCCGGCGCCCACCTCAACCCCGTCGTCACCCTCGCTGACCGCGTCTTCGGCGGGCTCACCAACATCGAGGCCGCCACCTACGTGGCCGCGCAGTTCGTCGGGTCGGCGGTGGGGGTGGTCATCGCCAACCTGATGTTCTCGCTGCCCGCTGTCGAGTTGTCGACGACCAGCCGGAGCTCGGGCGAATTGTGGCTCGCCGAGGTGGTGGCCACCTTCGGGCTGCTGCTGGTGATCTTTGGCGTCGTGCGCTCCGGCCGGACGTCCATGGCCCCGTTCGCCGTCGGTGCCTATATCGGTGGCGCCTACTTCTTCACCTCGTCGACAAGCTTCGCCAACCCGGCGGTCACCGCAGCCCGGATGCTCTCCGACACCTTCGCCGGCATCGCACCGGGATCGGTGTCGGCGTTCGTCGCCGCCCAGATGCTCGGTGCCGTCCTCGCCGTGGCCGCGGTCCGGTTGCTCTACCCCGACGTGACCCAGACCGCCAGGGACGTGGTCGTACCGCATCCAAGTTCCGCCGAGCGGTCGGGCGCCGGCGACCGGACCGCACGAACGGCCAAGGAGGGCATGCCGTGGAAGGGCTGAGGCAGTCCGAGCGCGCTGCCGTGCGGGTGATCGTCGACCGGATCCTGCTTGACGTCGTCGGCATCTTCTCCTTCGAGACGGTCGAGCGATTCGTGGCCGAGTCGTTCAGCCAACTGGCCCAAACAGCTGCCGTCCAGAACTACGTCCCCCTGCTCACCGAACGCTTCGCCCGCGAGCGCCTCCGTGCCCTCGCCCAAGTCCAAGGAGTCAATGTGTCCGAAGTCCCCGAGGTGCTGTTCGTGTGTGTGCACAACGCCGGCCGCTCGCAGATGGCCGCTGCGCTGCTGGATCACCACGCCCAGGGCAGGGTGCACGTCCGCTCGGCCGGCAGCGCCCCGGCCAGCGACGTCAATCCCGCCGTCGTGGAGGCCATGGCCGAGCTCGGGATCGACATCTCCAAGGAGTTTCCTAAGCCCTTGACTGACGAGGTCGCCCGGGCCGCCGACGTGCTCATCACCATGGGCTGCGGCGACGCCTGCCCCATCTATCCGGGGAAGCGCTACCTCGACTGGGAGCTCGCCGACCCCGCTGGCCAGGGCGTCGAGGCCGTCCGGCCCATCCGAGACGAGATCGACCGGCGGGTACAAGCTCTGCTCGCCGAGCTGGTGCCGGCCGGGACCTGAGATGGGGACCGACGGAGGCACTCAGTCGAACCGCGTCACATCGGAGCGCGCGGAGATCGAAGCAGCGGTCCGGTCGCACTACGCCGAGGCGGCCGAGCGCGTCAGGGCGTGTGGCGCCGGAGGTGACGCCTGTGCCACTGAGGCCGGGATCGGTACGGGCGTCTACGACGCTTCTGACGTTGCGGCACTTCCGGCCGGTGCCGTTGCCACAAGCATCGGCTGTGCAAACCCCGTAGCGGGTCATCTGAGTAACGGCGCCAAAGTGGCCAACATCTCATCCACTAACGCGAGTTAGACGCACCCACCTGACCCCGCCCACCTGTTAGTGGAAGCGCCGGGGGCAGCGTACGGCCAGCCGGACGGCCGGATTAGAGGAAGCTCCGGGGCCAGCCGCTTCCACTAAGCAGACTTACTGGAATCCATGGCTCATCTTGTGGGCCGCTCGCGCCGCACGCGACCTGGGAGCTATCGGCGCACGGCGCTGAGGAAGCTCCAGATGGTGGCGGTGGCGTCGACTGCGCCGTTGGCGGTGCCTAGCCCAGGAGCGAACCAGGTATGGCCGCCGCCGTCGATGGTCACGAGCTTGACGGCCGTACCCTCGGCGCATCCGTTCCACGTCGAGGTGGTGACCGGTCCCTCGGTCTGAGTGGCGGCCGGCGCCGGGCACCGGTTGAGCTCCGCCCACCGCTGAACCACCGCCGGCGTCGGGGGAGAATCCTTCGTCGCCCCGCCCGCGGTGTGCCCGCCCTCGTATGGGACCAGCGGGTCCGCGGTGCCGTGGATCTCGATGACCGACACGCGGTAGGCGCGGGAGAGGCCGCCGACGTCGACCGTGCGGCGCTGCACCGCCGGGGGCGGCGGTGCCTCGGCCTGCTCCCCCGAGCCCCCGCACCCGGCGAGGCCGACGAGGAAGAGCACCGAGACCGGTGCCATCGCGGCCATGCGTCGGCCGCGCCCCCCGGCGCCTGGTCGGGTCACTGGAACCTCCGAAACAGTATGGGTGCCATGAGCTTCAAGCCGGCGACGAGCCCGACCGCTGCCATGATTGCAAAGGACACGACCGCCGGGGGTGGCCAGCGCAGCACGAACGCCACGATCGCAACACACAAGGCCAGGGACGGCCGCACTGGCTACTGCGAGGGTCAGCCGGAGCCGACGTCGCTCGGGGTCGCCGACCCGAGCGACGATGGCGGCGAACAGCTCATCCTCTCGTTTGGAAGGGTCCACGGGTTCCTCACATTCCATCCTCGTCGCGGTCGGACCGAGCCCCGCTCGCCAGCACGCGGGGGCGGCAGGCTCAGGTGTCCACCGCCGTGAAGCCGGACGAGGCGAGGGTCTCCTTCGGCTCGCCCTCGCCGATCCTCGCCGGCTCGTAGCGCACGTACACCCGCTTCTGGCGGATCTTGGGCCGCACCTCGCGCACGCCGGCCACCGGGCTGAGCGCCGTGCTGATCTTCTCGGCGCAGTCCTCGCAGTGCATCGACGGCACGACGAACTCCGCCTCGGCCAGCGGCAGGCCTGCGGCGCCTCGAGCTCTTCGCGCTCGAGGTTGATCCGGCGGATCCCGCACCATCCTGGCCCCCCTTGCGCTACGGCGAGGGGGGTTGTCAAGGCGCGGCATCGACCTCGTCCAGCTCCGGCGAGCGGGGGATGGGCGCCGCCTGCCTCCCCACGTACTCGAGGAGCCGGGCCGGCACCGTTACTCGCCACCGGTCTCGCCGGAGCTCCTGGCGACTCAGGACCACCTCGCCATGGCCCAGCTGGGCCCGTTGGAACCGGAACGCCCAGTGCCCACCCTGGTCGATCACCTCCTCGACCGTGCGCGACGACCCGGCAGTCACCTCCCCCAGGTCGAGCCAGCCCTCACGCTCGGCGCCGGCCACGGCGACCTGGACCGGGTAATCAGTCGGGTTGACGATTGTCACCCGGGCCACGTACGACGGCAGCGCGATGCCGGGGACGAGCCCTTGGGTGACGACCAGGGCGGCGAGGGTGGCGAGGCCCAACCCTATGGAACCCACCCCGGGGTGAACCGGGTCGGCGTGGCGAGCGCCATCGGCGCGGCCGGTCGGCCGCGTTCGCATCGGGTGGTGGCGGGGGCTGGCGCGGTGATCGCGCCGACGAGCGCTCACGGCGCGGCTCCCCGGCCGGGCCCGGCGAGTGGGCTGGGGCCAGGACGCCGCCTGGCCTGCAGGGGGTGGGCCCCTGGCGGCCAAGCCGGGACCTCCACCCCGGGCGAGATCGCCTCGTACCGGTCATCGTGTCTCTGGCCCCCCGGCGCGCGCCGAACCCTGAGGACTCGCGCATGTCGTGGCGCCAGGACGACAGCGACCGTCCGGTATCCGCGCAGAGAACGCTCCGCCACGCCTCTGTCATCTGTCTTGGTTGCGTCGGCGCCATGCCGGCACCAAGGCCCCGAACGCTTCGTCGCTTGCCCCTACCGCAGGGTGTGTTCCAGCTCGGGAGCGGCCTCCGGCGCGTGCCCGTCGGCGGGTGCCGCCGAGGGGGCGACCTCGCCCCTGGCGGCGGCAGCGGCACGGTACTGCTCCCAGGCGGCCCAGATGGCGAAGGTGAGGACGAACGCCGACCACCTGGCGAAGCCGCCGGGAAGGTCGTAGAGGACGTAGTAGCTCAGGCCCGCGTTGAAGGCGCTGAGGGATCCGGTGTAGTTCCACGCGGAGCGCTCCTTCTCGGAGCGTGCGAGCTTGGTGCTGAGGAGCAGTCCGAGCCCGAGAGCGGTGACCGTCGCCGCTGACGACCGGTCCCGGGGGATGACGTCCTGGCTCACCAGCCAGACCGCCAGCCCCCAGCAGCCCACCACGAGGGCGATGGGGATGAAATGGGTCCGGCCGCGGCGTCGGCCCAGGAGTCCGGCGACCAGGGCCACCAAGCCGATGACGACCAGCGAGGCGTTGAGCCTCGGGCGGATGGCGGCGTAGCCGGCGGCCCCGGCGAGGAGGACCAGCGCGGTCGGATGGAGCCGCCGCAGAACGCCCTCCCTGGCCGTCGCGGCCGTCGCGTCCCCCCGTCCGACAAGCGCCACCATTGCCGCCAGGGCCACCAACAGCCCCGCGACCAGCCCCGCCAGGATGCGCTCAACGCTGGTGTCCCTCGGCGGCTTGGCCCCCTCGGACTGCAGCACCTTGGGCGCGACGCCCGTGGAGGGACCGAGGATGGCAAGCGCGGTCGCGTCCCAGTTGGTGGCGCCCTCCTGGCTGGCGTAGAGCGCAGCCTGGCCCGGTTGCGCCGTCGCCGGGATCGTGAGAACGCCCTGGAACGCGCCGTCGACGGCGCCCTGGTCGGTGCCGATGATGCCCACGACAGGGCCGTCCGGGGTGTTCAGGCGCACTTCGATGGGGTTGCGGTTCTCGGTGACCGGCGCGCTCGCGGTGATCTGCTGGCCCGGCTTGGCCTCCTTGGGGATGAGGGTCAGCCGCTTGAAGTCCGGCTCGGGCACGCACGCCCATGCCGCGGACGCCATCAACATCAGGGCGGCCAGCGCGCCGCCACAAAGAGCCCACCTTTTCTTACATCGCATGCTGTGCCTCCCGCTGCTCGCGAGAAGGACAGGCGCGCGCCGGCCCTCTCAAGGCCAACCATAAGGCCTCCAGCTACTGGAAGGTCAACCCTCCACCAGCACGAGAACGCGTCCCGGAACGACGAGGTCCCCTCCCGTCACTTCCTTCCCGATCGGGGGCGCCGAGAGATTCCCCCCTCCGTCCCCGTGGCGAGCAGCCTCCCGCGGCACGGACTCTGCCCGTGACTCCCGGGACGACCCGAAGCGGGGGTTTCAGCCCGCGCCGTTGCCCTCAGCCTCGGCGCCGGGTCGCTTGTGGCGGACGTGTTCGATGAGACAGCAGTAGCTGGCGTCGAGGTCCCCGTTGGCCACGGTCTCGTCGCGGAGCTGGACCAGGGACTGGCGGAGGCGGCGCATCTCCTTGATCTGGCGGTCGAGCTCGACCACCTGGCGGTGGATGAGCTCCCTCACGTAGCCGCAAGGCGGCTGGCCCCGGTCGCGCAGGGCGATGATCTCGGCAATCTCGTCGAGGCTGAGCCCGATGCGCTGGGCGGTCTTGATGAAGGTGAGCCGCTCGACGTCCTCCTGGCCGTAGCTGCGGTAGCCCGAGGCGGTGCGCTCGGGTTCGGGCAGCAGCCCCCTCGCCTCGTAGAAGCGGATGGTTCTGGGGTTGATGCCCAACGTGTCGGCTAGCTCTCCGATGCGCATGGTGCTCTCCCGATCTGTGTCGGCGCCGCCGGCCCACTCCCTCGGCGCCCGAGCCAGCATAAACCTTCCATTTGGGTAGAGAGTCAAGGCCCTTCGGTTCGCACCGCTGGCCGCTCCCGCCCCGACAGCCTTCGCCCGATGACCGCGCCAGCTCCCCGACCCACCGCTGCTTGGTGCACCGTCCTGGCCGGGCGTGCGTCGTCGCTTGGTTCGTCGCACCTAGGGACCGGCCCCGGCGCCAGGCCCGGGCCGGCTGCGGACGTCCGCCACCTTCTCGTGCGGCCGGCGGGTGGGCACGTCGCCGCTGCAAGTCGCGCCGGGCGAGCACCGCCTGACCTTCATACGGGAGGCCGAAGGACAGCCAGTCCATCTTCCGGCGCTTCTGTCAAGGGGAGGCCGTCGCCGTCGCCTCTGGCCAAGACCCTTGCCCTGGGGACATGCCTCTAAAAGAAGGCGCCTACTCGGCCGACGGCCTAGCCGCGTCAAGCATTTGCGGCGACCTCGTCGAGTAACTCCCCAGCGACGGTCTCGGCTCGGAAGCCGCTGGGGCTCCGCAAGATCCACGATCGCGGCTTTCCCGTCGGGCCCACTTCGGTCGCGAGCGAGGAGCACGACCGAGTTGCGCGTGACTGAGGCAGCGGTGGCTCCTATCGAGTCGGAGCACGTTCGCGGTCGTGATGCGGCCGTCCCGCAACAGACCCTGTGGCGAGAACGCCACACCCGATTCCCGGCGCTGGCGCTCCTAGTTGAGGGGTCGACCGACGCCGGCCGACGCCAGCTCGCCCCGGCTGGGCCCGCGATGCTGGCAGCATGCGAGCAGCTCGCCGTCGACGACGACGGCGGGAACGGCGGTGATGCCGTAATTCCTCGCCGCCTCGGCCCCGCCGTCGTGGAGGTTGTGGACGGTGACGGCGCAGTCGGGGCATGCCAGCTCCTCGACGACACGGACCACCGGTTCACACACCGCGCATCCGGAGGTGAACACCTCGACTTGTCTCTTGGCCATGTTTGTCTCCTTCAGGTTGAGGTTCGATTGGTTGCTTGGCGGTGACCAGCGACTGCCACAGCAGGGCCATCGCGCCCAAGGGGAGTCAGCGGGCTGGGGCGGGGCGTGTCCCCGCGGTCAGGCCGGGACCGACGCAGGCTCTGAGGGCTCCGCCGGCACCCCGCGCCCGACGCTCATGATGGCGTCGAGGAATAGCGACGGGCGGCCCCACAGCGAGTTCACGAAGATGGTGGTGACGCTGAGGGCCATGGCCACCATGGCCCACACCGGATAGACGAGGCCCGTGGTGGCGACGGGGATGCCGATGCCGTTGAAGAGGAAGGCGAGCGTGACGTTCTGCTTCGTCTTGCGGTAGGCGTAGCGGCTGATCTCCCGGGCCCTGAGGATCGAAGCCAGACGGTTGCCGACGATCACGATGTCGGCGGACTCGATGGCGATGTCGGTGCCCGCCCCCATGGCCACGCCGACGTCGGCCTGCATGAGCGAGGGGGCGTCGTTGATGCCGTCACCGACCATGGCCACGCGGCCATGGCGCTGGAGGGCGCGCACCACGTCGGCCTTCTCATTGGGCAGGACGGCGGCATGGACCTCCTCGATGCCCAGCTGGGCCGCCACCCGCTCGGCCGCCCGGCGGTTGTCCCCCGTGACAAGCACGGGACGGATCCCGGCCCGTGCCATGGTCGCCACCGCCTCGGCGGCGTCGGGGCGCAGGCGGTCGTCGAAGGCGATCGCCCCCAGGAGGCTCCGCCCCCGGCTGGCGGCGATCACCGTCCGCCCCGTCTCCTCCAGCTCGGCGATGCGCGCAGCCAGCCCCGTCAGGTCGACGCCCTCGTCCTCGAGGAAGCTGGGCCGCCCCACGAGGACGCGCTGCCCGCCGATGCGGGCGAGCACCCCCCGGCCGGCGACGGAGTCGAAGTCCTCCACGGCCGGGACGTCGAGGCCCCGCTCGACGGCGGCGGTGAGCACGGCCTGGGCCAGCGGGTGCTCCGAGGAGGACTCGGCCGCCGCCACCAGCGCCAGGAGCTCCTCGGGGCTGCCCACGGCCTCGATCTCGCGCACCGTGGGGCGTCCCTCGGTGAGGGTGCCGGTCTTGTCCACCACGATGGTGCGCACGAGGCGGAAGGCCTGGAACGCCTCACCGGTGCGCATGATGATGCCCTCGTCGGCCGCCTCCCCGGCGCCACGGACGATGGAGAGGGGAGCGGCGATCCCGACGGCGCAGGGGTAGCCCATGACGAGCACGCTCAGGGCGGCGAAGGTGGCGCGCTCGATGTCGAGGTCGCCTCCGATCAGCCAGGAGCCAAAGATCCAGCCCACGAGGGATCCGGCGGAGAGCAGCAGCACTGTCGGGGCGTAGATGCGCAGGATGCGGTCGACGAGGTGCAGGATCCCCGGCTTGAGGGCCCGGGCGTCCTCGACGTGGCGGACGACCTGAGCGAGGAAGCTCTCCTCGCCCACCGCCGACACCCGCACCAGCAGGGTTCCACTGCCGTTGATCGAGCCGCCCATGACCGCGTCGCCCTGGGAGCGCTCCACGGGCAGCGGCTCGCCGGTGACGAAGGACTGGTCCACGGCCGAGTGGCCGTCGACGACCTCGCCGTCGACGGGCACACGCTCGCCGGGGCGGATGCGCACGAGGTCGCCGACGACGACCTCGCTGACGGGCACCTCCCGCTCGGTGCTGTCGCGGAGGACGCGGGCGACGTCGGGCTGCAGGTCGAGGAGTCGCTTGATGGCCTGGGAACTGCGGGTCTTGACCAGCAGCGACAGCCACTCGGAGAACAGGTGGTAGGTCGTGACGAGCACCGAGACCCCGAAGAAGGGCCCAGTGGGGTAGTCGTCGGGGCGGAAGACGAGGCCGATGAACCCGCCCACGAGGCCGGCGAAGGCGGCCGCTTCCAGCATGACGTGCTGGTTGAGGATGCCCCGGCGGATGGACTCCACCGACATGACCAGGATGTGGCGGGACAAGCCGAACACCATCCACAGGGCGAAGGAGCCGACGATCCAGGGGACGGCAGGGTCGATCGCCCCGGAGATCTCCAGGGCCAGAGTGGCGGCGGTGAGCGCCGCCAGTCCGGCCGTGCCGGCGACCGCGGTGGCGACGCCGCGGGGGCGCAGGAGCAGGTAGGCGACGGCCAGGAAGCTGAGCCCGACGGCGGCGCAGACGAACCACAGACCGGCGACCGACATGAGCACGGAGATGGTCTCCAAGCTGAAGGCGGTCCCCCAGAGGAGCCGACGGCCCTCACCGACCAGCTCGGCCTCCTCCTCCTCGTAGGGGCGGACCTTGGCCGGGTCTCGGGCCGTGTAGCCGATGTCGCGCAGGGTGTCGACCAGATCCTGGGGGCGGAGCTGGGCGGGGTCGTACTCCACCAGGGCCTGCTCGTGGGTCAGGCTGACTGCGACCTTGGCCACCCCTGGCCGTCGCCCCAGCGCCTTCTCGAGGGTCCCGGTGCACAGCGAGCAGTGCAGCCCGCCGATGCGGGCCCGGAACCGGGCCAGCCCGTCAGGGCCGATCGTCTCGTCGAGCCAGGCAGGCGCCGCCGAGGTCCTGTCGGCGGGTGCGGGTGCGGAGCTCATCGTCTTGTCCTCCGTCGAGGTTCTCGCCGCCTCGTCGCGGCGGATGCCTGCATCTAACAGCTTCCCGTCGCTGGAAGGTCAAGTACCTTCGGCGACGCGCCGCTCGGGTCGCTAGCGCCGCCCACGGGCGGCGGGTGCACGGAATGCGCAGCCCCAACTGCGGGGTTGACCTTCTACTCGGGTGAAAGGCCTACTATCCCGAAAAGGACCGCTCAGAGAGGAGCCCTTCTTGATCACGAGGACGTTCCGGGTCGCCGAGATCCACTGCGCCAACTGCGAGAACACCATCAAGACGTCCCTCTCCCGCCTCCCCGGCGTCTCCGTGGTGGTGCCGTCGGCCGAGCGCAACGACGTGAGGGTGAGCTTCGACGACGCTCAGGTCAGCGAGGAGCAGCTGCGGAGGGCGCTGGCCGATGTCGGCTTCGAGCCGGTTCTTGAGGGCGGCGGCGCGAGCGGCGCGACATCGATCGGAGGAGTAGATGCGCATCGGTGAGCTGGCCGAACAGGTGGGCGTCCACCCCAAGACGGTCCGCTACTACGAGGGCATCGGCCTGCTGCCCGATCCCGCTCGGCGGCCTTCCGGCTATCGGGAGTACACCGATGACGACGTCGAGCGCCTGCGCTTCATCAGGACGGCGCAACGGCTCGGCCTTGCGGACGGTGCCGTCAGGCTCCGCCACGGACGCCTCGGCGATGCGGAACAGGATGCCCTCCTTGCCCCGCACTCGCTTGAGGTTGTCGATCAGCTCGCCTTCGACGCTGCGCTCGGCCCGGGCGTTGATCTTGTGCACCAGCCCAATGAGGAGGTCGACGAGGGAGTCCGTGATCTCCGCTGTGCGCATCCAGCACAGGCAGGCCAGGAGCGTAAGCCGCACCGGGGGGGCGCTGGCACGCAGGGTCTGACGGTTAGCACCGGGCCGCCCGTGCCCTCCAGGAAGCCAGCAGCTTCTCGGAGCACCCGGCGAACAGGTCGGCCGGGAGCCCCAGCGAGCGCACCCGCTCCAGCATGGCGATCTCGTTCATGAGGGTCTCGAGCGCGAGTGGCCGGGATCCGCTTTGAGCTCGGCCAGCACTCACGCTGGCCGCCGTCGGGGCGGCGCCGTCTGCGTCGCACACCGGTTCGTGGATACTCCGCTGCCGTTCCGCCTCGAGGTAGCGGTCGCCTAAACCGTGCGTCGGAGGTTCGAATCCTCCCGGGGGCGCAAGCGACTACCAGGACAAAGGTACTCCGACCTGCGCTTTTACGCAAGATCGGGCCTCCGCTGAGTCCGGAGTAGGCGGGTCTGGCGCCCGGACAAACCCACTACCGACAAATCGCGTCTAGAAGAGACTCTGGTAGACTGGCGGCGGCTGAGCAGCTGGGTCTCATGCCCCGGGATGAGGGAGGCAGAACGTGGTTTCAAACGGTTCTGGGCGGGCTCCTCGGCTTCGCACGATTGTTCCGGCCGCGGCTGCGGCCGCTGTCCTGGGATTTCAGGCCATCGCTTTCGCCTGCGTCCCGACCGGCGCTCAGACCACCCTCAGCGCCACCTCGGGTGAGCCCGGGGATCCGATCCAGTCTGGGGCGACGGGCATGGGTGCCGCGGACTCGCCTTACCGCCTGAGAATGGCCCCGACTGCGTCGAATCCGCACGCCGGGCCGTTCATGGGCGGCACAGCCAATAGCGACGCGAACCGCAACATCCCCATGGTCACGCGGATCATTCCGACGAACACCACGTCGGGCGTGAAGTACCTGTGCTGGGTCGGTGTCGGCAACGAGCACGACAACAGCACGCCGGTGGCATTCACAATCCTGTAAACGCAGACCGGTTCAGCGATACTGACGGGATGAGGTACGGGGTTCTCGGTACAGGGGTCGTCGGCCAGACCCTGGCCACTGGCTGAGATTCGGCGTACCGGTCGGATCGCCAAGCTCGCTTCTACCGCTGCTTCAACCGCTCGGTGCACTCTCCTAACCTGCAGTCGTGTCGTAACGACCGGTGGCTCCGGGCCGACGACTATGACTTCGTGGTGTGGGAGGCCGTCTGTCGGCTCCTGGCCGAGCCTGAGCGTCGGCTGGCGATGGCGCAGGAGTACCTGGGCATGCGAGGCGCCGAAATGCGGATAGAGCGGGAGCAGGTGGTCGACGTGGACCGGGGGATCGCCCGGCTCGAGCAAGCGCTCGGGGACGCCTACGCCGACGAGTTGGCCGGCACCCGAGACGCTGGAGCGCTTCGGCAGGCCATCGGCCGACTTGAGGGAGAGTTGGCCGCCCTGCGCCAACACAGAGCCACGCTGGTGGTGTGGCAAGAGCGCAACCTGGTCGAGAGCCAGCGGATGCGCCGGCTGTGGGAGTTTGCCGACGTCGCCCATCGCCTTCTCGAGAGCGCCACGCTCGAGCAGCAACGGGAAGTGCTGGAATTGCTCGAAGTCCGGGTTTGGATCGTCAAGCATCCTGTCCACCGAACGCGACGCCACCTTCACGCTGGACGAGATCCTGGGCAACACCACCGAGCTTCCGATCGTCGAGCACACCACCGAGAGCCACGGCCAGACGCTGGCCACCTTCGCCCTGTTCGACCTGACCGGCTACCGCCTGTCGCCCCGGATCGCCAAGGTCGCCGAGTCGCCGCTGTGGCGGCCGCATCCGCCCAGCTACTACCAGCGTTGGCCGCTGGCCGGCCCGCTGCTGGAGCACCACGCCCAGATCGACGTCATCGCCGAGCACTGGGACGACCTGGTCCGCATCGGTGGCTCGCTCAAGCTCGGCTACGTCTCCGCCGCGCTGCTGATCGCCAAGCTCCAGGCCGGCTCCCGCCAGCACCCCCTGGCCAAGGCCATGCTGGAGTACGGCAAGCTGCTGCGCACCCTCCACGCCCTGCGCTGGTTCACCGACGAGGCCTTCCGACGGCGGATCGGTCGCCAGCTCAACCGGGGCGAGGCCACCAACGACCTCCGCCGCTTCATCTTCTTTGCCAACCGGGGCGCTGTCCGGTCCCCCCACCACGACGACCAGACCACCCAGGCCCACTGCCACACCCTCGTCGTCAACGCCTGCGTCCTGTCCACCACCGGCTACCTGGAGGACGCCATCGACGCCGAGGAAGCCGACGGGCACGACGTCACCGACGAGGCCAAGGCCCACCTGAGCTTCGCCCACTTCGAAACCATCAACCCCTACGGGACGATGGTCTTCGACATCGCCGGCGTCCTCAAGCGGTCCCGCCGTCCGCTTCGCCGCCCATGAGCTCGACCAGGGAGCCCCAGCGATGACGACCTTCACTGCCATGACCATTCAACGCCTAGCCGCTCACGTAGCCCACGAGGCCGACGCCGACCGTCGCTGGTCCCTGCTGCTCGAGTTCCTCGAGGAGTACGAGCACGAACCGGCGACCAATCGCCGGTCCCTCGTCGAGGCCGAGCCGGCCAGAACTGGCGATGTCCGCTGGGACGCCCTTCTGGCCGGCATCGCCGAGTGGCTGGCGGCCCGGGACAGCGTTCCCGCTCCGACCTGGGTGGGTCGGCCCGAACGCATGCTCCCCGAGCCCTGGAGCCCCCACGCGCTCGCCTCGCTGCGACGCTTGGCCGCCGACAATGCGCCGCCGCAGATTCGACGGCACGGGGTCCTGATCGACCCCTACGACCTCGCCCGGGCATGAACGGGCCCCTGCTCAGCCGTGACCAGCTCAAGAATGCGCTCGAACGCCTTGCCCATCACCTTGACCGCCGGGGGGTCCACGCCGAGCTGTACCTTTTCGGCGGCGGGGCCATGGTCCTCGCCCACAACGCCCGGGACGCGACCATGGACCTCGACGCCGCCATCAGGCGTCACCACGGCTCCGTCGTGGCCGAGGCACGGGTGGTGGCCACCGAGCTGGGTCTCCCGTCCTGGTGGCTCAATGAGCAGGCGACCTCCTACCTCCCTCCTGGGCCGGACCTTGACGCCTCAGCGGTCCTGGATCGCCCGGGCCTCACGGTTGTCGCCGCGTCGCCCCGCCATCTCTTGGCCATGAAGGTTCGTGCCGCCCGCCA
>JBHENM010000245.1:0-3817 GCA_046262035.1 Acidimicrobiales bacterium | reverse complement strand
GCTGACAGGCGGGCGATGGGCACCCGGAACGGGGAGCACGACACGTAGTCGAGCCCGGCGTCGTGAAAGAGGGTGATCGACTCGGGGTCTCCGCCGTGCTCGCCGCACACCCCGACCTTAAGCTCGGGCTTGGTGGACCGGCCCCGCGTCACACCCTCGCGAACCAGCTCCCCGACCCCACCGGGGTCGATGGTCTCGAACGGGTTCCGCTTGAGGAGGCCGAGCTCGAGGTAGGTGGCCATGAGCCGGCCCTCGACGTCGTCCCTGCTGAACCCGAACGTCATCTGGGTGAGGTCGTTCGTTCCGAAGGAGAAGAAGTCGGCCTCCTCGGCGATCTCGTCGGCCCGGAGAGCAGCCCTGGGGGTCTCGATCATGGTGCCGATGGTGACGTCTACCGGACGGTCGACGCCTTCCGTGGCCTTGTGCACCGCTTCCTCCACCCAGCCGCGGGCCAGGCCCAGCTCCTCCCGGGTGACGGTGAGCGGGATCATGATCTCGACGACGGGGCGGCCTCCGGCCTGCACCCTCTCAGCGGCCGCCTCCATGAGGGCTCGGACCTGCATGGCGTACAGACCGGGCTTGACCACGCCCAGGCGGACCCCCCGCGTGCCCAGCATGGGGTTGGACTCGTGCCAGAGCTGGGCCGCCCGGTAGTAGGCCTTCTCCTCCTCGCTCAAGGCGTTGGTGGCGGCCTTCACCGCCAGCTCCTCCACCCGGGGGAGGAACTCGTGGAGCGGGGGGTCGAGCAGGCGGACGGTGACGGGCAGGCCGTCCATGGCCTCGAGGATGTCGAGGAAGTCGGCCTTCTGGGCCAGGCGCAGCTCCTCGAGGGCGGCCGTCTCCTCTTCGGGCGTTTCCGCCAGGATCATCCGCCGGACGATGGGGAGGCGGTCGCCCAGGAACATGTGCTCCGTGCGGCACAGGCCGATGCCCTCGGCTCCGAATCCGCGGGCCACGGCGGCGTCGGCGCCCGTGTCGGCGTTGGCCCGCACGGCCATCTTTCCCGCCCGCACGTCGTCGGCCCACCCCAGGATGGTGGCGAACGCAGGCGGCGGCTCGGCCAGGCTCAGGGCCACGTCGCGGGCGACGACCCGGCCCGTGGTGCCGTCGAGGGAGATGACGTCGCCCTCGTTCACCGTCGTGCCCCCGGCGGTGAAGCTCTTGCCGCTGATCCGCACGGCCTCGGCCCCTACCACCGCGGGCTTGCCCCATCCCCGGGCGACAACGGCGGCGTGGCTCACCAGCCCGCCCCGGGCGGTGAGGATCCCCTCGGCCACGATCATCCCGTGGACGTCCTCGGGAGACGTCTCCGACCGGACGAGGATGACCTTCTCACCGCGCTCGGCCGCGGTGGCGGCGTCGTCGGCGGTGAAATAGGCCCTGCCCACCGCGGCCCCCGGTGAGGCGGCCAGCCCGGTGGCGATCACGGGCACGTCCTTCTCGGCGAACTGCGGGTGCAGCACTCCTTCGAGGTGCTCGGCGGTGACCCTCTGGATGGCCTCGGCGTGGCTCAGGTGGGTCTGGGGGTCGTCGACCATCTCCACCGCCATCCGCAGCGCAGCCACACCCGTGCGCTTCCCCACGCGGGTCTGCAGCATCCAGAGCTTGCCCTGGTCGATGGTGAACTCGGTGTCGCACATGTCCCGGTAATGACGCTCGAGCCGGTCGAAGATGGCCAGCAGCTCGTCGTAGATGGCGGGGAAGAGGTTGCGCATCTCCTCCAGCTTGAGGGTGTTGCGGATGCCGGCCACTACGTCCTCGCCCTGGGCGTTGACGAGGAAGTCACCGTAGGAGACAGCCTCACCGGTAGCAGGGTCGCGGGTGAAGCCCACACCCGTGCCCGAGTTGTCGTCCCGGTTGCCGAACACCATGCTCTGGACGTTGACGGCGGTCCCCAGGTCGTGGGGGATCCGCTCCCGCACCCGGTAGTCGACGGCCCGCTTGCCGGTCCAGGACCGGAAGACGGCCTCGATGGCTCCTCGCAGCTGGTCGGTGGGGTCTTGGGGGAAGGGCTCGCCCGTGTGCCGGAGCACCACGTCCTTGAAGGAGTCCACCAGCTCGGCCAGCACGGCGGCGGGGATCTCGGCGTCGCTGGCGGCGCCGGCACCGGCCTTGGCCGTTTCGAACAGGTGCTCGAAGTCATCGCCGGGAACGCCCAGCACGATGCGCCCGTACATCTGGACGAAGCGCCGGTAGCTGTCGTAGGAGAAGCGCTCGTCGCTGGTCTGCTTGGCCAGGCCCCTGACCGACTCGTCGTTGAGACCGAGGTTGAGGACGGTGTCCATCATGCCCGGCATGGAGAACCTGGCCCCTGACCGCACGCTGACAAGCAGCGGGTCGACGGCGTCACCCAGGCGCTTGCCCATCTTCGACTCCAGGGCCGCCAGCTGGGACGACACCTCCTCGGTGAGACCGCTGGGCCACCCGCCCTTCATGTAGTCGCGGCAGGCGTCGGTGGAGATGGTGAAGCCGTGGGGGACGGGCAGCTCCAGAACCGACGTCATCTCGGCCAGGTTGGCTCCCTTGCCCCCGAGCAGGTCCTTCAGGTTCATGGGGGGCTCTGGGTGCTGATGGTCGAAGGCGAAGACGTACGTCACGGCCAGGGGTCTCCTCGGGCGATTTGGGGCGCGGACCAGCCTAGTTCGGGCCTGGAGCAGCCCTGCCCGCTCAGAGGGCCGCTCGGGCCCAGCCCTGCCCGATCAGAGGGCCGCTCGGGCCCAGGGTCCCCCCGCTCAGCCCCCGCCGGGGAGGCTCAGGACTTGGAGCGGCGCTTGCGCTCCCGCGCCACGCGCTCCCGCTGTTTGCGGGCGTGCGCACCCGACGGCGCAGGCTGGCCCGAGGGCGTCGACTGCCGGACGTACTCGCCGTTCTTGCCCGTCCGGACCCAAACCGAGCTGACGGCGTCGGTCGGGTTACCCATCTCCCCGCCCCAGTCCTCGGGGCGGCCGCCACCACCGACCTTGTACCGGCTCCACGTACTGGGCTTACCCCCGACGCTCCACGGGCGCGCCCATGCGCCACACTGCGGGCACCGGCGGAGGTTCGGCGATATCGCCGATCCGCACGCCGAACACTGGAACGAATTATCTGCCGACTGGCTCATATTTGCACCCCTGCCATACGACGTTTCTGGTCCGGCCGGGAAATGTAGCAACCCGCGGGCGTCAAATCACGCCCCGCCGCCGAAAAATCAGCGCGGCACCCGTCCGCCCGCCCCCACGGTCTCCCCCGCGGGCACCGATGCGCCCGCGCCCAGCAGGGTGACGCCCTCCGCCCCCGCCGACTCGGCGCCGACGCGAGCATCCTTTCCGACCTGTGCCTCCCGGTCGAGGATGGCCGTGTCGACCACGGCGCCGCTCTCCACCACGCAGTCCTCGAACAGCACGCTGTCGCGCACGAGCGCCCCCTCGGCCACGACGACGCCGGGACCCAGCACCGATCGGACAACGCGCCCGTCGACTACGCAACCGGGTGAAACCAGGGCGTGGTCCACCTCGGCCGTGGGCCCGAGGCGGGCAGGAGGCCGCTCGGGCGCGAGCGTGAGGATGGGCCAGTCCCGGTCGTCCAGCTCGGGCACGTTCTGGCAGACCAGGTCCCGGTGGGCCGTCCAGTAGCTGGCCACCGTGCCGACGTCCCGCCAGTACCCCTCGAGGCGGTACGCGTGGGCCCGTCGCTCCTCGACCAGGGTGGGGAGCAGCGACTCGCCGTAGTCCTCGGGCAGGTCATCGCCGTCACCGTGCTCGTCGGCGAGCCGTTCGAGCACCTCGATCAGCGGCCCGGGCCGGTAGGCGAACACCTCGGTGGAGACCACGTCGGT
>JBHENM010000244.1:0-1639 GCA_046262035.1 Acidimicrobiales bacterium | reverse complement strand
CCTCGATCGGCCGCCGGTGGTGGTGGATCTCGGGACGGGCTCGGGGGCCATCGCCTTGTCAGTGGCCCGCGAGGCTTCGGGGGCCCGGGTATGGGCCACCGATCGCTCGTCCGCCGCCCTCGCCGTGGCCCGGGCCAACCTCGCCGGTCTCGGGAGCCTGCCCGCCTCCCGGGTGCGTCTCGTCGAGGGCCACTGGTTCGGCGCCCTTCCGCCGGAGCTGGTCGGCCGCGTCGACGCCATCGTGTCCAATCCTCCGTACGTCGCGTCCGGAGATGCCGTGCCTCCGGAAGTGGGCGAGTGGGAGCCGGCCGAAGCTCTCGTGGCCGGTCCCACCGGTCTCGAGGCCGTGTCCCAGGTCATCGAGGAAGCCCCCGTCTGGCTTTGCGACTCCGGCGTCCTGGTGGTGGAGGTGGCTCCCGACCAGGCCGGAGCGGCAGCGGCCATGGCCCTGGAGGCCGGCTTCGCCGCCGTGGACGTGCGCCGCGACCTGCAGGACCGTCTCCGGATGGTCGTAGGTAGGGTCTGATCCTGACCATTCTTGCGGCGCTCGGTGACCCGCCTCCCGAGACCAGTCTGGCCGGCGCGAGGGCTGCTCTGGCTGCGGGCCGGCCGGTGGGGATCCCGACGGACACGGTGTACGGGCTGGCTGTGGATCCCTTCCTGCGGGGCGCCACCGAGCGGATCTTCCAGGCCAAACGCCGGCCCCGGGACGTGGACCTGCCGGTCCTCGTGTGCAGCGTCGACCAGGCGGTGGCCCTGGCCACTGCGGTCCCGGAGGTGGCGCTGAAGCTGATGGCGGGCTTCTGGCCCGGCCCCCTCACCCTGGTGATCCCGCGCCGGCCCGACCTCGGCGCCGACCTGGGTGAGGACGAGGCCACCATCGGCGTCCGCTGCCCGAACCATCCCGTCCCCCTGGCCCTCTGTGCGGCAACCGGACCTCTGGCCACGACCAGCGCCAACGTCCACGGCCAGCCCACGTGCCAAACAGCCGCGGAGGTCGCGGAGGCATTCGGACCCGCCGTGCCCGTGGTGCTCGACGGCGGTCCGTGCCGTGGCTCACCCTCCACCGTCGTCGACTGCACAGGGCTGGAGCCGCGCCTGCTGCGCGAGGGCAGGGTTCCCTGGCAGGAGGTGCTCGCCGCCCTTCGGTGAGCTGATTGAGAGCCTGGTGGCAGGCGGGTGGCGGTTGATGGGGCTATAACACGCTGTCCAACACTTACGGCGGGCAACCTACGGCGCCCAACGAGGCGATGGATGACGCTGTTGGAGGCCTGGTGCCAGAACGAAAGGCGCCTTGTTGATGGTCGCCAGACTCTGTCCAACACTTGCGCGAGGCAACATGGACGTCGCCCGGTTCAGCGCGCCGTCCGGAGTCGCGCCTAGGGCTGTCGGTAACGGGTATTCCTCAGGCTGACGGTCGCCGTGTCGTAGGATGTGTGGCTCAATGGACCGCCGGCGCTTGATCCCCGCGTTCATCCTCGGCGCTGCTGCGCTGCTTGGGATCGTAGTGGCCGGCTTTCCCGACGACCCGCCCGACAACGGGAAGATCGTCCTCGGTCAGGCGCCGCCCTCGACCACGTCCACCACCCGGCCGCGCCCGGCAACGACCCGGCCGCCGGCCGCTTCGTCCACCTCCACG
>JBHENM010000243.1:0-3872 GCA_046262035.1 Acidimicrobiales bacterium | reverse complement strand
CGTACTCCTCTTCCTCCGATCGAGCGGGCGAGATCGACCGTCCCACGCGCTCCAGATGCCCGAGGTCCCACCACGGCGTGAGAGCCCTCCGACCACGGTCGCCGAGCGGCCACCGGTTCGAGCTACGGAACCGGTTCGGAGTGGCTGCGCCCCGGTTGACGCTCCGATGACGGCCGACATCGACCGAGACGGCTGCGCCGAAACCGTCCGCTTCCACGATGGTGTCGTCGAGACCGGCGGAAGGAGGTGGGCGGTGGGCCAGCCGGGCGATCTCGCCGCCGTGGGTGACTGGTCCTGCGCCGGGTCACGGTCGCTCGCGCTCCTCCGTCCGGCGACCGGTGAAGTCTTCGCCTTCGACGGCTGGGCGACGGCCGGCCAGGACATCCACGCTCCGGCCTTGGCCCGCGTGGGAGGAGCCCGCACTCTCCGTGCCGCAGACCTCGACGGCGACGGCTGTCACGAGTTGGTGGTCGAACGGGCCACAGGCGGGCCCGCGGTACTGCAGGCGCAGGCCAGCCCACCGTGAGCGGCCGAACTGCGCTGGGGCGATGGCTGCTGGCCGTCGCCGCGGCGATCCTGGTCCTCCAGGCTGCGGGTGGAGGGACCCTGGCGACGCCGTCCCTAGCCAGGCCGCCAGCGTGGGTCCACTGGCTGGTGACAGAAGATCCAATCGTGACCGTCTTCGCCCTCCTGCGCCTGGTCGCCCTCACCGCGGCGTGGTACCTGCTGGCCGTGTCGCTCTTGGGGATGGCCGTGCGGTTGCTCCGGTCGGCCTGTCTGGTGACCTTGGCCGACCAGCTGACCGTCCCCGCCGTGCGCCGCCTCTTGGTTGCCGCCGCCGGAGCCAGTCTGGCCACGACGGTGTCGCCCACGTTCGCCCTCGCCCTCGGGCCCCATCCTCCGGCGGCCGTGGCCGGCCCTACCCACCCCCAGGCCGCGGCCGCCGGACAGCCGACCGAGGACAGCCGGCCTCCCCCCACGGTGACCATGCGCCTCCTGCCGGGGGGCGAGGACCCCCCGCCGCCAGCGGCTCCACCGGCTGCGCCCGAGCCGCATCCGGAGGCCCCCGGCAGGGTGAGCGTCGATCCGACGTGGGGTGTGCAGCCGGGCGAGTGCTTCTGGTCGATCGCGGAGGACACGCTGGTCCGGGCGTGGGGCCGGCTACCCTCGGAAGCGGAGGTCGTGCCCTATTGGCGAGCGCTCATCGAGACCAACCGCGCTTCGCTCGTCGATCCTGGCAACTCGGACCTGATCTTCCCCGGGCAAAGATTCACCGTGCCGCCGACCCCAGCGTCCTGACCGTGACCGTGCCGGCCAAGCCGACGGAGGAAAGGGTGGGCTTGCCTCCGCCGGCCTAGCTGGCGGCTGACCGGCTGGCGCCGGTCGTTCCCGTGCCCATCGCGCTCCGGTGTCCGCCGCACCGGGCGCGATGTCCGCCGCCGGGAAGCTCCATCCCCATCGTCTGAGCGGTGCCCGCTCGAAGGCCGGTGCCATCCGTCGGTGGCGCCGACCTCCGCTCAGAGGTGGCGGGGAATTTCTCGTTGCTCCGTCCTGGGGGGAAGGACGGCGTGAGCACTCTGGAGGGCGACGCCAGGAACGGTCCGCTCCCGACCGATCTGACCGTGCCCATGACGAACCTCCAACCTCCCTCGGGAACCTTGCTGGGGGTTCCCTGGGAGGATTCTGGCCGGTCGGCCTCCGGAGCGGAATGGTGGTACCCGGCGTCTTGACCGGTGGTGGTAGCACCACCACCAGGGCCGAGAACGCAGCCCGGCCAGCGGCGTCCGGCCTAGCATGAGCACGGCTGACCGGGGGGTCCATGGCGACTGACACAGGCGGGACGCGCTCGTTGCGCGTCATTGTCACCGACGACTGGTATCTGGTGCGGGAGGGGGCGCGCAGCGCCCTGTCGTCCATCGAGGGCATCGAGGTGGTAGGCACCGCGGGCGACGCCGAGGAGCTCATGGGCGTGATCGACGCCACCGACCCCGACGCCGTGCTCCTCGACATCCGCATGCCGCCGACGCACCGCACCGAGGGCATCGACGCGGCCCACGTCATCCGCAAGCGGTGGCCCCGGTTGGGGGTCGTCATCCTGTCCCAGTTCGACGATCCCGAGTACGCCCTGGAGCTCCTGCGGGAGGGCTCCAACGGGCGGGCCTACCTGCTCAAGGAGCGGCTGGGCAACCCGGCCCAGCTGGCCGAGGCCCTACGGGAGGTGGCCGCCGGCGGGTCGATCCTCGACCCCAAGGTGGTCGACGGGCTCCTCGAGGCTCAGCGGCGGCGGAGCCGTTCGAAGCTCCACGGTCTCACCGAGCGGGAGCACGAGGTGCTGGCCATGATGGCGGGCGGCCGTACCAACGCCTCCATCGCCCGCACCCTGTCCCTCACCGAGCGGGCGGTGGAGAAGCACATCAACGCCATCTTCCGGAAGCTGGGGCTCAGCGAGGACCTGGATACGAACCACCGGGTTGCGGCTGTGCTGTTCTTCCTCCAGCGCCAGACGGGCTGACGGCCACCACCGGCTGCTCGCTCTCGGGCGGGCGCTGAAAAGGGTCGGGCGGCTCAGGCCGGGCGAACATCGACTCCTCGTCGTCGGGCGGAGTCAGCGGGAACGAGGCCACGACGGTGGTGCCCGCGCCGGGCTCGCTCTGGATGTCGAGGTTGCCGCCGAACGATCGCACTCGGTCGTCCATGTGGAGCAGACCCCCGCGGTGGCCCCCGGCCCGGTTGTCGAACCCCCGGCCGTCGTCCGCCACCCGCAGGGTGAGGTGGTCGCCCGCCACGGAAATGCTCATGGCGATGTCGTTGGCCTGGGCGTGCTTGATGATGTTGGTGACGGCCTCGCACAGCAGGAAGTAGGCCGCGCTCTCGACGTCGGGCGAGATCCGGGGAAGGGGATCCGGCTCCACGGCCAGGGTGCTGGGGACGGGGATGCGCCCGGCATAACTGCGCACGGCGGCGGCCAGGCCCCGGTCGCGGAGGATGGCGGGGTAGAGGTCGTGGCTCACCTCCCGCAGCGACTCGATGGTGTGGTCCAGCTCGCCGCCGAGATCGGCCAGCAGGCCGGCCTCGTCGCCCTGGCCGGAAGCCTCCTGGCCGAGGCCGAGCCGGAGCCGCAGCACCACCAGCTGCTGCTGGATGCCGTCGTGGAGGTCGCGGGCCAGGCGGCGGCGCTCCTCGTCCTGGGCGGCCACGATGCGTTGGGAGCTCACCTGGAGCTGAGCGGCCTGGTGGGCGACCAGATCGAGCTTGGCCCGCAGCTCCCGGCGCATGTGCTCGAGGGCCTTGGCCAGCCTGGCGATCTCGTCGCTGCCCTGGGCCACGAACGGCTGCTCGAGCTCACCGCCGGCGATACGGACGGCGGTGCGGGCCAGGTTGACCAGGGGCTTGGTGAGCCCGCGGAAGAGGAACCAGCCCAACACCACGGCCAGCACGGCCAGCAGGGTCCCGGCGAGGAGACGGCGGGCCGCCAGCTCCCGGTCGAGTGCCACCGAGGGGTCGGGCAGCGCGATGCCGAGGGCGCCACCGATCGGGTCCTGGGCCGAGCGGCCCACGGGCACGTAGGCCACGACGCTGTCAACCCCGTTCAATCGAGCCACCTGGGGGACGGGCGGAGGCCCGTCGGTCTCGCCTTCGCCGAAGCCGGGCGCCTCCCTCAGGGGCATGGAGAGGGTGGAGCCCGCCACCTGCCTCCCGGCCACGAGAATGACGTTGGGGAGGTTGCCGACCTGACGCCGGAGCCGGTAGGCGAGGTCGTCGCCGTACTCCAGCCCGCCGACGAGGACCAGGGGTCGCACCCCGGTGCCGACGGGGATGGGCACGGCTTGGGCGAACCGGCCGCCACGGGTGGAGATCAGGCGGCTCGTGGG
>JBHENM010000242.1:0-17539 GCA_046262035.1 Acidimicrobiales bacterium | reverse complement strand
TCGACGCTCCATCCGGACATCGACGCTACCGGGGACCAGCGGCGACCGCCCCTCGCCAGCGGGTGACCGCGGTCCCTCTACCCTGGCGACGTGCTGGAGTTCTCGGAGTTGACCAAGCGCTACGGCGAAGTGGTCGCCCTCGACCACCTGTCGCTGGAGGTGCCCCCCGGGCGCCTCTTCGGGCTGCTCGGTCCCAACGGGGCCGGCAAGTCCACGGCCATGAAGCTGGTTTTCGGTCTGCTCCGTGCCGACAGCGGCGAGGTCCGGTGGAAGGGGCAGCCGCTCACCCAGGCCGACCGGATCCGGTTCGGGTATCTCCCAGAGGAGCGCGGCCTGTATCCCAAGATGCGGGTTCGCGACCAGCTGATCTACTTCGGACGGCTGCATGGGCTCAGTGCCGCCGAGGCCGCCACCGCCGGGGACCGGTGGCTCGAACGCCTGGGGGTGGCGGAGCGGTCGAAGGACCGGGCCGAGGCCCTGTCCCTGGGGAACCAGCAGCGGGTCCAGCTGGCAGCGGCCCTGGTCCACGATCCCGACCTGCTCGTGCTCGACGAGCCCTTCTCCGGGCTCGACCCGGTGGCCGTCGACGCCTTGAGCGAGGTCCTGGCCGAGCGCGCCGCGGCGGGGGTGACGGTCGTCTTCTCGAGCCACCAGCTCGATCTGGTCGAGGACATCTGTGATTCGGTGGCCATCATCCACCGTGGCCGTCTCGTGCTCTCGGGCGTCGTCCGGGACCTCAAGCGGTCGAGCGGCCGTCGCTTCCTCCGTGTGCTGGTCGAGGGAGTGGACGGCGCCTGGGCGGCCGGTGTCCCGGGCGTCACCATCGAGCACGCCGACGGCGACGGCACCCGACTGTCGCTGGAGCCGGGTGTGGACGCCCTGGCCCTGCTCCAACGGGCGGCCGCCTCGGGCCGCGTCGTCGACTTCGGCCTCGAGCTTCCCCCGCTGTCCCGCCTCTTCCGCGAGGCCGTCAATCAATGAGCGGCCCGGGAGGCCGCTCCCAGCAACGACCGCTGGGCCGGCACCGGAGGGTGGCGGATCAGTGAACAGCACGATCGGGCTGGTCTGCCGGCGGGAGATCAGCGAGCGGCTCCGGGCCAAGTCCTTCCTCATCAGCACCGTCATCTACCTGCTGGTGGCCCTCGCCGCTGTGGTCATCCCCCAGCTCGTCGGGGACGACGAACCCGTGTACAGCATCGGGCTCGTCGGCCCGGAGACGCCCGAGCTCGAGCGGGCCATCGACCGGCTAGCCCCCACCCTGGACGTCGGCGTCCGCACGCAGCGGTTTCCCGATGCGGCGGCGGCGGCCGCGGCCGTGAAAGCCGAGGTGGTGACCCTGGCCGTGGTCGACGGCACCCGCCTCCTCGTCCGGAACGAAGCGCCCGAGCGGCTGGTCTTCCTCCTCAATACTGCGGTCTTCGAGGTGCGGCTTTCGGGCCGGCTGGCCTCGGCCGGCCTGAACCCGGCCGAAGCGACCGCGCTGCTGCAACCGGAGGAGCTGCGCGTCGACCGGGTCGACCCCGCTCCCCCGGCGCGCGAGTCCAACCGCCCGCTGGCCTTCTCCGGCGTCCTCGTGATCTACCTCCTGCTCCTGACCTACGGCTTCACCGTGGCCAACGGCGTGCTGGAGGAGAAGTCTTCGAGGGTGTCCGAGGTGCTCCTGGGCGCCCTGCGGCCGAGCCAGCTGCTGGCGGGCAAGGTCCTGGGGATCGGGATCGTGGCCGTCGTGCAGCTGCTGGCCATCGCTGTCCCCACCGGCCTCGTCGCCTGGGGGCTGGGCTCTCTCGACATCCCTTCCGGGACCCCCCTGACCATGGCCGCCGTCTTCCTGTGGGCGATGCTCGGCTACGGCCTCTACAGCTGCATCTTCGCCGCCGCGGGCGCGGCCGCCAGCCGTCCGGAGGACGTGGGGAACGCCACCGCTCCCATCACCATCCTCATCGCCATGACGTACTTCGTGGCCGTGGCCAGCGTCCAGGAGCCGGACGGCACCCTCGCCCGGGTGGTGTCGTTCATCCCCCCCATGGCCCCCATGACGATGCTCCCCCGGGCCGCCGTCGGGCACGTGGCCCTGTGGGAGGTGCCTCTCTCGGTGGCCCTGACCCTCGTGAGCACGTACCTGACGGTGCGGGTGGCGGCTCGGGTCTACGCCGGAGGGATCCGCAGGCCGGGGCCGAAGATGAAGCTACGGGAGGCATGGCGTGCCGCGGCCGGATAGCGATTCGACCGTGGCCGTGACCATCCGGCCGGAGCGCCCCGAGGACTTCGACGACATCCGTCACGTCCTCAAGCTCGCCTTCGGCCGGGTGAACGAAGCGGACCTGGTGGAGGGGGTCCGGGCTTCGGATCACTACGTGCCCGAGCTGGCCCTGGTGGCGGAGGACGCGGGCCAGATCGTGGGGTACGTCCTGGCGAGCTACGTCGAGCTCGCCGGGTCCAGGTCCTGGGCCGTGCTGGCCCTCGCTCCCCTGGGAATCCGACCCGACTGCCAGGGCGAGGGCGTGGGCGTGGCTCTGGTGGAGGCCCTACTGCAGCAGGCGGACGCCATGGGCGAGCCCCTCGTCGTCGTCCTCGGGCCTCCTCGCTACTACACCCGCTTCGGGTTCGTGCCGGCCCGGCCCCACGGCATCGAAGCGCCGCCCCCCGGCGTGCCCGACGAGGTGTTCATGGTGAAGCTCCTGACCAACTACGCGGTCAACCAGCGCGGTCAGATCGCATTTCCACCCGCCTTCGACAACGCTTGACACCGCCCGCTACCCGGCGCACTCCTCCACGTAGGCGAGGACGTCGGCGACCACGGGCTCCAGGTCACCCACCATGGAGACGGTGAGGTAGGCACCGGGAGGCTCCTCCATCTCTGCCGCCACCCGTCGAACCAGGTCGCCGTCGCGGTTGGCCGCGGGATGGGTGCCGGCGGCCGCGTCCCGCTCACACCGCTCGATGGCGATGGAAACGGGCACGTCGCACACCACGACGGCGGAGAAGGCCCTGCTCTCGCTGGCCACGCCCTCGGCCGCGTCCACCTCGCTGCGCCGCGAGAACGTCAGCCCGTCGAACAGGACGATCCGGCCCCGACCAAGGTGGTAGCGGGCGGCGTCCATCATGGCCGAGAAGGTGACGTCCCGCTCGGCTGCGGTGTAGTCGCACGGGGCGAACAGGGCGTGGCGGACCTCGTCCTTGTCGATGACCCGGGCGTCGGGCAGGCGCGGCGCCAGCGCCGCCGCCAGCTGGCTCTTGCCCGCACCGGGCAGTCCCACCAGCACGACCACTCCGGCACGCACGGACTCAGCGTAGGGGCCGACCACTAGCGTGTCGGCCACCATGCCTCTCGCAACCGTCGGCGGCGCCCCGCTGCACTATCTCGAGGCCGGTTCGGGCGATCCCCCCCTCGTCCTCCTCCATGCCTTCCCTCTCAACGCGGCGATGTGGGAGCCTCAGGTGGCCGACCTCTCCGACCGTTGGCGGGTGATCGCCCCGGACCTTCCAGGCTTCGGTAAGTCCGCGCCGTTTCCCGAAGATTCCGCTGTGTCGATCGACGGCATGGCCGACGTCATCGCCGGCCTCCTCGACGAGCTGGACGTCCCCGAAGTGGCGCTCGGGGGCCTGTCGCTGGGCGGGTACGTGGCCTTCGCCTTCGCCCGCCGCCACCGGCCGCGACTGAGGGCGCTGGTCCTCGCCGACACCCGGGCGGGAGCGGACTCGGACGAGGTGCGAGAGCGCCGGTCACGCCAGCAGGACGAAGTGCGGGAGAAGGGGACCGAAGAACTGGTGGAGACCATGCTCGGTACCCTGCTGGCCGACTACACCAAGGAGCACCGAACCTCCGCCGTCGAACGGGCTCGGAATCTGATGGCCGAGGCCAGCCCGGACGCGATCGTGTCGACCCTGGAAGCCATGAAGGGACGAGCCGACGCCAGCGGCGAGCTCAGCTCCATCGACATCCCCACCCTCGTGGTCGTGGGGGAACAGGATCAGACGGCACCGGTGGAGGTGGCTCAGGAGATGTGCGACCGCCTCCCCCAGGCGCGACTGGCGGTCATCCCCGACGCCGGCCACCTCTCCAGCCTGGAGCAACCCCAGGCCTTCACCGCCGAACTGCGGTCGTTTCTGGACGACCTGCCCCGTCCTCCCGACTAGGGGAGCAGAGGCGGGGCGGTCGGGCGCCCGCCGGGCCCGACCGCTCCTACATCAGCTGTGATCAGACCTGCCGGGCGTTGGCCCGGGCGTAGTTGGCGATGGTGTCGCTGACGTTCTTGACCTTGTGCTTCTTCCTGGCGTGCTCGGCCACCTTGGCCACTACCTCGTCCTCGGTTGCGCCCCGGACCTTCCAGCTACAGCCCTCGGCACCTGCCGTCCTGCAATCGAACTCGTAGGCCACCTGCTTGTACCTCCCTGTTCGTCGATTCACGGAACGGTGGCGGAGGCGCCACCCGCTCCGGTTCCTCAATAGCATCGCGCGTCCCGGTGCCTACCGGCGCCGGGAAGGGCGTACCGTGGGCCCGGTGGTGACCGCCCGATGGCTCGGGATGGCGGCAGGACTCGGCCTGGCGCTCGCCGCCTGCTCGTCGGGATCGGATTCGCCCGGCATCGCCTCCGGCTCATCGGCGGCCAAGACCTCGGTTTCCGCCGAGCCCGCCGCGGGCGCGGTGACGGCCTACCCGGTCCCCGCCGGATCCCGGCCGCACGACGTCGCCCCCGCTCCTGATGGGGGTGTCTGGTATACGGCCCAGGGCTCGGGCGAGCTGGGCCGGCTGCACCCCGCCACCGGGGACGTCCATGAGGTGAAGCTGGGTGCGGGCTCGGCGCCGCACGGCGTAATCGTCGGGCCCGATGGTCATCCGTGGGTGACCGACAGCGGGCTGAACGCCCTCGTCCGGGTCGATGCCGGCACGAACGAGGTCACCCGGTACCCGATGCCCCCAGGCACTCCCAACGTCAACCTCAACACCGCGGTGTTCGGGCGGGACGGCGTCCTGTGGTTCACCGGCCAGGCCGGCTACTACGGCCGGCTGGAGGTCTCCTCCGGCCGGGTCCAGGTGTTCGAGGCGCCCGGCGGCCGGGGCCCGTACGGGATCACCGTCACCCCCGACGGCGCCGTCTACTACGCCTCGCTGGCCGGCAGTCACATCGCCCGCATCGACCCGGCCACGGGCACGGCCACCCGGATCGACCCCCCCACTTCCGGGCAGGGCGCCCGCCGGGTGTGGTTGGACTCCCGCGGGCGGGTGTGGGTCAGCGAGTGGAACGTCGGTCAGGTGGGCGTGTACGACCCGGACGAAGGTAAGTGGCGCGAGTGGAAGCTCCCCGGCACCCGCCCCCAGGCGTACTCCGTCTACGTGGACGACCGCGACCGGGTGTGGCTCACCGACTTCGGCTCCAACGCCATCGTCCGCTTTGAGCCGGAGACCGAGCGGTTCACCGCGTTCCCGCTCCCCGACGCCGACGCCAGCGTGCGCCAGATGCTGGGCCGGCCCGGCGAGGTGTGGGGGGCCGAGTCGTCCGCCGATCGCTTGGTGGTCGTGAGTGAGCATTAGCTCGCGGGGATTGTGCGATGAGGCGGCAAGTACCATGGCGGCGATGACCGGACCCGGCGCCAGGCGGTGGGATTTCCTCGCCAGCCTGCTTCTGGGCTTCCTCGCCGTCGCCGGGCACGACGCTGGCGGAGTCACCTCCGACCTCAGCCCCACGAGAAGCTCCGCGGTTCGTATCTCCGGTGGGCCGGGGGCGCTCACCGACACGCTCCTCCCCAACCGGCCCCACCTGGAGACAGGCAGCTGGCTGGAGCGAAGTCCCCAGAAGACCCGGCCCTACCTGGCTCTGGCCGTGCTCCTGGCCGTGGTTGCCCCGCTGGCCCTCCTGTCCGAGGGAGTTCCTCGCGGCCCGTCGGGGCAGCCATCGAGGCGTCGACGGGGCCACGGTTCGCCTCTTCGCGGTCCTCCCCTCCTTCCGACCACGTAGCCGCAGCTACTGGCACCGCCGTCCCCGGCGGTCAATCGGAGGAGTGTCATGTCAAACGCGTTCCGTTGGCGCGTGCTCGTCGTCGTCGGCGTTCTCGCCGCCGCGGCCGCCCTGGTGGCGACCCGGCCTGTCCGGCTCGGGCTCGACCTGCAGGGCGGCACCCAGATCGTCCTCGAGGCCCAGGACACCGCCCGTCAGAAGGTCGACGGCGACACTGCGTCGCGCACCCTCGAGGTGCTCCGCCGGCGCGTGGACGGCTTGGGCGTGGCCGAGCCCACCCTCCAGCGCTCCGGGGACCGGCGGATCATCATCGAGCTCCCGGGCGTGGCCGACCCCGAAGAGGCGCTGGCGGTCATCGGTCGCACGGCGCAGCTGGCGTTCCACCCTGTCATCGGGATCGAGGGTGGAGCCTCGAGCTCGACAAACACCCCCGCTCCCGCGCCCACGTCCGCCGACGGGGAGGAACCGCTCGTCCTTGCCGACGCTGACGGATCGCGCCTTCGGCTCGGCCCGGCCCGGGTCACGGGCGAGGCCGTGGGCACGGCCAAGGCCACCCTTGGTGGATCGTTCGGAGGCGAGTGGCAGGCCGAAGTGGAGTTCCGGGGTGACGGCTCGCGTGAGTGGGCCAAGCTCACGGGCGAGGCCGCCTGCGCAGCCGAGGGCGATCTCCGGCGCCGCATCGCGATCGTCCTCGACCAGGAGGTGATCTCCAGTCCCGGCGTGTCCCCCGGTGTGGCCTGCGGAAGCGGGATCAGCGGCGGGAACACGGTCATCACCGGTCAGTTCGGCGAGCGGGAAGCCAAGGACCTGGCCCTCCTCATCAGGGCCGGCGCCCTTCCCGTGCCCGTCAGCGTCGTCGAGCAGCGCACCGTGGGACCCACCCTGGGCGACGCCGCAATTCGGGCCAGCGTGCTGGCCACGATCATCGGCGCCTCCCTGACGATCCTCTACGTGATCGCCTACTACCGGCTCCTCGGCGCCCTCGCCGCCCTGGCCCTGGCCGCCTACGCCCTCATCTCCTTGGCCGTGCTGGTCGGGATGCAGGCGACCCTCACCTTGCCCGGCATCGCCGGCTTCGTCCTGGCCATCGGCATGGCCGTCGACGCCAACGTGCTCGTGTTCGAGCGAGCCAAGGAGGAGCACGCCAGCGGGCGAAGTGTGCGGGTGGCAACGGCGACCGGGTTCCGCAACGCCTGGAGCGCCATCGCCGACTCCAACGCCACGACCCTGCTCGCCGCCCTCATTCTGTTCTTCTTCGCCTCGGGAGGGGTCCGTGGTTTCGGCATCACTCTCAGCGTGGGTGTGGTCGTGTCGATGTTCACCGCCCTGGTCCTCACCCGGGTCCTGGTCGAGACCGTCGTCCGGCTGCCGGCCCTGGCCGGCCGCCCCCGCCTCCTCGGCCTCGAAGTGGGAGGGCGTCTGAGAACGTCCCTGGCCGAACGGGGGCCGGACCTGCTGGGCCGGGCCCGTCTCTGGTTCGGCCTCTCGGCCGTCGTCGTAGCTCTGGCCGTCGCCGGCATCGCCACCCGGGGCCTCTCCTACGCCCTCGAGTTCTCCGGCGGACGACTCGTCGAGTACAGCACCCAGCGCTCCGCCGACGTCGACCGGATCCGCTCGGAGTTGGCCGAGGCCGGCCTCCCCAGAGCGGTGGTGCAGGAGTCGGGAGACGGAAACGTCGTCGTCCGCAGCGGAAGGCTCTCGCGCGAGGAGCAGCAACGGGTGCGGGAAGCGGTCGAGAACGTAGGCGGGCCGGCCACCGAGCTGCGGGACGAGTTCGTGGGTCCCACCATCGGCGACGAGCTCCGTCGCAAGGCCATCATCGCCCTGGCCCTCGCCTTGGGCGCCCAGCTCTTGTACTTGGCGGTGCGGTTCCGCTGGACCTACGGAGCGGCCGCGGTCACGGCCATGTTCCACGACGTGGTCATCCTGCTCGGCGTGTTCGCCTGGCTGGGCAAGGACCTCGACGGCGTGTTCCTCGCCGCCCTGCTCACCGTGATCGGGTTCTCGATCAACGACTCGGTGGTGGTGTTCGACCGCATCCGGGAGCAGCGCCGGGCCCGGTCCCGTGAGCCGCTGGCCGCGGTGGCCAACGACGCCTGCCTGCAGACGATCCCCCGCACCTAAACACCGGCCTCGGCGCCCTGTTCGTCCTGGCTGCGCTCTACCTGTTGGGAGGCGAGACCCTGACCGACTTCGCTCTCGCCCTCATCGTGGGCATCGTGGTGGGGACCTACTCCTCCGTCTTCACGGCTGCGCCTTTGGCGGTGGCCATCGAGGGCCGGCGCTCGTCAGGCGGAGGTCCAGTCCGGACGCCGGCCCCGGTCACCCCGTCTGCGCCCTCCCGGCCAGCACCCAAGCAGGACGAGCTGGCGGCGGTGCCGAGCGGGAGCGGGTCCGACGGAGGCCGGACGCCGCTCGCCCCGACCCACCGCCCCAGCGGCCCGCCGCGGCCTCGGAAGCAGAAGGCCAAGAAGCGGCGATAGCCGCGTCCCACAACACAAGGAGCTGCCCGATGAGAGACGTCCGCATCCGACCCGGCAAGGCCCTGGCCCGACCGCCGTTCGCCGCCATCGGTCTGGCGGTGGGCGCGGCCGTGCTGGTCGGCTTCGCCTTCGTCGCCAGCTCCTGGCTGGAGGGGCCGTCCTTCGTCCCCCGGCTGACCATCGACAACCCGACGGTTTACCAGCTGGAGGTCGAGCTGGGACGGCCTGGACATGACGCCGTCGTCGGGCTGGGTCCCATCCGCCGGGAGAGCACGCGCCACTTCGAGGAAGTGGGAGATCAAGGCGACCGCTGTGTGTTCCGGTTCTCCTACGGCGGGCAGCCGGGCGGAGAACTGGTTGTGAGCCGCGCCCAGCTGGAGGAGGCCCGGTGGCGCATCGTGGTCCCGACTCAGGTTGGCGACCGGCTGCGAGACGCCGGCCTACCCCCGTCCGGGCGCTGAAATTGCGAGCGGCCCGCCTCCTGGGTCGTCGCAGGTGGGCTACTGCCGCTCGGCCGCGGTCTTCAGGCGACTGAGCGTGCCCTTCATCGTCTCGCCGTTACGCCGGTTCCGGTCAGGTGACCCCGTGATGAGGGGGGAGAGGGCACGGATGAGGCGGCCGCGGCGATCCTCGACCGACTCGGCCAGGTGCGTGCCGCCGCGCCCGTTCGCTCGGAACTCGTAGCGCCAGGTGGCGACCGGTAGCCGAACGTAGGTGACGGCGAAGGCGAACGTCCGCCCCGGTGTCGCAGCCACGACCGTCGATACCGTCGACCATCGGCGCCAGCCATTGCGGCTCCTGCCTCGGAAGCGCGCGCCCACCTCCGGGCGTCGGTGGGCACCGATCCATCGGCAGCGGACGCATTCCGGGCTCCACTCCCCCATCCGTGTCACGTCGGCGAGAAGAGCGTAGACGCGTTCGGGCGGAGCGTCGATGTCGATCTCCGCGCCGTGGGCGTCGGCCTCGGTTGCGTCCGTCGATGTCATCGACTCCCCTCCGGCGTCGCGGTCAGGAGGCGGGTGACCACCGCCTCGGTCGAGCTGGCTCGGGTGACGGCCACCAGATCCGGGATCGCCGCGGAGCCGGCTCCCTGTTCCACAGTCCGGCGCAGCTTGTCCACGGCCGGGCGATCGAGCGCCCGAAGCGGAAGGCCGCGTGCCTCGCGCTCGCGCTGGGCGGCATCGAGGAGACGCAACGTCTCTTCGAAGTCCTGCTCGGCTGCGGCCAGTGCCGCCAGCCCCTCGAGCGCCTCGCACACGGCTGCGGCATGGCCGATCCGTGTTGCCAGCGAGAGGGCACGGAGATGCAGCAGACGCGCCTCCTTGGTATCTCCGCCGCCGGCGACACTCCGTGCCAGGACGTGAAGCGCAGCAACCGTGCCCTCGGTATAGCCAACCACCTGATGCATGGCCAGGCACTCGGCGGCCGCCTCCTTCGCGGACTCCGCCCGGCCTGCCGCGAGCTCCAGCTGAGCGAGCTGCTCGAGCGCGATGCCGATGACGTGGCGATCGCCGGAGGCCCGGGCCACCGGGAGCGCGGCCCGTGCCAGTCGCTCACCCTCCGGGTCGCCGGCGTCGAGTGCGGTGCGGGCGCGCAGGGCGGTGCACACACCCATGCCCCAAAGGTCGCCGGACGACTCCAGCAGGGAGATCGCTTCGTCCTGGGCCGAGGCTGCCGTCTCGAGGTGTCCCAGGGCCCACTCGGTCACGCCAAGGGTGTTCAACCCGCGGGCGCAAGCGACTGGGTCACCCGCGGCTCGGGCGAGAGCGACGCTCTCAGCGCCCGCCTGCCGGGCCCGCTCCAGGCGGCCCAGGGAGCTGGCGATGAGACCGAGACCCCACAGCGCCTTGGACCGGACCAGGGGCGGCAGGTCCGAGTGTGTGACCGCCCGTTCCAGGTAGCCGACGGCCTCGTCGAGCATGCCCTCCAGCGTCCAGAACCACCCGAGGGCGCCGGCCACACGGGCGGCCAGCTCATACTCCCCGGCCGCAAACGACCACTCCACCGCGGCCCGAAAGTTGGGCACGTCGGCCCGCAGGTCGGCGAGCCACACCACCTGGTCGGCGCCCACGATCCCCTGCTCACCCGTTTCGGCCAGGTCGGTGTAGTAGCGGGCGTGACGATGGCGAGTCCCGGCCTCCTCCTTGCCGAGCAGCTCCACGGCGTATGCCCGGAGGGAGTCGAGCAGCCGGTAGCGGTCGTCGCCGGCAACGGACACCATGGAGTGGCGGACCAGCGCCGACAGCAGCGAGAGGGGGTCGGCGAACCCATCGCCGGCGACCGTCACCGCGGCGTCGAGGCCGAAGCTCCCGGAGAACACACCCAAGCGAGCGAAGAAGCGGCGTTGGTCGGGCGTGAGCAGCTCGAAGCTCCAGTCCAGCGCGGCCCGCAGCGTCTGCTGGCGGGCGGCGGCGTCGCGTCCGCCCTCCACCAGTAGATCGAAGCGGTTCTGCAGGCGGGCCAGGATCGCCGCCGGGGTCAGCACGTCGGCTCGGGCGGCGGCGAGCTCCAGGGCGAGGGGTAGCCCATCGAGGGCCAGGCAGATGGCGGCGACGTCGGCGGCGTTGCTGTCGGTCAGGGCGAAGTTGGGGCGCACCGCCTCGGCTCGCTCGCAGAACAGGGCGACCGCAGCGAACGATGCAATCTCCTCCCTGCTCGTCGAGCGCGGTGGTGGCAGGGCCAGCGGAGGGACGGGCCAGGCGATCTCCCCAGAAATGCCCAGAGGACGCCGACTGGTGGCCAGGACACGCATCTTGGGGCACCGCCGCAGAACCCGGCTGGCCACCTCCGCGGCTCCGGCCGGCACGTGCTCGCAGGTATCGAGGAGGAGCAGCGCCTGCTCGATGGCCAGGGCACCGGTGACGGCGGTGACGGTGTCCTCGTCGGGGGCCGACGGTACCCCGAGTGCGGCGGCGACGACCGCGGCAACGCGATCGTCGGTGGTGACGCTGGCCAGATCCACGAACCAGACGGTGCCCACCTCCGCCTCGAGGTGGGCCAGCTCCATCGCCAAGCGGCTCTTCCCCGCCCCGGCGGGCCCGGTGAGAGTGAGGATGCGGGCCCGGCCCAGCAACTGACGGGCGCTGGCCAGCTCCGCCTCCCGGCCCACGAGCGACGCCATAGGCACGGGTAGGGTCCCCCCCGTGAACTGAGCCGCGGTCGTGGGTGACGGCGTGGCCGCGGGCGGGCCGGCGGGCCGCTTCCAATCGAGCGACCGGTCCTGGGCCAACACCGCGTGCTCCAGTTCCTGCAGCCTCGACCCGGGCTCGAGTCCCAGCTCTTCGACCAGGACGCGGCGGGCGTTGGCATAGGAACGCAGGGCGTCGGCTTGGCGGCCGGACCGGTAGAGGGCGAGGATGAGCTGCTCTTGGAACCGCTCGCGCAGGGGGAGGCGGTTGACCAGCTGACCGAGCTCGCCGACGAGTTCCGCGTGCCGCCCGAGAGCGAGCAGCACGTTGTTTCGGGCCTCGACGGCCGCCCACCGGCACTCCTCCAGCCGGGTGACCTCACCGATCACGAACGCTTCGCCAGCGACGTCTTCGAGCGCGTCGCCCCGCGACAGGGCGAGGGCGCGGTCAAACAGCTCGAGCGCGGCAACCAGATCGTCCGCTGACCCGCCGCTGCGGCGAGCGGCCGCCTCACGGACGAGCCGGTCGAACTCCTGAGCGTCGAGCTCGTCGGGCCCCAGCTCTATCGCATAACCACCCGCTCGGGTGACGATCCGCTGGCTCCCGCCGGCCTCGGCGCTGCCCAGCATCCTGCGGACGTAAGACACCTGGATCTGCAGCGCGTTCGCCGGGTTCCTCGGCAGGTCGTCGCCCCAGAGCAACTCCATGAGGGCGCCAGCGCCCACCGTCTCGCCCCCTCGCAGCAGGAGGGCGATGAGCAGCGTTCGGGGTATCCCGCGGCGGATCTCGACCGGCGTGTCGCCCTCTGCCACTACGAGCGGGCCCAGAATCCCGAACCGCACGGCCCCAGGCTACCGAGGAGGTCGCGGGTCGTCCGTCCTGCTCCGTCGTGCAAGTGGCATGACAGGTGCCTCCGGTTTGATGACGGTGACGGCCAAGCGGCCGCGACGAGGAGCAGCATTGACGACGACCATCTCAAGGCAGGATCTGCAGGCGAAGCTCGGGAGCAGCGAGCCACCCGTGCTCGTCGAGGCCCTCGGCTCGGCCTACTTCGCCGACGCCCACCTGCCGGGCGCCATCAACATCCCGCCCGACCAGGTCGATCGGCTCGCGCCCCGGCTGCTCCCGGACCTCGACACGGAGATCGTCGTCTACTGCAGCGCCACCTGTCGGAACTCCGAGGCCGCCGCTCGTCGGCTCGAGCAGTTGGGCTATCGCCGGGTCCTCGTCTACCCCGACGGCAAGGAGGACTGGATCGAGCACTCCCTCGCTGTCGAGCGGGGCGCTGACCCGGCCGCCTCTGAGCCCCGGCGCACCGGTTACAGCGGGTGGACAGTCCCATGAAAGCCGCTCAGCCCACGATGTCGAGGAGGCGTCGCGGGAAGGAGCTCAAAGGGTGCGACCGGATGCAACCGCTGGGTTCCTGATGGGTCGCTGAATCCTCACCCGATCACATTCCCTACATCACCCCAAGGAGCATCAATGAGCACGATTCAAGCCCGCCCCGTCCACCCCGCTGACCTCTCCACACCTCCCACTGGGGACACCGTCTCCCGAGACCCGATAGCCCGCATCGTCGCCGGCTCCGTCCTCACCGGGCTGGTGGGCGCGCTGTTGCTGACGCTGGTCGTCTTCGCCGGCGCTACCGAGCACGTCATCACCGGCTCGGCGCTGGTCGCCTTCGCCACCGGCTGGACCATGCTTGCCGTCCTCTCGACTCGGATGTCGAGCCAGCCCCAGCGGTGGGCGTTCGTGCCCGCCGGCGCCATGGGAACCGTCGGGACAGCGCTGCTGCTCCTTGCCCCCGGCGACGACGCGCTCAGGACGATGGGATGGCTGTGGCCCGCCCCGGTGCTGGCCCTGGCCGTGTGGATCGCACTGGCTTCCCGCCGGCACCTGCAGAGTCGAACCCGTGCGTGGCTGTTGTACCCAGTGGTCGCCTTCCTCGCCCTCGGCGCCGTCGGAGGCGGCTACGAGACGGTGCAGCTGTCGCTCGACCGCCGCTCCTACGCCATGCCGGGCCAGTCCTACGACGTCGGCGGCCACCGCCTGCACCTGAACTGCACCGGCACCGGCAGCCCGACCGTCGTGCTCGCAAACGGACTGGGCGAGACCTCGCCGGAGTGGGCCTGGATCGCCACCGCATTGGCCGCCGACACCCGGGTTTGCGCCTATGACCGCGCCGGCCAGGGGTGGAGCGAGAACGCCGCCGGTCCGCAAGACGGCGCCGCAATCGCCGCCGACCTCCACACGCTCCTCGAGCGGGCCAAGGAGCCGGGGCCGTACGTGCTCGTCGGGCACTCCTCCGGCGGTCCGTACGCCATGACCTATGCGGCGCGCTATCCCAACGAGGTCGCAGGCCTGGTCCTCCTCGACGCAACCAGCCCCGAGGCCTTCACCGTGCTGCCCAGCTTCCCGTCTACATACTCGGTCATGCGCCGGCTCTTGGGCGTCGCTCCCAGCCTCAGCCGCCTGGGGCTCGGACAACTCGTGAACGCCAGTGCTGGTGAGACCCTGCCGGCGCCAGCCAACGCCCAGGCCCGCGCCTTCGCCACGAGCCCACGGAACCTCCGCAGCCAGCGCGACGAGCACTCCCAGCTACCAGCGGCACTCACCCAGGCCAGGGCGCTCACCGACCTCGGCGGCAAGCCGCTGGCGGTGGTGACCGCCGGTGAGGGTCAGCAGGCGGGCTGGTCCGCCGCCCAGGTCCGGATGGCGGCGCTGTCGACGAACAGCAGCCACCGGGTGGCACCCGCCACCCACGTGTCGCTTCTCACAGACAAGAGCGATTCGAGCTACTCAGTTGGAGCCATCGGCGACGTCGTCCGCTCCGTCCGCACCGGCTCTCCCCTGCCCACGTCCTGAACCGAGAACTGACCTCTGAGGAGGAGTCATGAAGAACCTGACCACCACCATCGATGCCGACAAGGCCGAAGTGCGGGCCGAGCTGCGACGGGCCTGGTCCGAGGAACGGGCCGCCGCCGTCACCGCCAGGCGCCGCGGGGATCAGCCGGGCGAATGGCACCACCTGGAGCGGGCTCACATCCTGAGCCAGCCGATGACGGTGCCCCACCTGCGCACCCACGTGGCCATGCTGGGTGCCGCCCTCCGGCGACACGACCGCCGCGAGGTCGTGGGCCAGCTGCTGCGCCTCGTCGTCGCCGCGCCGGGCTCGCTGAGCGGCCGGTACCCCGTCGGCAACACCGGCGGCGCCGACGTCAGCGCACTGCAGCCCATGCCCATCCCCGAGGACCTCCGTTCCGTCCTCATGCACGCCACAAACGCCAAGGAGCTGTGATGACCATGACCACCACCGAGGCGACCACCTTCTCCACCGACGCCGCCGGCCTCGAGCAGTGCCTTCCCTCCCGGGAGGTGGAGATCGGCGACGGCGAGTCGTTCGACCTTCGCATCGCTGCCGTGGCCAAGACCGTGGGGGACGACGTGCTGCGAATGCTGTCCTACAACGGCTCCATCCCCGGCCCGACGCTGCGGGTCCGACAGGGATCGGAGATCACCGTGCACGTCCGCAACGACGCCGACGCCCCGGCCACCGTGCACTGGCACGGGCTGCGTCTCGACAACCGCTACGACGGCGTTCCCTACGAGACCCAGGAGCCCATCCCGGTGGGCGGTGAGTTCACCTACCGACTCCGGTTCCCTGACGCCGGCCTGTACTGGTACCACCCGCATGTGCGTGAGGACTACGGCCTCGACATGGGCCTCTACGGCAACATCGTCGTGATCCCCGCCGAGGAGGGCTACTGGCCGCCCGTGAACCGCGAGGTGGTCGTCACCCTCGACGACGTGCTCGTCGAGGACGGTCGGATCGCCCCCTACAACGTCAACGGGCCGACTTTCGTGGCCATGGGCCGTTTCGGCAACGTCATGCTCACCGGCGGCGACAGGTCCTTGCACCTCCACGTCCGCGCCGGCGAGGTTGTCAGGTTCTACTTCACCAACACCGCCAACACCCGGCTGTTCAACGTCGCCGTGCCCGGCACCCGCATGAAGCTCGTGGGCGGCGACAGCGGCCGCTACGAGCTCGAGACCTTCGTCCACGAGGTCCTGCTGGCACCGTCGGAGCGGGCCATCGTGGACGTGCTCTTCCCCGGCCCGGGATCGTTCCCCCTCACCCACAGCACCCCGGAGCAGTGCTATCTGCTCGGCGCGGTCGATGTCAGCGAAGAGTCCGTGGACGAGTCGCTCGTCGGAGCGTTCTCATTGCTCCGGACCAGTCCCGAGATGGTCGCCGAACGGGCCAGGATCGACGCCCACCGGGACCGCACTCCCGACAAGACCCTTGCCTTCGAGTCGCGGATGCCCCTGCTCTACGGCGATGCGCCGGCGAGCGTTACGGCATGGACCTGCCCCATGCATCCGAGCGTGGCCACCGCCCAGCCGGGCTCGTGCCCGTCGTGCGGCATGAAGCTCATCCCCATCGAGGGTCCCCCGCTCTCCCTGTACGCCTGCCCGATGCACCCCGAGATCACCGGTGCCGAGCCGGGCACCTGCCCCAGCTGTGGGATGAAGCTGATCCCCGCAGACGGGATCGCGGTGCCCGCCGCCGGCCATGCCGAGCACCCTCACCAGGTGCCCGACGGGCTGGAATGGGAGGACCTCATGCCCGAGATCAATAGGGCATCTGACTCCTGCAGCATGATCTGGAAGCTCGTCGACCGGAGTACGGGCAAGGCGAACGGGCAGATCGAGTGGGCCTTCAAGGTCGGCGACCAGGTGAAGATCCGGCTCGTCAACGACCTCGCCCAGGATCACCCCATGCACCACCCGTTCCACATCCACGGCGCCGGACGGTTCCTCGTGCTGTCCCGCCATGGCGTACCGGGCGCCAACCTGGTTTGGAAGGACACCGTCCTCGTTCGCTCCAATCAGACCGTCGACATCCTTCTCGACGTCACCAACCCGGGCCTGTGGATGGCGCACTGCCACATCGCCGAGCACAGCCAGAGCGGCATGATGTTCAGCTTCCCCGTGACCGAGGCGGCAGGACGATGAACCCCGGGCCGCAGTCGTCCCTGGAGCGGCACTCTCTCCAGGGACCGGTGCTGTGGGGACTGGCACTCGGCGCTGTCCAGGCCGCGTCGCCGCTGATCCTTCGCTGGCTTGAGCCCGCCACCCTCCACGCCCTGTACATCAGCCTGATCGCTGCGGTCTACATCGGCTTCGCCGTCGCCGACGGCAGGCCGAGGGTGATCGCCGTCGAGGCGGCCGTCGCCTCGGTCTTCGTGCTCACCGCCGCGGTGGCCGTGACGGCGACGGCCTGGCTCCTGGTGCTCGGCTACGCCGGCCACGGGCTCAAGGACTACTGGCAACACCGCCGCCAGTACGTGGCCAACACGAGATGGTGGCCGCCGTTCTGCGCCGCCGTCGACTGGCTGGTCGCACTGGTCCTCATCATCGAGATCGTGGTCGGGGTCAACCTCCACCAATAGCTGGATCGGCATCGTCACCTGTGGCACCGAAGTGGACGCGGTGCTCCCCGTGCTGCTGGGGCGAGGAGAGCAGGCCCACGTGAGGACTCCGTGTGGGTCGTTCTACGCGCGAGGCCATCGTGGCTGACAGTGAGGGAGATGACGGAAGAGACATCTTCCGGCGGCGCGACCCTGGCGTCAGTGGACTCGTGGCGCGAGCCGCCGCTCAAGTGGCGAGGGCGCCCGGCAGCCGGCGGTGGCAATCGAACATTACGAACAGCCGCTCGTGGTGCCGCAGCTCGAGCAGACGAAGCACGCCCCCGCCCGCTGCATGACCATGCCGCACTGGTAGCAGTAGGGCGCGTCGGAGGCGGCGGGCTGAGCCATCGGCGCCGGAGCGGGCGCGGGCATCACCTTGGCCACCGGCGGGGCGGGGGCCGGGTCGAGGGCGACTTCGCTCCCGCTCGACGTGGGGATGGTGGACTCCTCCACGCCGGGGAGGGTCGGCTGCATGCGCTCCCCCACGGTGAGGATGCCC
>JBHENM010000241.1:0-1809 GCA_046262035.1 Acidimicrobiales bacterium | reverse complement strand
TGCAGACCACCCTGGAGCGGGCCCTACGTGACCAGGCCATCGCCACCGGCTGGCCTCCAATCGGGCTCATCGACTCGGCGGTCCACGATTCGGAGGCGGAGCAGTGGGCTCGTGCCGTCGAACTGGGACTGCTGCAGCGCTCCAGGATCTCGCGCTCGAGTTTCAGATCCCCGGTCTCCCGCCCGCGACGAGTTATAACCAGAACCTGTGGATCAGCCACCCGTTCGAAGGCGCGGCGTACCTTCCTCGTTGACCAAAACGAGATTCGCTGGCGGTGAGACGCCGGCGAGGAAGGACACGCCGATGTTGACAGTAGTTGCCGATGACGACGCCCGCGCGGAGATGACCGCGGGCCTGGACGAGATCTGCCGGGAGGGCGCCCGGCGCATGCTCATCGCCGCCATGCAGGCCGAGGCTGATGCCTACGTCGAGGCGTTCGCGGAGCAGCGCGACGACAGGGGCCGCCGGATGGTGGTGCGCAACGGCCGGGCCGAGCCACGCACGATCACGACCGCGGCGGGAACGATCGAGATCGAGGCGCCACGGGTCAACGACCGCCGCATCGACGCCGAGACCGGCGAGCGGCAACGGTTCCGCAGCTCGATCGTCCCCCCCTGGTGCCGCAAGAGCCCCAAGGTCTTCGAGGTGCTGCCGCTCATGTACCTGCACGGCATGTCGAGCGGGGACTTCGTTCCCGCCCTCGAAGAGTTCTTCGGCTCCGCCGCGGGGCTCTCGGCGTCGGTGGTCACGCGGCTCACCAAGCAGTGGCAGGACGAGCACCGGGCCTGGTGCAGCCGGGACCTGTCGGCCGTCGACTACGTGTACGTGTGGGCCGACGGCGTGCACTTCAACGTCCGCCTGGGCGAGGACCGGCTGTGCTGCCTGGTCATCGTGGGCGTGCGGGCGGACGGGACGAAGGAGCTGGTGGCGGTGGCCGACGGCTACCGGGAGTCGACGGGAAGCTGGGCCGACGTGCTGCGGGACCTGCGCCATCGGGGCATGCGTGCCCCTGTCCTGGCCGTCGGCGACGGAGCGCTCGGGTTCTGGGGCGCGTTGAGAGAGGTGTTCCCCGCCACCCTCCACCAACGCGACTGGGTGCACAAGGCGGCGAACGTGCTCAATGCCCTGCCGCGCTCGGCCCAGCCCACGGCTCGGCGGATGCTGGCCGAGATCCGCGACGCCGAGGACCGCGACCATGCCCTGCGGGCCGTGAACGCCTTCGCCCAGGAGTTCGGGGCCAAGTGGCCCAAGGCGGTGGCCAAGGTCGTCGACGACGCCGAGGAGCTCCTCGCCTTCTACGACTTCCCGGCCGAGCACTGGGTCCACCTCAAGACCTCCAACGCCATCGAGTCGACCTTCTCCACGGTGAGGCTCCGCACCCGAGTGACCAAGGGCTCGGGCTCCAGGGCGGCCGGGTTGGCGATGGCGTTCAAGCTGCTCGACGCGGCGCAGCAGCGGTGGCGCTCCGTGAACGCACCGCACCTCGTCGCGCTCGTCCGGGCCGGCGCGAAGTTCGAGAAGGGGGTGTTGATCGAGCGACCGAACGACAAGGATCAGGAAGCCGCCGCGTAGTCAGCGGGAAATCTGATCCACAGGTCTTGACGATTCCTCGCCCGCGACCGACCGTCTCGCGTGGTGGGAGCTCATGCAGCACCATCACGCTCCTAGTCGCCTGCTCGACTGGACGAGGTCGCCCTTCGTCGCACTCTGGTTTGCACTCGACAAGCCCAACGACGACGACGCTGATTCGGCAGTCTGGGTAATCGACGTCGCCAACTTGTGGCTGAACGCGCGTGAGGCAGTCGCTGA
>JBHENM010000240.1:0-7896 GCA_046262035.1 Acidimicrobiales bacterium | reverse complement strand
TTCCAGCGCTCGCCTCACGACCGAGGACCTCCACCGCTGGCATGCCCGGCTCATGACCCATGGCGCCCTCCCCGACGACCTCGTCGGGCACTACCGGCGGGTGCAGAACTGGATCGGCGGGGCCGCGCCCCGGGAGGCTGCGTACGTCCCGCCCCCCGCCGATCATGTAGCACGACTGATGCGCGACCTGGTGCGCGTGATCAACACCAGCAAGCTCGACCCGGTGACCCTGGCCGCGATGGTCCATGCCCAGTTCGAGGCCATCCATCCCTACGGCGACGGCAACGGCCGGCAGGGCCGGGTGCTGATCGGGTGGGTCCTCGCCCGTCGCACCGGCGTCGCCGTGCCGCCCCCGGTGAGTGTCGTCATCGCCCGAGACACCGGCGGCTACCTGTCGGGTCTCACCCGGTGGCGCCAGGGCGACGCCGCCGGCTGGGTGGGTTGGATGGCCGATGCCATCATCCGGTCCGCGGGCCAGGTCGGCGAGCTGGTGGCCACCGCGGAGGATCTCCATCGACGATGGGAGGGCCTGCTCACCGGCGTACGGGCCGACGCCGCGGCGAGGCGGCTCCTCGACCTGATCCCCCGACACCTGGCGGTGACGGCGCCGATGGTCGCCGATCTCCTCGGCGTCTCCGCGCCTACGGCACGCGCCGCCGTCGAGGCGTTGGCGGCGAGGGGCATCCTCGAGCCCCTGGAGCTTCGGGCGGTCAGGCCCGGGCGGCCGGCGCAGTGTTGGATGGCCGGCGAGCTCGTCTCTGCCGTCGGCCGGTGGTCCCGCTGAGTTCGAGCCGCGTCAGCCGGCGAACGGGAGGCCGCCCTGTGCCGTCTCCCGCGCCTTGCGCCGACCGGCCGACCGCGTCGACCGCGGGATGTCCTGGGCCGGCGAGCGCGTATCGGTGCTGACGTTCGTGGGCCGGCGGCGCTCGGTCGGCGGAGGGATCGCCGTGACCCGGATGTTTAGTGCGATTCGAACTGGGCCAGCGGCACGCGGAGCGAGCCGCCGACCCCGCATCACGGGCAGTCCCTCGCAGCTGGTATCGAGCCAGAGATGAGCCTGCTCGTAGGCCGTCGTGCGGCCGATCCTCAGGACGCGTCCTGCCTCCTCGACAGTCAGGAAGTCGCCGATTACGGCTCGTCCCTGCTCAGCTGGCCGGACCCTCGTCATCGGCTTCGGATTCACCCTGATGGAACCAAGGAGAACCTGGACCGGATCGCCGAGGACGTACATCCGCCTCGACGCCCAGGATGGTCCCCCCCGGGTCCTCCGGGCTGCACCTTCCGGAAAGGTCCCCCTGCCGCTATATGTAACTGTAAACATGCAGGTCAGACGGCCTAGAGGCGGTCAGATGGCCAGTTGGGCTGAAAGAGGTGCCATTGGTCGGGCGCGGCCCGGATCAGCTCCTCCAGCTGGCAGGCGATGGCCTGAGTCAGGACGGCCACGTCGTCCCGTAGCCGTCCCGTCCGGGGAACGGTCACCGGGCCCTGAACCACGGCGTGATGGCCGGACCCGGCGAAGTAGACAGCGGTGGGGAGCACGGGAGCGCCGGCCCTCAGGGCGAGGGTCGCCGGGCCCCCGGGCAACGTGGTGCGCTCCCCGAAGAACTCCACCTCGACGCCCCGACCTCCGATGTCACGGTCCGAGAGCAGGGCGACGACGCCGTTGCCCCGGAGCGTTCGCAGCACCTGGGTGCCCGCCCCCTTACCCAGCGGGATGACCGTGAGCCCGAACGACTCCCGGAGACCGACGAACCATTCGAACAGCTCGGGCGGCTGGAGGGACTCGACGACGACGGTCAGGGGGATGCCCTGGCGGACGAGCCACGACCCGCCCACCTCCCAGCCCCCTACGTGGGGCAGGGCGAGAACTACCCCGCGGCCGGCGTCCAGGCCGGTACGGATGTGCTCCAGGCCGTCGATGCTGAACCCGTCGTCGACTTCCTCGGGGCTCATGGCCGGCAGTCGCAGGGACTCCATCCAGTAGCGGGAGTAGGAGCCGAAAGCGGCCCTCACCGCCCGCCGCTCCTCGGCTTGACTGAGCGGGCGCCCGGAGACCCGCCGGGCGTGCTGCGCCACCATCCTCCGCCGGTGGCCGAGTAGCGGGACGGCCACCCCGGCCAGGCCGCGCGCCACTCCCGCGCCGACCGCTTCGGGGACGGCGCCCGCAGCCGCCGCCGCGGCGCGGTAGGAGAGATAGATCGCCCGGTTGCGCCAGGCGTTAGGTGAGGACGGAGGTGCGGTCAGCCGCGGGGGCGGGGCGGGCGGGTGCGCTCGCGCCAGCGGGCACGGGTTTCGCTGCGGCGGAGCTCGAACCCTTCACCCGGCCGCCAGCCTCGCCAGCTGCGCAGCATGCGGTCGCCGGCCGGCCTCCGGGGCGTGGAGCCCTGCCTCCAGACCATCACGAACCGGTGGATAGCGGTGACGGCGGTGAGGGCCAGCATCAGCCACAGGATGGGGACCAGGAACCGGCTAAAGAGCAGGCCCACGCCCACGAACATCATCCGCTCGGCCCGCTCCATGAGGCCGCCCCGGGCCGAGAAGCCGAGGGATTCGGCCCGAGCCCGCTCGTAGGAGACCAGGTTGGAGGCACCGAGCACGGCGAAGGGCAGCAGGGCGGCGTGACTACCGTGGGTGGACGCCAGGTACCAGGCCACGCCTCCGAGGACCACGGTGTCCGACACCCGGTCACTGACGGAATCGAAGAAGGCGCCACGAGGCGACGACGTGCCCGAGGCCTTGGCGACAGCCCCGTCGAGCAGGTCGGGAATGGCAGAAGCGGCGAGGAGGCCAGCGCCCACCAGCAGCCATCCCCGGCCGATGGCCAGCCCCGCGAAGACGGAGATGACGACGCCGGTGGCCGTCAACTGGTTGGCAGTGATCCCCAGCTTGCCCAGGCCGGATCCAACCGGTCGAAGGCTCCGCTCCACGCCCGTGCGGCATCGCTTGTCGAACATCCGAAGCTCCTCGCTCCAGCTCGGCTCGATGGCTCGGCCTGCCCGCTGTTGAGCTGCTTGTGAAATCTTCCTCTCCAATTTACCAGGGGGGACCGGTACGCTGCACTAACCCTGGCTCCCGACCCGCAGCGAGGCGCCCCGTGAAGAGCTTTCCTCCGGCCAAGATCCGCAACGTCGCCCTCGTGGGGCATGGCGGGGCGGGGAAGACGAGCCTGGCCGAGGCCCTCCTGTTCTGTTCGGGCGCCATCACCCGGCTGGGCCGGGTGGAGGACGGCACGACCACCACCGATTTCGACCCCGAGGAGGTCCGCCGGCACATCTCGCTGTCCCTGGCCCTGGCCCCCTTCGAACACGAGGGGCACAAGGTCAACCTCCTCGACGCGCCCGGCTACGCCGACTTCGTCACCGACGTCAACGCCGGCCTCCGGGTGGCGGATCTGGCCATCCTCGTGGTGAGCGCAGTCGAGGGTCCCGAGGTGGGCACCGACGTGGCCTGGAGGATCGCCGAAGACCTGGGCCTGCCCCGCATGTTCTTCATCAACAAGCTCGACCGGGAGCGGGCCAGCTTCGACCGGACCCTCGAGCAGCTGGGCGAGCGCTACGGAACCGGCGTGGCTCCCCTCGAGTTGCCCATCGGCCAGGAGGCCGACTTCCGGGGCGTGGCCGACCTGCTGAGCGACACCGCCTTCCTCTACGAGGGGGGCACCGGTCACCAGGGCCCGATCCCCCCGGAGATGGAGGAACGGGAACACGAGGTCCGCGACAACCTCATCGAGGGCATCGTCGTGGCCGACGATGATCTCATGGAGCGCTACCTCGAAGGTGAGGAGCTTTCGCCCAAGGAGCTGCGGGAGACGCTGGCCAAGGGAGTGCTCGAGGGATCGGTATTCCCGGTGTCGTGCGGGGCCGCCACCAAGTTGCTGGGAATCGACCGCCTGGCCTCCCTTATCTGCGAGTTGGGCCCGTCGCCGCTCGAACGCCCGGCGGTCACCGTCCAGGCCGGAGGCACGACCACCGAGGTCCAGCCCGACCCGTCGGGCCAGCCTCTCGCCCTCGTGTACCGCACGCTGGCCGACCCCTACGTGGGCAAGGTCTCGTTCTTCAAGGTCCTGTCGGGGACGGTCAGGCCCGACGTCCACCTGACCAACCCCCGCAGCCACAGCGACGAGCGCCTGCACGGCCTGTTCACCATGCGGGGCAAGGAGCAGGACCCGGTTCCCGAGGTACCCGCGGGCGACATCGGCGCCGTGGCCAAGCTGGCCCACACCTTCACCGGGGACACCCTGGCCCCCAAGGGGACGCCCGTGGTCGTTCCGCCCATCGAGCCGCCCGTCCCCGTGCTGTCCATCGCCATCCGCCCGAAATCGAAGGGGGACGAGGACAAGCTGATGACCGGCCTGCACCGGCTTCAGGAGGAGGACACCGCGCTCCAGGTGAGGCGGGACGACGAGACCCACCAGACCCTGCTGTCGGGTATGGGGGAGACGCATCTGGCCCTGGTCACCGACAAGCTCCTCCGCAAGTTCGGGGTGGAGGTAGAGACCGAGGAGGTCAAGGTCGCCTACCGGGAGACGATCACGGGCACGGCCGAGGCCGAGGGGAAGCACAAGAAGCAGACTGGGGGCCATGGCCAGTTCGGAGTGGCCTTCGTCCGGGTGGAGCCGTTGGAGCGGGGCGCGGGCTTCGAGTTCGTGGACAAGATCGTCGGCGGGGCCATCCCCCGCCAGTTCATCCCTGCGGTCGAGAAGGGCATCGCCGAGACCATGGCTACCGCCGGGGTTTTCGGTTATCCCGTGGTCGACGTGCGCGTGACCCTGTTCGACGGCAAGTTCCATGCCGTGGACTCGTCCGAGCTGAGCTTCAAGATGGCCGGCTCGTTGGGCTTCCGCGAGGCCATGAGCAAGGCCGGGCCCGTCATGTTGGAGCCGGTCTCGATCCTGGAGGTCACCGTGCCCTCGCAGTTTCAGGGCGACGTGATGGGTGACCTGAACTCACGCCGCGGCCGGGTCCAGGGCACCGAAGCGGTCGGCGGGGGCGAGCAGTTGATCACCGCCCTGGTCCCCACGTCGGAGATCCTCCGGTACTCGATCGACCTCCGCTCCATCACCGGGGGGCGGGGCCGGTTCAGCGCCCGCCACAGCCACTACGACCTGCTCCCGAGCCACCTCGTCGACAAGGTCGCCAAGAAGTCGGAGTGACCTACCGGGCGACTCCCACGTGAGCCTGAGCTGGAAGTGCCCGGAGTGCGGACTGGACTTCGACACCATCTCGCCCCGTGACGCGGTGCTGGCCGTGCGCACCTTCCCCCGCCGTTACCGGGCCCTACTGACCCATTTCGACCCCGACGAGGACGTCGACGACGTCATCCGCCGGCGGCCCGCCCCCGACGTGTGGTCGGCCCTCGAGTACACCGCCCACGTGGCCGAGGTCCTCGATCTGCTCGCTCCGGTCATCCGACAGATCGAGATCGAGGACAATCCTCACCTCTACTTCTTCGACTCCGACAAGCAAGCCGAGGAACAGTCCTACAACGACTGGCCCCTCCTCCGGGTCATCGGCGACCTGGAGAGCGCCTGCGCCGATCTATCCGCGGCCATCGAGTTCGTGGATCCGGTGAACTGGTCGCGCAGGGGCACCTTCGACTGGGGCGAGAGGGAGGCCATCGACATGGCCCGCAACGCCGTCCACGAAGGGGCCCACCATCTGAGGGACGTCGAGCGCGTGCTCACCCAGGTGCGCGGCCGGCCAACGGCCGAGGACTGGTGAGCGTTCTGAGAGGCTCGGCTAGCCGGGAAGGGCGGCGGCGGTGTGCTTGCGGACCTGCCCCGCGGCCCGCTTGGCCCTCCAACGCAGGGACGGATCACCCTCGGTGTCGAACACGGCGTGGAGGAGTCCGCCCAGCAGGCTCACGTTCTTCAGGAAGTGCGTCTGCTGCTGACGCTTGCGGTTCGGGTCCGGCTCCTCCCAGAAGCGGTGGCCGGCGAGCGTGGTGGGAACCAGGGATCCGGCCAGCGCCGCTGCGGCCAGGCGGGGGAAGCGGCCCAGGGCCAACAGGATCCCGGCCCCGACCTGCACGCAGGCGTTGACCTTGACCAGCTGCTCGGTGTCCTCGGGGACGGGGAGGGTGTCGGCCAGCGTTGGGGTCACCGGCTCGGTCACCTCCACGCGGGGCGCGGGATTGCGCAGGGTCTCGATGCCACCGCCGATGAAGACGGCGGCCAGCAGGGGACGGGCGATACGGCGGGTGAGGGGCATTCCGTCTCTCTACCCCAGGATCGCGGCAGAAGAACGCCCCGGACCGGGCTACAGGTCCGGGGCGGCAACCGCCACCAACTCGGCCAGAGTCCACGTCCGCTGGAACCCGCCCGGCAGACCTGACGGTGGCCCCACGCCGCGGCGGAAAGCGTTGTAGAAAGCCATCGTCTCCTCCGTCAGGCGTTGCTCCTCCTGAGCCTCGTGCTCGATCAGGCCATTCAGATACGACGGATCGGCCTGGAGCGCAGCCAGCGAGTTGGACTCGACGTGGTCGAGCGCTTCCCTGAGTGTGTAGCACGCGACCCGGTTGCAGACCGCGGTGAGATGGCGGCCGTACGCCTTCTCGGCTGCGGTGGCAGGGCGACGGCCTGACACCCGGAGGTGAAGCTCGAACTGAAGGGCTCGCAGGATGTGACAGAGGCCCTGGTCGCTGAAGTTCCGCAGATGGAAGGCCTGCAACATCCACTCGTAGTACAAGTCGAGACGAGGGTCGAGGAAGTTGTAGTCGGGCTCGAACTCGTTTCCCAGCAGGCGGCCCTCGGCCTCGAGTTGCCGCTTGAGGGGAGTGCCGGCGTAGGGAAGCGTGCGGCAGAAGGTGGCGACCGTCCACCCGTCGCCCACGAACCGCTCGAGGAACTCGATGTTGTTCCGGACGTTGCGGATCTCGCTGTAGGGCTCGAGGAGCATGAAGCCGAAGTCGAAGGACAGGTCCAGGCGACGGAAGATGTCGGCGGCCCGGAAGTGAGCCTCGGGTTTGAGCTGCTTGTTGAGGTGGACCAGCGTCTCCTCGTCACCCGATTCGACTCCGAGATAGACGTGCGTCAGCCCACCCAGGTCACGCAGCTCACGCATGGACTCCTCGTGAACCTCGTCGGACCGGCAACTCATCTTCATCGACACCCGGCCCCGCATCTCGGTGCCACCGATCTCCCGGGCGACCTCGACGGCCCAGCTCCGCGCCCGCCGCCCGGTAGCGAGAAAGTCGTCATCCTGAAACAGGAACGTCGTCACCCCCCGCCGGCTGTAGAGGTCGAACATCTCCGCGACGACGGCCTTCGGGGACCTCAGCCGGCGAAGCTTGCCCCCTTGAGCCTCGTAGAAGGGGCGGATGCTGCAGAAGCTGCAGTTCCACGGACAGCCGCGACTTCCCAGCATGGATGCCGTGGGCAGCGGTTGGTGCTCGTAGTCGACATCATCGCGGTCGGGCAGGGGGAGGACGTCGAGATCCTCGATCGGCTCTCGATGCCGGTTGGCGACTCCACGGCCGTCGCTGTCCCTCCAGGCCAGGCCGAGCAGGCCCCTCCAGTCACGGTCCGTCTCGAGATGGTCGAGAAGCTCGACGAGCGTGGCCTCGCCCTCGTAGCAGACGACCGAGTCCAGGCCCGGCATGCGTTCGACAACCTCGACCGGATCGAAGCTGGGGTAGTGGCCCCCCATGGTGATGTGGCCTGGGTACCCGCTGGTTCGCAGGGCGGCGATCACCTTGGCGAAGGCCGGCGCCATGTACTGGAAGATCAGCGAAAAGCCCACGACGTGGGGCGCCTCAGCGAGGATGTCCCGAACGTTGTTGGAGTTCGGTGACGGCCCGACCTCTTGCTATGCGACCCTTTCATTCTCGCATGAGGGTGTGACGGCGGGATCGACGTGACGCCGCAGAGCGTCGACGAGCTTTGGCATTTCCTTGCAT
>JBHENM010000239.1:0-4832 GCA_046262035.1 Acidimicrobiales bacterium | reverse complement strand
CCCTTTGGCTCGCGAACCTCCACAGCCACTCCTACCAGCGACTTCTTGCCCTTCTGCCGCCCGCCCCGCAGCCCCGGCTCCTCGCCGCCGATGAACGTCTCGTCGACCTCCACCCGGCCGGTGAGCCGCTCCCTGCCCGGGCGCACCAGCACCGAGCGCAGCCGGTGCAGCATCGCCCACGCTGTCTGGTAGGAGCCGATGTCCAGTGCCCGCTGCAGGCTCTGAGCCGAGACCCCGTCCTTCTGGGTGGCGAACAGCCAGCACGCCATGAACCACACCGTCAGCGGAGTGCGCGTCTTGTCGAAGATCGTCCCCGCCGTGACCGAGGTGCGCCCGTCGCAGGTGCCGCAGCGGAACCGGCCATCGGCCATCCGCCAGCCAACCCGGTGCCCGCACCTCAGGCAGACGAACCCTTCTGGCCACCGCAGCCACTCGAGGTAGTCGAGGCAGTCGTCGTCGGTGGCGAACCACGACCGGAGCTCGCCCACGGACCTCGGGTAGTGCCTTCCGGCAACCGGTCCCGTCGATGTCACAGGCCGAACGGTATCGACCTGGAGGGTCGGCTAAGTGGATACCCCCGAGCCGGGTATAGCGGGCGCGAGGGCGCCCGGGGGCGCGAGCCGGCTCCGTCCACGAAGGGCCCGGGGACCACCGTGGCCACGGTGGTGGCTACGGCACTGGCGCCGGCCCTTCAACCCGACTCCTGCGACGACTGGGAGCGGGACCGGCGTCACCCCGCCTGCCGCCAGACGGCGGCCCTCATCGTCGACGAGGCCAGCCGGCGCGCCGCCCATCCCCTGACCCCCGTCGAACGACGCCGTCTGGTCGCCCAGGAGCTCGTCCTCGGCTGGTCCAGGCCGGCCACGACCCCGAGGCCATCGCCGCCGCCCCCGCCCGTACCGAGGCCTCGATCAGCCTCGAGTTCAACCGCGGGGCCGGGCCCCGCTCGGTGGGGGCCCAAAACCTCGAGGCCGCCCAGCGGTGGCTGGCTCAGGGCGGAGGTCCGGAGTGATCAGCGCCCGTACCACCGTCGAGGTCGTGACCCGGATCTACACCGCCGCCGGCCGCCGCTCCACCGAAACCGAGATCGCTGTCTACACCGAGGTCCTCGACGTCGCCTGCCGGTCACGGCTCAACGGGCTCGAGGCCGCCACCGTCGTCGAGGCGTCGCGGCGGATGGTGGCGCGCGAGACCTGGGACCGCCGCCCCCCGTCGCCCGCCCTGCTCCTCGAGTACCTCGACGTCGTCGAGGCCGAGGCGAGGGCCCGCCGGCCGGCCATCGCCCCCGACGCCACCGGCCCGGTGGCCACCCCTGAGCAGGCCCGCCAGTGGATGGCCCGGCTCTCCCGCCGCCGGGGCGGCGAACCCGAGCCCCTCGGCCAGAGCCTGCCGTCGCGCCCCACCCCCGACGCCCACAGCTTCGGGGACCACACCCTGTGCGGGGGGCCCGGCTGCGATGCCTCGACGACGGTGGCGGCCGAGCTGTGAAGGCCCCCAGGCGCCTCGTGGAGCGCCGGCCGCTGCTCCCGGGCTGCCTGCTCCTGCTCGTGGCCGAGGAGCCCGGGCACGGCTACGAGCTGGCCCAGCGCCTGGGCCGGTGGGGCTTCCACGTCCCCGGGCCCGGGCTCGTCTACCGGGAGCTGCGGACGCTCGAGGAGGCCGGCCTCGTCCGCTCCCGCTACAGGGCCCCGCTCAAGGGCCCGGTGCCCAGGGTCTACGAGGTCACCCCCGGGGGCCTGCGAGCGCTGGACCGTCTGACAAAGGACCTCGAGGACATCGAGGGCGTGATCGATGAGTTGCGCCACCGCCAGGCCAAGCTGAGCCCCGGATCCGGGGCCCCACGAGAAGGGTAGGGACGGATGGACCTTGACACCATCGAGATGGACCGGGAGGAGGCCCGCAAGGCCTTCAGCGAGTACCGGGCGGCCGTGCGAAAGCGCCACGACGCCGAGGGCGAGGCCATCATGCGGGGCTACCGGGCCCTGGCCCAGGGCCACCAGCTGATCCGGCTGCGCCAGGTCATCCAGGCCGGCGGCGTCGACGAGAGGGGCCTGCCCCGCCTGGCCGTTATGCGGGCCGACGAGCCCTGGTGCTGGGTCCAGCGGTCGTACCAAGGCGACGTGTCGTTCGCCTTCGAGCGGTACCCGTCGAGCAACCGCAAGACAGGCGTGTACCGCTTCCCGGAGGGCACCCTCGACCTCCAGGGGGGACGGGTCTACCAGTCGGGCCTCTGGTGGTGGAACTTGCGGGCCATCGTCCCCTCCGTCCCCCCGGCCCTGCGCCCGGCCCACGCCCTCGGCCACCTGTCGCGGGTGGGCGTTCCTGTAGTTCGAAGGGGGGGTGACAGCACCCCTCCTTTCTCTCCACCAAGGGGGGGTGGGAGCACCCCTCCTTTCTCCCAGGTAAGGGGGGGTGGGAGTGCCCCCCCTTTGAATGACAAAAGGGGGGGTGATTCGCCCCCGAAAGGGGGGGTGATGCGCAACCTAAAGGGGGGGCCGGTAAGTACGACTCCCGCTCCCTCTCTACTAGACGCCGCCCCACGTCCGCGTCGAGCCCCGGAGAGGACCGAGTGAGAATGACCCCTACGGATGGCGGACACTCTGTCCGAAGAGCTGTACTTTCCCACTGCCTACTTCTGCTGCTGTGGGAGTCGCCGCAGCATGGGTACGAGTTGATCGAGCGCTTGAAACCATTTGGCTTCGACTGGGGCGACAGAGGATTCAGCGGTGTGTACCACGAGTTGAAGAAACTCGAAGAACGGCAACTGGTTCGAGCAGCGCTAGAGGTCTCGCAGTCCGGGCCAGCCCGCCGGGTGTACCAGCTGACGCCCGTTGGAGCTGCCAGCATCGAGGACTGGGCACCGAGGATGGAAGAGCTTCAGTCAACGATTGCGGAGTGGCTCGCCCGGTACCGCCGTGGCAGTGATAGGAACAGCGCCGGTCTAGACTCGTCTTGAAGCTCGCCAGTCCTCCAGGCAAGCACTCGTGACGACGATGGCTATGGTCACCCGAATCCTCTCTGGCGCATCACATTCAATCGTCTGATCGCTGCGCGTGGAATGTCGGCTTTCGTGCCCTCAGGCTCGTCTCGGGCGGCGTCGACGAATCTCTTCAAACAGGACGCCCGCGAAGAACAAGCCGGCGGCGACGGCGACAATGAGCGGCACGGCGGTTGATCGACCACCTGTGGAGTCGAAGTCCTCGACAGCCCGCGCGTCCGCGCCGCTGGCTGTTCCCTGGTTCTTCTCGGGGGGCGCAGCGGGGCCCTCACTGGCTTCGGGGCAAGGTCTTCCTCCGCACGGCTCGGGCTCGGGTGGCGCCGCCGGGCACGGCGTGTCGCCACAGGCCCCCTCGTCAGCGGGTCCGGGTGTGGGACACGGCGTGTCGCCACAGGCCCCCTCGTTCGATGGCGCCGCTCCCTGGACCTCGGAGATCGTTTGTGCTCGGACCACCTTGGGAGGGGTGAGGGGCTGGGACCTGCTCGACAAGAAACTCCCGGCCGCGTGGGCCACCGCGTCCTGTCCTCCGATCGGCGTCGCGACGAGCAGAACGAGCAAGCCGACGCGCGAGAACCTCACATCTCTGGTCCGCGACTCGACGTCGTATGTTCTGCGTGCTGAATCGCCACGCCCGGAGTGAACAAGATTTGCGGCCATGGCCTGATCGAGGGTGTCATTGTCGTGCCGAGCTGTGCCAGTCCTTCCTGGTCTATCGTCGCCTCCCGACGGCCAGCGAGAATGAGCACCGACCGCCAGAGTATCCACAAGTCGAGTTTCAACGAAGTGTGCCGAATGTAGAATTCGTCGTATTCTGGATTCTCCCAGATCATGCCCTGTGCATCGCAGCTGACCTGCCAAAGGCCCGTACACCCCGGGCGCAGGGAGGTTCGCGCAGTTGCAAAATGAGGATCTCCGATGGCGTGAAGGTGCGGCATCTCCGGTCGGGGGCCCACGAGACTCATGGTCCCGAAAGGAACGTGCCAGAGTTGAGGCAGTTCATCGAGATGGTGCGAGCGTAGGAAGCGGCTCAACCACGGTAGGCGTAGTTGCTCAAGCGATCGCTTTTCGGCGTAGCGAGGAAAGCTGCGCGGCAGAGTTCGCAACTTCAAGACACGGAAGGGTTGACCGCGGCGGCCCACGCGCGTCTGCGTGAAGAAGGGCCATGAGCGTAGGCTGATCGCCGTCCCGAGCGCTAGCAGGACGATCAGGGGCAAAGCGATCAGGCAGAGGACGGCCCCGGCCACGACGTCGAAGGAGCGCTTAGCCATCGATGTCTCCGCTCGCCCCGTCCCCTCCGCGTCCGGCACGCCGAAGCTGGGCACAGCCTATGGGTCGGCGGCGCGAAAGCACGCTACGTCGCCCCTGCGTGTCCCTCGTCCGGCCGGCGCGGGTGCTGTTTGGCGGTGGCACACGTGGCGCTGACATCGGCACGAGAGGAAGTCTGCTGCGACGCGACGTCGAAAACATCGGCCGCGAGGACGGATTCGGCGGGCCCGCCAAGGGCCGCACACTCGCGGCGGGGCCGCGCCCCCGCAGTGTACGTCGCCCGGGCTCGATCGCAACGGCCCGCGGTCGCTGTTTTCGGTGCGCTGCCGCCAAGTGCGCCCCCGCGGCCGATTTTTCTCCGGTCGATGCGCCGTATGGTGACGCTGTGCCCGTCCGTCCGGCAGCCGTGTCGGATGATATGGAACACGCCGTGTCGGACGACATGGAACACAAGTAAGCGAACCTTGGGAGGATAGATGACGAGGGTGCGAAAGAGCATCGTGGTGTCGGCGATCGGTGCCGGTGCCGCCCTCCTCCTTGTGGCGAGCTCGGCGTGGGCGTGCCTGGG
>JBHENM010000238.1:0-10469 GCA_046262035.1 Acidimicrobiales bacterium | reverse complement strand
ATGGAATCGTCGCTGCTGACGAGACCGGCCTGGCGGTTGGCCTGCGACGCCGGTGCCGCTCCGACAATGGGCTGCGCACCGCCCTCGGGCGTGACCGTCAGGAGAGCACGGACCGGCATCTGGCTCAACTTGCCCTCTGGGCTGGTCTGGGTGGCAATCAGTACGTAGCTGCCGGCTTTTGCATCTCCGGGCACCGTGATCGTGCCCGTGAACGACTGGCCGAAAGCATTGCCGGTGGCCGCCACCGGTTCGAACACACCGAGAGCGGGACCGTCCAAGGCGTTCCAGCGGACGGTGATGGGATCAACCTTTCTGAAGTCCCTCCCGACGAGCTGGACCTCCTGGCCGGGCTTGGCGTTCACCGTCGAGAGGTTCAGCGACGGCCCGGACACGCAGGCCCAAGCCGCAGCGGATGCGATCACCACCGCACCGGCGGCGCCGAGGCTGCCCATAGCCCACCTTCGAAGTCTCATTATGCCCTCCTTCACATTGCCTCGCCGGATGCAAGGCCATCAGCCACGCGACGGAGAGCACAGGGCGCGGCCACCCGCCGTGAGGCGCCCGCGAGAACCCCCGTCCGATCCCAAGTCTAATGATCTGGTCAACCCGACCTCAATAGGTGCGTCCAACACTTAGACAGATCGAGCGGCGCCGCCGAAGGGCGCAGCCGCAAGTGCCCTGCTCAGGAACGATGCGATCCGCCTAGACTACCTCTGCAACTAAATGTTGGGCGTAATCTACCTAGTTTACACTTATTGCCGCCGTACCGGCCGGATGGGCAGACTGATGGGGTGCGCAAGGGCGTGGATCCTGCGCCTGCAGATCCGATGAACGTCCGATCAGACGACGTTCGATGAGAGAGATGGAGAGGTGGGCAATGAAACTACGTAAGAAGGTTGCGGTCGTATTCGCCTCCGCAGCCACGACAGTCATCGCCGCTTCGGCTGCGTTCGCGTGCACCAACCTGGCCACCCTGAACCTGTCGAGCTCGTCCGGTGGGCCGGGTGACGCGGTCACCGTCACCGGCTCCTCGTTCCGGGTGAACGCCAAGGATGTGGCTGCGTCCGACCCCGTCGTGCTTCACTGGAACGGCGTCGACGGCGCCACCCTGGCTGAGGTCCGTCCGGACAAGGCCGGCAACCTCTCGGCCACGTTCACCGTGCCCGAGGGCCAGCCCGGCTACTACGTCATCGTGGCCACCCAGAAGGACGCCAAGGGCGTTGACGCCTACGGCACTCCGGCTCGGGCCAGCTACCAGATCCTCGGCCCCAACGGCCAGTCGGTCGTGCAGCCCGTGGGCAGCAGCACCGGCACCGTCGGAACTGAGAGCAGCTCGTCCGGCATCATCGCCCTCACCGTCGGCCTCGGTGCCCTCGGTCTGGCCCTGTTCGGCGCCGGCTTCATCGCCTTCGTCCGTCAGGCCCGCAAGGCTCCGGCCGCCGCTACGGTCCGCCGCGACTGAACCAGCCGTCCTTCTAAGGAAAACTTCAGCAGTTTCCTGCGGAACGCCGGGCACCCTCCAGGGGTGCCCGGCGTTGCCGCGTTACGTTCCCTGACGTGAAGTCCCGCCGCCGACGTTCCTGGGCCTGCCTTCTCGTGGCCGGGCTGGTCCTGGCCGGCTGCTCCGGTGACGGGGGCGAGGCCGAGGAGGACGGGGACGACGTCCCCCGGTCGTCCAGCCAGGATCTGCGGGTGGCCGTAGGCGAGGACCCGTTCCTGCGGGGCGACCCCGTCCCTCCGAACCTCGGTCTAACCGCCGGGGGCCCCAACCCCGGCATCTTCGAGACCCTCACCCGACTGACCCCCGCCTTCGGCGTCACCGCCGGCCTGGCTCAGCGCTGGGAGTCGCCCAAGCCCGAGCAGTGGCGGTTCTTCCTGCGCCCCGACGTCACCTTCCACAACGGCGCCCGCCTGGACGCCCAGGCGGTGGTGGCCAGCCTGGAGACCATCGCCCACCGCCAGAACAACCGTCTGCGAGGCCTCGATCCGGGCGCGGCCAAGGTCAAGGACGACCTCACGGTGGAGATCGACCTCACCGCCCCCAACGCCCGCCTGGCCGAGCAGCTGGCGAGCCCGCCCTTGGCCATCGTGGCGCCCGGTACCCAGGCCGGGGCGGGCACCGACCCCGCCACCACGCCGACGGGCACCGGCCCCTTCCGCTTCGAGAGCTACAGGCCCGGTGTCGAGCTCAAGGTGAGGGCCCACGACCAGTACTGGGGCCCCAAGCCCCAGCTGCGCTCCATCCTCTTCCGTTTCGGTCCCGAGAGGGACGTGGGGCGCCTCCTGGCCACCCGCCAGGTGGAGTTGGCCGGCCAGGTCCCCTACGAGGCCCTTCCCAAGGTCTCGGAGCGGACGGACCGGGTCGTGGGCTCCCAGGCGGCCCGGGCCGAGTACCTCCTGTTCAACGCCACCGGCGGGGTGGCCGAGTTCAGCATCCTCAAGGACGACAACGTCCGCAAGGCCCTGGCCCTGGCCATCGACCGGCGGGCCCTGGCCAAGGCGGCCTGGCCCGACGACGGTGAGGAGAACGACACCGTCGTCCCCGAGCTGGTGCTGGGGGACGCAGGAGAGCGGGTGAAGCCACCGCCCCAGAACCTCCCCGAGGCCGGACGGCTGCTCGACCAGGCGGGATGGCCCACGGGAGACGACGGCCTACGCGCCAAGGACGGGAACCACCTCGCCCTCACGCTCATCCTGGGCCGGCCGGCCGAGCAGCAGAGGGCGGGGGAGGTCCTCGAGGCCCAGCTGCGGCAGGTCGGCGTGGCCATCCTGGTCACCGATCCCGCCCCCGACTCGCCCTTCGCCCGCGTCAACAGCGCCGCCTTCGACCTGTTCCTGGCCAGCCAGGTGCAGGACGACGCCAACCCCTGCGCCCTGTGCCGGTTCTTCACCGTGCGCCCCGGAGGGAACCTGACCTTCGCCGGGTCCGTGGGCGGCGGGCAGAAAGCCGACGACTTCTACGAGCGCACCTTCGTCTCCCCGTCGCCCGACACCGCACGACGCCTGGCGGCCGACATCATGAACGTGGTCGTCGCCGAACGGTTCACCGCCGTCCCCCTGGCCTCACTGCGCACCCAGTGGTTGGTCAGCCCTCGGGTGCGGGGCTTCGAGCCCGCTGCCCTGGGTGGCGACCAGCGCTGGGACAGCGTGTGGCTGACGCTGTAGGCGACCCCCCTAGGGCTGATCGGCCTGGTCGGCCACTGCTGGCTCGGCGTCGGCCAGGTCACCCCAGTGGGCCGTGACCCACAGCAGCCCCAGGCCGAACACGGCCAGGGACGAGGACGTGTGGTAGATGGTGCCCGTCCATGGGGCTTCGTCCCGCAGGGCCTGAGCGACCAGGGGCAAGTGGGTCGCCATCATCCAGAATCCGGCCAGCAGGACGGCCATGCCCGCCAGCAGGGGGAGCATGCTCTGGCCTTTCTCCGCCTTGCGGCCCCGCATCAGCAGCATGACCAGGGACACGGCCACCACCAGGATCCCGGGAACGACGTGGTCGGCGAACTCGACGCGGTCTGACGTGTTGAGCTCGGGGCTGACGTACCGGGGCAGCATGCCCCAGACCCCGACCACCAGCCCCATGAGCGGCAGCCATCGCCGCACGTCGGAGGACGGGCGCGGCCCCGCGTCCTCCGGCTCGGTGCTCAAGGCTCAGTTCGGGTTGGGGGCCAGGCGTTCGGCCAGGCCCACCAGGGCCAGCACCGCGGGGGCATCGGGGGCGAAGTCGACCGGGGCCACGCCCTGGCGGTCGGCGGCCCGGATGGCCGGGTCCTCGGGGACGGGCACGACCTCGACGCCGGGGAAGGCGGCCTGGATGGTGGCCAGGTCTTCCTCGCCCCGGATCCGGTTGGCGATGATCACGACCCGCTTCAACAGCCGCTCGCGGGCCAGCTCGACGGCCCTGAGCCCGACCTCGATGGACTTGGGCGTGGCCTCGACGACTACCAGCACGGCGTCCACTCGCTGCTCGCCCAGGCGGGTGAGCGTGCCCACGCCGGCCTCGAAGTCGGCGATGACCGTCTCATCGGTGAACTCCACGGACCCGAGCAACTGCTCGGGAGAAAGGCCACATCAGAGTCAGCCAGGTTCGGGATTGTCGATGCGTGACACGACGGCCAAGCGGACCCCGTCGGGGCCGTCGGAGCCGTAGCGCGAGAGCAGGGTGTCCCAGGTGGAAGCGTGCTGCTCCTCGCCCTCGTCCAGCGCCTGACGCATCGACACCAACCGCTCGGTCTCCTCGTCGCCCACACCCAGGGAGATGCCCAGGTTGGGGTTGGAGTCACAGTCGAGGGCGACGACGGCCAGCCCTTGGCGGGCGAGGGTGCGGGCGATGACCGACGACGTGGTCGTCTTGCCCGACCCACCCTTTCCCACGACGGCCAGCTTCATTTGCCATTCTCCTCGAGCAAGCGGTTCACCAGAGACTCTACTGCCCGTACGGCCTCTGAATCAGGAGCATCGTCGATGGGGGCCCGCCTCTGGCGCTCGGCGTCGGCGAAGGCCTCGTCCCAAGGGACGGCCCCCACCACATCGAGCCCGGTGCGCCGCTTGACCAGGTCGACGTCGTCCGGCTCCCGGACCTTGTTGGCCACCGCCAGCACCCGCTCGGGCCCGTTTTCCAGGGACGCCATGCGGGCCAGGCGACGGGCCGACAGCAGGCCCGCAGCCGAGGGCTCGACCACGACGAGCACGGTGCGGGCGAAGCTCCCCCAGCCGGTGAAGGCCTGGCGGGTGCCCCCCGGAAGGTCGCCCACCACGCTCCAGCGGTCGTCGGGCAGCTCCTTGGTGATTTGGCGGAAGGCCAGCTGCGAGCGGAACAGCTGCTGGCCGACCTGGCCGTTGGTGCCGATCTTGCCGAACTGCAGGAAGCGGACGCCGTCGGGGGCGTCGACGGCGTAGCGCTCGACCGCCTCGGCCGCGTCCAGGCCCTCCCGCAGGCGGTAGCGGGGGCCCGTCTCCCCCTCCTTCCGCTCCACCACGGCGTCGTCGGGGATGCGGACGTCGCAGTCGATGTCCAGGCCGAGGGAGAAGGCGAGCCCGGGCAGCGGGTCCGAGTCCACGGCCAGGACGGGCTCGCCCCGGCGGGCGAGGAAGCGGCAGAACGTGCCGGCGATGGCCGACTTGCCGGATCCGCCTTTTCCTACGAAGGCCAACCTCATGTCCGTGCCGCCTCCTTGGGCGCCGGCGTCGCCGGGCTCGGTGGTCCGACCAGGGCCGCGGCCAGGGCGGCCGCCCCGATGACGAAGAGAACCAGGATTACCGGCCAGCGCCCGAGGAAGGGCACCTCCTCGGCGAAGGTGACCCGGGCGGCGGCGATGTCCTGGGACTCGTCGGCCTCGGTGCCCTCCCTGGTGTCCGTCCACGCCACCACGGCCCGGTTTCCCCAGCTGTCGAGGCCCAACTTGGTGCCGAAGTCGGTGCCGTGGAGGAGGCTGGCCGACGGGCCGATGCCGGAGTCGAACGACTCCGAGGACACGAGGCGGTTGGTGAACGTGCGTCCGGCGTCGTCGGAGCTGGCCAGGAAGGCGTCGGTCAGCACGTTGCGGGAGTCGCGCCGCCGGTCGAGGAAGAGGACGTCCACCCGGCCATCATCGCTGACCGCCACCTTGGGCAGGTACTGGTTCGTCCCGTCCTGCATCCGGTTGTCGTTGACCCGCACCCCTCCCGACCACGTGGTCCCCCCGTCGGGGGAGCGCTTGATGAAGACATCCTCGTCACCGTTGCGTCCGTCGGACCAGACGGCGTAGAGGTCGCCCTCGGGTCCCGCGGCCATGGAGGGGAACTCCGGCAGGTACACGAGGAAGCGGCGAGTGGGGATGAGGCCGGCCTCGAACTCCACGCCGCGGGAGAACGACTTGCCCCCGTCGGTCGAGCGGGCGACGACCAGGCCGAAGGGGTCCTCGAACACCGGCCCTTCGAGGTTCTCGAAGTCACGCCGGTCGCCCTTGTAGTCCTGGTAGATGACGCTGACGTTGCCCCTGCGGTCGACGACGGGACTGGCCGCCCCCACCCGCTCGCGCTGGGAGTCGCTGACCACCACCGGCGTCGAGAAGGTCCGGCCGCCAGGGGTCAGGTGGGCGGCCACGACGGGATTGACCCCCAGCAGGCTGAGGAGCCCGGTGTCCCGTCCCTGGAGCCACGTGGCGTGGACGGTCTTGTCCGCGGCGACCGCCAGCCGGGCCTGGAACGTGAGCTCGCCCGCGACTCGTATGACGTCGCCGAGGGTCCGGCCCCCGTCGGTGGACGTGGCCAACCACAGGTTGGCCGGGCTGTTGCCGTTTCCCTCGAGGTTGACGTAGAGGGCGTAGAGCTTGCCGTCGGCGTCGAAGGCGATGTCGGGCCCGAACGGGCAGGGCCGTCCGTCGACGGTGGCCGAGCACGGAGGCGTGCCCGCGGGAACGGGCAGGTCGGTGGGCGCCCACGTCTTTCCTCCGTCCCGGCTGTGCTGGATGAGGGCGGAGTAGTTGGGCCGGTCGATCCGGTAGCTGACGACCACGTTGTCTGGGTCCACGGGGTTGTGGACGATGGTGGGCGAGTTGATGGCGTCAATGCGCGAAGCCCCTCTGAGCAGGGCGTTTCCCGACACCGTCGTGGTGCGACCGGTGGTGAGCAGGAGTGCGGCGCCGACCACGCCTGCCAACCCGCAGAGTACGGCCACGGAGGCCAGAGCGTTCCTGCGGCTCATCGAAGGCGACTGTAGCCAGCAGAAAGGGGGCGAGAAGGGGCCCCTCTTGCGAGAGACCCCTTCTCGGGAGGGGGTTTGCACCGCAGAGGTGCACGCGCACGTCTACCCGGCCGGAAAAACCTCAAACCAACTTTCTTGGATTTTTTGTTCGGGTTTGGGAGGAGCCGCGGGCGGGCAGTTCTTGAGGATGGAGCTACTGCTGCTGGTTCTCGTGGTGGTCGTGGTTCTGGCCCTGGTCGGAGGCTTCCGAGGGCCCGCCTGGTACGGCGGTCGCCGCAGCCGAGGGCCTGTGGTTCGGGAAACGGTCTACGAGGACGAGCCCGTGCGCAGGGAGCATGTGGTCGAGGAGATCGTGGAGGACGTTCCCGTCTCCCGTCGCCGGCGTATCGTCGACTACTGATGACGCCGCCGGTCGCGTCCGACGACCTCGACTTCCTGACTGACGACGAGCAAACCGCCTTCCCGGTCCACCCCGTGACCCTGGTGGTGGGTCTACTGGCCGTCCTCATGTTGGTGTGGGCCCTCATGTGGCTCCCCGTCGCCTTCGTCTAGACCGCCTCTTCCACCCCCTCAGTCCTGGCTGATGGCCTCTAGGACGTCGAGGCGCGCCGCCCGGCGGGCCGGCCCCACAGCCGCCAGCACTCCGGCGATGGCCGCCACCACCACGTAGATCGCCAGCTGTCCGCCGGGGAAGACCAGCTCGGAGATCCCCTCCGACGACAGTGTGGCCACCAAGGCCCACCCGAAGAGCACGCCCACGGTCAAACCCAGGATGGCCCCGAGCACCGAGGTGATCACCGACTCGCCTCGCACCATGGACCGGACCTGGCGGCGGGACATGCCCACCGCCCGGAGCAGGCCCAACTCCCGGGTGCGCTCGAAGACGGACAGGGCGAGGGTGTTCACGATGCCGAAGAAGGCGATGAGGATGGCCAGGCTGAGGAGGGCCGAGACCAGGCTGACCAGCTGGTTCACCTGCTTGCGCTGCTCGTCCTTGATCTCCGTCTGGTCCCGGACGTTGACGTTGGGGTAGGCCTCGGCCACCCGCTCGATGGCGGTGCGGGCTGCCGCCGGGCTGACCCCGGGGGCTATCTTGGCCATGACCACGAAGTCCAGGTTCTCGGTGTAGTTGGCCTCGTAGGTGGCGGTCGACACCAGGTAGCTCCCCAACAGCTCGTTCTTCTCGTACGTGCCGCCGATGCGGAGCGCCTTCTCGCCTGTCCGGGCGAACTGCATGGGCACGGTGTCGCCCACCTTCCAGCCCTTCTCCTCGGCCTCGTTCTCCCACACGAGCAGCTCGCCACCGGCCAGGCTGTCGAAGTCCCCCGACCGCATCTCCACGTTCAGCACCTGGCGGAGGCCGGAGGGGCTGGCGCCGTACAGGGACTTCGTGGAGCCGTTGAGGCGCCACTCGCCCGTGCGCAGGGCGGACACGGCTGCCAGCTCGGGCACGGCCTCCAGCTGGTGGGCCAGTTCGGGGCTGATGCTGGGCATGAAGGAGTCGGTGCTGACGGCGAAGTCGGCGGCCAGCGAGCGATCGAAGACCTCGTTGGTGGACTCCTTGATCGACGAGGCGAGGACGGCGACGCATCCCACCAGGCCGAGCCCGATCATGAGGGCGGCGGCGGTGGCCGCCGTCCGGCGGGGATTGCGCATGGCGTTCTGGCGTCCCAGCTTGCCGGAGACTCCCGTGAGGCGGGCCAGGGGAGCCCCTATGGCGCCGGCCAGGGGCCGGGCCACGAGGGGACTGAGGATGGCGACCCCGAGGAAGGTCAACCCCGCGCCCAGGCCCACCAGGGAAAGGGCATTGTCGGAGTCGCCGAGGAGGCCGTAGAGCAGGGAGGACACGCCCGCGATCGCCACCACCCCGCCGACGATTCCCCGCCGGCGCAGCGATCCGGTCGGGCTCGCGCCCCCCTCCCGGAGGGCGGCCATGGGCGACACGCCGGAGGCCCGGCGGGCGGGAGCGACGGCGGCGACCAGGGTCACCCCCACGCCGATGATGAACGAGGCGACGACGGTGCGGGGCAGGAATTGGGTGGTGGTGGTGGGGAGATCGATGCCGAAGGCGCTCAGCAGCCCTTGGAGGCCGATGGCCATGAGCACGCCCAGCCCGAGCCCGACGACGGACGACACCAGTCCGACCACGAGAGCCTCCACCAGCACCGATGTCATCACCTGGCGCTGGCTGGCCCCGAGGGCTCGCAGGAGCCCCAACTCCCGGGTGCGCTGGGCCACGAGGATCGAGAACGTGTTGAAGATGATGAAGGCCCCCACGAAGAGGGAGATGCCGGCGAAGGTCAGCAGGAACGTGCCGAAGAAGCTCAGGCCCTGCTTGATCGAATCCGAGCTCTCCTTGGCTACCTGGTCGCCGGCCAGCACCTCGACATCGTCGGGGAGAGCCTGATCCAGCCTCGAGCGCAGCTCGACCACGGGCACGCCGTCGGCCGCGACGATGTCGACCGAGTCGAAGGCCTCCTCCTTGCCGAACAACCTCTGCGCCGTCGGGGTGTCGAAGATGGCGAGTGACGCCCCGGCCAGGTTGTCGGCCGTGCCGAAGCCGGCCGTGCCGACCAGGGTGTGCTCGCCCGTTCCGGTGCGGGTGATCACCTTGACCCGCTGACCCAGCTCGAATCCGTGCTCCTCCGCGGTGCTGACGTCGATCACCAGCTCGCCGTCGCGCTGGGGCGGTCGCCCGTCGCGGATCCTGAGCGGTGAGAGCTGGCTCACCTGGCCCCAGTTGAAGCCGAGGTTGGGCGCGCCACCAGTCCCGACGGCCTCGCCCTCGGGGTCGACGAGCTGGGCGTAGCCCCCCACGCTGCCCTCCACCTCCTGGACCCCGGGCACGGCCCGCACCGCTCCGACCAGGCTGGCGGGCACCGTGGCCCGGTCCTGGGTCACCCCGCCGCCCTCGCCGAACCCGGACCGGGCCCGCACGGTCAGGTCGACACCGGCGAACACCTCGGTGAACGTGGCGTCGAACGTGTGGTTGATGGTGTCGGTGAGCACCAGCGTGCCCGACACGAAGGCCACCCCCAGCACCACCGACAGGGCGGTCAGGAGCAGCCGCAGCTTGTGGGCCAGGAGCCCCTTGAGGGTGGCCTTACCCATCGGCGGCGTCGGCGGCGGCGTCCCCCAGGTCCTTCATGCGGTCGAGCACGCTCTCGGCCGTCGGGTCGGCCATCTGGTCGACGATCTGGCCGTCGGCCAGGAACACCACCCGCTCGGCATAGGAGGCGGCCACCGGGTCGTGCGTGACCATGACGATGGTCTGCCCGAACTCGCGCACCGAGCGCTGGAGAAAGCCGAGGATCTCGGCGCTGGCCCGGGAGTCGAGGTTGCCGGTGGGCTCGTCGGCGAACACGATCTCCGGCCGCGAGGCCAGCGCCCGGGCGGCGGCCACCCGCTGCTGCTGCCCGCCCGAGAGCTCGCTGGGGCGGTGGGAGAGCCGGGGGCGCAGCCCCATGATGTCGATCACTTGGTCGAGCCACGCCGGATCCGCCTTCTTGCCGGCCAGGTCCAGGGGGAGGGTGATGTTCTCCGCCGCGGTCAGGGTGGGCACCAGGTTGTAGCTCTGGAAGACGAAGCCGACGCGGTCGCGGCGCAGCACGGTCAGGGCCTTGTCGGAGAGGGCCGTCACTTCGGTGTCTCCCACGAAGACCTTGCCGCCGGTGACCGTGTCGAGGCCGGCCATGCAATGCATGAGGGTGGACTTGCCCGAGCCCGACGGTCCCATGATGGCGCCGAACTGGCCGCCCGGAAACTCAACCGTCACTCCGTCCAGGGC
>JBHENM010000237.1:0-11468 GCA_046262035.1 Acidimicrobiales bacterium | reverse complement strand
CGCCTGGTGACTGGCCACGGGATCGGCGATAGACCGGGGCACCGACGGCCGGGCGGCCAGATGGACCACCGTCGCCGCCGACGAAAAGGCCTGGTCGAGCACCGCGGGATCCAGGATGGTCCCTTCGACGACGGGGACCCCCCGGTCGGTGAGGTCCGACCGCTCCCCGTCGAGAAGTCGTCGACGACGACCACGTCCGACACGTCGGGTTCCTGGCGCAGAGCGCGGCAAAGGTTGGCTCCAATGACCCGGCACCGCCGGTGACACGACCTTCAGCCCGTGAGACTACGTTCCGGCGTCTCGCCCGCCTCACAGGTCGCGAACGCTCACACCTCTCGAGGGGGGGAATCCGTGGCGGCCCGCAGCTCGGAGATCTCCTCGCGGAGCTCGGCCAGGTCTGACCGCATGAGCTTGAGCGTCGCCGCCAGCTGGTCCCGCTCGGCGACCTCGGGCCGCGGCGCGGTGATCAGATCGGCCAGGCGGCCCACTTCATGACGGATCTCGCGTTGGAACGACGGGAGCCCCTCGACGCCGGCCAGCTGGTCCTGGAAGGTCCCCAGGTCCTTGCGGACGGTCTCGGCAATCTCCAGCACGGCGTAGAAGTTGGCCTCGATCGACGACGCCAATACGCCGGTCTGGGCCTCGACCGATGCGCTCATCCGCTGGTTGATGTGGTCCTCGACGGTGGCGAACCGGGCGTTCCACGCACCCATGAGCTCGTACAGGGCGCCGGCGAGCTGCTGGGTGAACGCTCCCTCCAGCTCCTGGCGCATGGCGTCCAGATCGTTCTTGCGCAGGACGTGGGAGTGGTTGGCGGCGATGGCGTCAGCCAGGCGGGCCACGTCGTCGAGCGTCCGCTTCTCGACCGTCGGAGGCGACTCGCCGTTGCCATTAGCGGGAACGGCATCGACCGGGCGAAGCTCTGCGGCGGGCACGAACGGGCTCGGCTCCGTTTCCCCTTCGGGACCCCAGAGCGCCGCGACGCCGATGGGATACTGCGCGGGTTCCGCCATAGTGGCCCTGGCAGCCTATCCACTGGCGCACGCCGGTAAACCGCGCCCCGGCATCGGCACCAGCGACGCGATCGGCCGGGACGGCACGAATCACCTGGAGCTGACGTGTCGCGGCGAAGGTGCCGTCAACATGCCGGTCACGCTCGTTCTCTCCGTCAACGGTGCTCGCGTCGGGACCGCGACCGATCCCGCCGGGCTCCCACCGAGGCGGGTTGGCGTGGTGCTGGCGTCGCGGGCGGCAGGTGTCCAGGTCCTCTTCGACAACTTCCTGATTCGGCCGCTTTAGCAGGGTGCGGAAGAAGCCCAGGCTGAGGCTGTCGCCGGCGTCGGCGCTCCAAACGTGCGGTATCGCCGCGTCCACGAACGTAGCGGCCGGATCGCTGGCGTCCCTGGGCCCGCTCCGGGAGGCCCGGAGGCCCACGGGCCCACGGGTCTGCCCCCTCTGTAAATCGAGGACGACGATGCGCAGCAGGTTTTACGTGGCACCGGCCATCAGGAACCACGCCCGGTTGCGCTGGTCGTACTCTTCGCGGTCCTGTCGGTCCTGGTGTGGTCGGCCGCCTGGTGGCTTCTGCGTGACCGCCAGTAGCGATCGCTATAGGCGGTCGGCTCCGCCACCAGCTGGACGGGAGGCACGCCGACTGCCCGCTCGGGGCGCCGTGCGGCGCTGCGACGGTCGGCCCATAACGCTCCGCGTTTCAGCTGTCCTCTTCCGCCTGCCAGCCCCAACGCGTTCCTTTGTCGACGAAGTACTGCTCGGCCGCGACGAGATCACCTATGTCGCTCTGTTCGCGCAAGAACCGCGTCGGCGAGCCCGGTGGCGGCCCATGGCGGATCCGGAGTGCGGTGAGAAGAGCACGAGCGCCACCGCCAGTCCGATCCGCCACGCTCAGACAAGCGGCGTCGCCGCGTACGGGCCCAACGCCGACTTAGCTGGGGACGACGCGCCGATGAGGAACATACCGGCGATGGCCACCTCGATGAGGATCTGACTGTCCCTGGCGGCGCGCCGACGCATCCAAGCCGGCTTGCCGCTGATGAGCGGTCCCTGCTTCGGCCTCCGTTCAGCTCTTAGGGGTGCGCTGTAATGCCCGGCGTTTTACAGCACCTCCGCGAACTGGATTCGTTCAGAGAGTTACACGTAGTCGCAGGTCACAAGCACAGCGCTGGGCCGCTGAGCCTTATCAGGGGTGCGCTCTAACCGACTGAGCTATAGCCCCGTAAAACCCCTGGTCAGAGGGGGTACGGACCGAACAACCCTCACGCACAGTGTCTCTACACACAACTTGACATCCGCCGAAACCCGCTGCATCGCATAGGGGTGCGCTATAGGCCGCGGCGCGGGTCGCGGCCGATGCCGGGGGCGCAGGCCCGAAGGCGACGCTGGACGAGCTGATCGGCTCATGGGAAGTCAGTCTACGGGCGGCGAGCCGGGCCGCGCAGCATCGCCCCAGTATGTCGACGAGTCGCTCGCCGGTTCAGCCGCCGGGTTGCCGACCACGACCCCCAAGGCGGCTCCCGGCCAAATCAACCTCTTGGAGGAACGCGCGCTGCCGGCAACTGGAGCGGTCGGCGGTTGCGGCCAGCTCGCAGAGACGCCCTCTTTCGAGCCTCATGTTCAATTCCGTCGCGGTCCCCATTGCCCGCTGTATCAGCTCACTGGCTCGTGTCGCGTCACCCGGTTGGTTCCGGTCGAGCAGCATCGACGCATATGCCCGCTGCGTCCGAACCACAAAGGTCCCGGCACCGATGCGTTGGTTGACTGCCAGGGCTTCTTCGAAGTGACCCTCGGCATCGTCCCACCGCCGCGTCGTCGCAGCCAGCACTGCGAGCGATCGCGACACCGAGCCCAAGCAGAACTGCCCGATCGCCATTACGACGAGCCGGTGTGCGTAGGGCAGGAGCCACTGGTAGAGCATGTTCGCCCGCGCCTCGTCCCCGAGAGACCCGCACGTGTCGGCAAGAAGGGTCAGGCCAGTCAACCACGCCCAGTCGAGGGGAAGGTCGAACCCGCCGGAAGCCAGGAGCTCAAAATGCTCGCGACCCTCGTCCATGCGGCCCTCCTCGCAGTAGCCCAGCGCCAGACCGGCCCGGAAGGTGGGTATGGTCGGCATCTCATCGACGTACGGCCGAAGGAAGTTGATGACGCCCCTCAGCCGGCCCTGGTCCCACCACGCGATGCACAGCTGGACGGCCATGATGAGGGGTGCGTCCGCCTGGCGGCAGCGCTGACCGAGCTCGAACGCGGCGAAGATGCTCTCCTCGGCTTCTGCCGATCCGCTCAGGAGCAGTTGCATCGTCTCCACGCTCTTGGCGAGCCAGTTCCAAAACGGCTGACGCAGCTCACCAGCCAGGCGGGTTGCCGTCACCAGTTCCTGCTGTGCCCGAGCCACGTTGTCGGCTTCGAGGAGGCAGACGGCAAGGAAGAGGCGGCCTCGGAAGGTGAGCTCCTGGTTGTCGAGCTCGCCCGCCAGCTGCAGCAGCTCCGTGAGGAGGGTGCGGCGCTCGTCGAGCGTGGTCGGATCCCACCTGGCGACGATGCTCGCCACCAGGACCTGGGCCAGCCCTGCCTGGTCTGCCAGGCGCCGAGCCATTGCCATCGCGTCCTCGCACAGTTCCCGTCGGCGCTGACGTTCCGCAGTCCAGTAGAGCTCGACGGCCATCTCGCTCTGTAGGTTCGCCCGAAGCACGGTGTCGCCCGGGCCCAGACCGGCCAGCGCCTCCTCGTAGAGATCGATCAGCGCTTGGTCCACCCGTCCTATCTCGCAAAACCAGGCGGGCGTGCGCGAGCTTCCCAGCGCGGCCCGAGCGAAGCGGTCATCGTCTCCCAGCTGACGGCTCAGGCGAGCCGCCTCGAGCATCGTCGATCGGAAACGGGGGTCGCCGGCGCGTCGTTGGGCGTCCCCACGGGCGAGCAGGATGTCGCAGCGGAGCAGCTCCTGCGTTCGGCTGCCGAACTCGAGCATTGTCAAGCCTCGCTGAAAGTGGTCCGCTGCCTCCTCGTACGCCAGCCCGGCCAAGGCCTTCTCGCCCGCCTGTCGGGCGTACGCCACCGCCTTGAGGGCATCGCCTGCCGGCCCCGCGGAGAACCAGTGGTGGGCCAGAGACGGCAGGTGAGCCTCCGACTGGGGACAGGTCTCCTCCAGTGCCTCCGCCACCTTCCGGTGCAGGTGAGCGCGCCGGGTGGGGCCGAGCGCGTCATACAGCGAGTGGCGAACAAGGGCATGGGCGAAGCTGAACCGGCCGAGTCGGCCCGGAACTTCGATCACGAGAGCCGCAGCCTTGGCTTCGTCGAGGACGTCGAGCATGTCGGACTCGGTGAGACCGGTCGCCGCGCTGGCCAAGCCCAGATCGAACTCCATCCCGATCACTGCGGCGACCGGAAGGACACGGTTGACGTCGGGAGAGAGGCGCTGCAGCCGACGACCGATCACGGCTCGGACGCTCTCGGGAATGCCGACCTTGTCGAGATCCGACAGGCACAGCCTCCCGCCATCGACGGGCCCTGATTCCGCCAGATGACGCAGGATCTCGGTGACGAAGAACGGGTTGCCGTCTGTGTCCCTCCAGAGTGCCTTCGCGAGAGCGTCCCCGCTGCCGTCGAGCGGATGCCCGGCGGTGTGCTCGACCAGGCCCAGAACGTCCGCCTCGTGCAATCCCTCCAGGACGACTCGTTCCACGCCGTGTTCGCGGCCGAGGTCCGCCAGGACGTCCCACAGGGGGTGCGTCGGCGCGACGTCGGTGTGGCGGTGGGTAGCCACCAACAGCGCGGCCCTGGGCTCGACGGAGGCCACCAGGTATTTGAACAGCAGCAGGGTCGGCTTGGTGGCCCACTGGAGGTCCTCGAGCACGAGCACGACCGGGGCGGTCTCCGACGCACGGGCCAGCAGGTTGGCCACGGCCTGGAACAGCTGGTAGCGCTCGGTCTCGGCATCGGCAGCGAGCGGCCGGGGCAGGGTCGGCATCCGTCGGGCGAGGCCAGGGACGATGCGGGTCAGCTCCCCACCCCAGTCCTTCAACTGGGCGGCCAAGTCTTCGTCGCCGCAGCCGCTGATGTAATGGCCGAGGGCGTCAATGAACGGCTGGTAGGGCACCCCGAGTTCCGGGTGGCAGCGTCCGTACAGTACCCGGGCTCCTTCGGCGTGGGCGGCCCGAGCAGCCTCGTCCACAAGTCGCGTCTTGCCGATGCCTGGCTCCCCCGAGACGATGACGACCTGGCGCTCGCCGCCCGCCGCCCGCCTCCACGCCCGGGCGAGGACCCCCAGCTCGGCGGTGCGCCCAAACAACCGCACATCCTGGGAGACCCGGAGGGAGGCCGACATGGCGAGCGGCTGCATGACCAGCTCCGGCGCCGCGCCGGCCAGGGTCGGCTCCTGGTTGAGGATGGCGTACTCAAGCTTTCGCAGGCCGGGGCTGGGGTCAATCCCCAGCTGCTCCACCAGCAACTGCCGGATCTCCTGGTAGGTAGCGAGCGCCTCGGCCTGTCTCCCTGAGCGGTAGAGGGCGATCATCAGTTGTGCCCGCAGCCCCTCTCGAAGCGGGCACTCGCCCACGAGGCCCCTGAGCTCGCCCACCGCTTCCGCGTGCCGGCCGAGAACCAGCTCCGCGTCGTACAGATCCTCGATGGCGCGCAGGCGAGCTTCCTCCAGGCGCAGGACATGCGCCTCGAAGAAGGGATGGTTGGCCACGTCGGACAGCGCCCCGCCCCGCCACAGCCCGAGCGCCCGACGCAGGATGGCGGCAGTCAGGACGGGATTGTCGGTGGCCGCCGCCTGGCGCGCTTCGGCGACCAAGGCGCCGAAGCGCAGAGCGTCGACCTGGTCGGGGACGACCCGCAGCAGGTAGCCCGGACGCTTCGTGAGGAGGATCTTCGGAGGTGCGGCTCCCTGTCGCTCGGGCTCGAGCAGCTTGCGGAGGTTGGAGACATAGACCTGTATCACCGAGGTGGGATCGGTTGGGAGGGCGTTGCCCCAGAGCACCGCAGCCAGATGGTCGGCGGAGACCGCCCGGTTCGCATGGGTCACCAGCATGGCGAGAACGGTCCGCTGCTTGAGCCCACCGAGGGGCAGGAGGCGTTCCTCCCTGCTACGGGCTACTTCGACCGGCCCCAGTATCCGGAACTCCATCTCAGCTTCCATGTGGCCCAAACGCTCCCGAACTCCCTCCGCGACTGCCCGGTGGAGCCATTTCGACGCTAGCGCGGTGGAAGGGTGGTACGCGTTGGGTGAGAGCCCCGTCCCGACGCCTGCCGGCACCTGAACAGGCCACACGGCTCTCTCAACGATGCGATTCGCGGCTCCGAGTGAGCGCACACAGCACCTGGCGCGGCCGTCTTCCTCCCGAGGGTGACTCTGCCGTTGGCATCTCGGACTGAAGCGTGCCTCGTCCCTTGTTGTACGGAGAGTGGCCCACACCGTACCCGCGGTGGTTCACTTGTGATCCCCGGGTGGCCATTGTCATCCTCGTATGCTCCCCGTATGTCCCGCCAGGGAGGCATGACGGCCTGACCGGCGCTCTTGCCTGTTTCTGTTTCCAGCCGAAACACCCGTGTCGCCCGGGAGGCGGCGATGCGGATGCCGGTTTTCCCGCACGGACGAAGGACCTGCGTGCCGGACCCACCACGCTGGAGAGTGGTGGTACGATCACTCTAAGCGAGCCACTCAGTGCCTCGCATCCTCCCGGCCTCTCGCAGCGTTCCGGTGCCGGCCCAGGCGGCATCCATCGGTCGGCGGCGGCGGTCCGGTTCGCCCTTTGGAAACGCTTAAGCGTTCTTCAAGGAAGCGGGACCATCATGGGGTTCAGTTCATCCTCGGCACCATCGAACCCGTGGTACGCGTCGCCGGCAGGGGGGGGAAATGAATTCGGATCAGTGCGGCCGGGGCGCTTTGGCGTGCCGCGACATTTTCAGTCCGCACCCGACACGCCCCGAGGCCACCGAGGGAGACCTCCTCTCCGAACGCGCCGGGGGCGATGTCCCTATGCGGGTGCTCGCCATAGGGGCCCACCCCGACGACATCGAGTTGGGGTGCGGTGCGGTGCTGCTCGCCCACCGGCGCCGCGGCGACCCGGTCGACCTGCTGGTGATGACAGCCGGTGGACGGGGGCCGCAGGACGCCCGGTCGCGCGTGGCCGAGCAGGAGGATGCGGCGGCACTGCTCGGCGCCGGGTTGAGGTGGGGGGCCTTCGAGGACGGGCGGTGCCGGACGGGCGCGAAGCCGTGGACTTCGGCGCTGCGGTGGGCCTGGGCCTCACGCACCGCCGAGCTGATCCCCAAACCGGGCGGTCGGCCCTGTGCGTCGCAGGTGCATTGCCAGAGTGTGAGGAGTCAGATCCCGGTTGAGCCGAGGCGATCTCGGCCAATCCGATTACGGCGAGATTCGCCGGCCGACGCCAGAGGCCTTGCCTCGTCCGCTCCTGAGCGGGTGTTGGGCGAGCACTGCCGCCTGAGGTCCCTAGACGACGACACCGGAAGGCCGGGTTTTCCCTCCTCCATATGCAGATCAAGACGGCGATGAGCCTCATGGAAAATTCCCCCCGTCCCGCCCCAGATGGCGCGCCCAATCCAGAGGTGGCGCCCGCCCCCCCCACCGAAGTAACTGTTCGTACCCTTGAGCTGGTTCACGATGTGCAGGCTTGGGGCAGCGTCTGCTCCGAGGAGGCCATCTCGGTGGCAGTGATTCTGCCCTGTATGAACGAGGAGTTGACGATCGGCAAGGTCGTCCGAGACTTCTTGGCGAGCCTCCCCGGCGCGACGGTCTACGTGTACGACAACGCCTCCACCGACCGGACAGCCGAGGCAGCCGAGCTCGCCGGAGCCGTCGTGCGCAGCTGCCCGAGGCGGGGAAAGGGCAACGTCGTCCGACGCATGTTCAGCGAGGTGGAAGCGAGCGTCTACGTGCTGGCGGATGGTGATGACACCTACGATGCGGGGGCGGCACCCCGCCTGGTCCGGCACTTGTGCGCGGGCAGTTTCGACATGGTGATAGGCGCAAGGATCGAGTCAGAAGAGGCTGAGCATGCTTACCGGCTGGGTCACCGACTTGGCAATCGCACCCTCAGCCGATCGGTGCGCTGGGTCTTCGGCGACGGGCCGAACGACATGCTCTCCGGGTTCCGGGTCCTGTCCCGCAGGTACGTGAAGTCGTTCCCGGCCACGTCCTGCGGATTCGAGACCGAGACCGAGATGACGGTGCACGCCCTCGACCTCCGTCTCCCCTTCGATGAGCTACCCACCACCTATCGGGACCGGCCCCGTGAGTCCACCAGCAAGCTCCGTACCCTGCCCGACGGCTTCAAGATCCTGAAGTTCATACTGCTGATGTGCAAGGACTACCGCCCGCTCCGCTTCTTCAGCCTGATCGGCCTGCTGGCCGGGCTCGGGGCGTTGTTCGTCGCCGTGTCCGGAGCCGGCCATCTGGCGGAGGTCACCTGGGGTGCGATCGGCGGGGCGGCCTTGAGCGCCGGAGCGGTCCTCTCGCTCTGGACCGGAGTCGTGCTCGACTCGGTCGGCCGCAGTCGCCGGGAGATGACGCGGATGCTCTACCTCGCGATTCCCGGTGCAGCTTGGCCCGCTGCATTGCCGCCTTCGGCCGTCTGACCGTGGGGCCCCGGGGGCGTCCTGTGGCGGGTTGCGATGAAAGCCCCCGCGGGGACTGTCTTTCTCCGCCACAGACGACGACTATCAATGGAGCCCGTGGATGTGCGTCGGAAGCTGTTCGTCGGTGCGGCCGCGCTGGTGGCGATGGTTGCCGCCGTGGCTCTTGGTCTGTTCCTCTCTCCCTCCCTGCACTCCCAGATAAAGGGATCGGTCACTCGCCAACCGACGCCGTTCACCGAGCTGTACTTCGATGACTACGCCAGCGTGCCCAAGGACTTGATCGTGGATCAGCCCAACCTCATCCACTTCGCCATCGCAAACCACGAGAACAGCGCAGTCACCTACCGCTTCGTCCTGATCGCCGACGGGCCGGGCGGCGCCCGCCAGGTCGACGACGGGCAGCTCAGGGTGCCCCGCGGCGCCACGGGCCGCGCTACGGCGCGCTTCGTGCCGGACACGGCCGACGCCAGGTGGGTCCTCAGCGTGCAGTTGTTCGATCGACCGGAATCGATCCACTTCGCGGCGGCGTCGTGACCGGTGCCCCCCTTGCCGAGGCGACCGAGGCACACTGCTCCACCCGGTGGAGGCTCGCCATCGTCTCCGACGCGGTGTGGCCGTTCAACCCGGGCGGCAAGGAGAAGCGGCTTCATGAGATCGCCACCCGTCTGGGCCATCGAGGCGTGGACGTGCACGTCTACACCATGCAGTGGTGGGACGGGCCGCGCACCCTCGAGCAGGACGGCGTCACGTTTCACGCCATCAGCAGGCTCCGTCCGTTGTATCAGGGCGGACGCCGCTCTATCCCCCAGGCCATCGTCTTCGGCCTGGCCACCCTGCGGTTGCTGTTCGAGCCGTTCGACCTCGTCGACGTCGACCACATGCCGTTCTTCCCCCTCTTCACCGCCCGCCTGGTCTGCGCGCTGCGCGGAAAGCGCCTCGTCGGCACCTGGCATGAGGTGTGGGGACCAGCGTACTGGAAGACCTACCTCGGACCGGTCGGCACGATCGGTTGGCTGATGGAGTGGTTGTCCTTCCGGACCCCCCACCACATCATCGCCAATTCCCCGCACACCAGCAGGCGCCTGGCCGGCTACGTGAGGGGGACGGCCGTGCATGCCATCTCCCTCGGGGTCGACTTCGACCACATCCTCACGATCGACACCGGTCCCGAACCGTCGGACGTGGTCTTCGCCGGCCGGCTCCTGCCCAACAAGAACGTGGACCTGCTCCTCCGTGCCGTGGCTTTGCTGGCCGGGCATGGCCGCGACGTCCGCGTCACCATCGTGGGCGAGGGCCCCGAACGAGGGGGGCTCGAACTGCTGGCCCGCGAGCTCGGCATCACCGGGCTCGTCACATTCCGAGACTTCTTTCCCGATCACGACGACCTCATTGCCCACATCAAGGCGTCGGCGGTCTTCGTGCTTCCCAGCCAACGCGAGGGCTTCGGACTCGTCGTCCTGGAGGCCAACGTCTGCGGCGTGCCGGTGGTGACTGTCGACCACCCGGACAACGCAGCCCGTGAGCTGATCGTCGAGGGTTGCAACGGTTTCGTGGCTGCGCTCAACGAGGCCTCCTTGGCCGACGCCATCATGTTGGCCCTCGCCAGCGGCGCCGACATGGACACCGAAGCCTTCGCCCGGGAGACCTTCGCCCGGTACTCCTGGGACGCCGTCGCCGCTCGCGTCCTCGAGGTGCTCGAGCCCCTCGTGGCAGGAGCTCTCGTCGGCGGGCGCAGGGAGGCGACCAGCCCGGCGCAGGTGACGACGAGGGGCGGGCCGAGGACCACACTCAGGCCCCTCCCTGCCCTGCATCGACCTCGTCCGCTTGACCCGACCGCACAACGCGGCGCCGCTGTCGCCGAGGCCCCCCGGTGACGCCGGTCATCGCAGAGCCGGTGCTCGACGCCCTCGGGGCGCCCAGGGCGGCGACCGGGCTGCGGCGCTCCAGCCTCTTCGCCCTCCTTGGGATGGTGATGCTGGTCGGCACCGCCTCCGTCGTCGCAGGAATCTTCGTCCCCTTCATCAGCCCGGCCCTGGGCCTTGCCTGCGCCCTCGGCGTTCCCACGGTCCTCCTGTTCGGTGCGCTCGGGGGCCTCGGCCCGGCCGAGCGGCTCGGCGTCAGCGTGACGCTCTCCGTCCTTGCCCTCATCGCGACCGGACTGGTGGCCAACACGGTGCTGCCCCACCTCGGTGCCCGCGGACCTCTCGGCGAGGTGGACGTCCTGCTGACGACGAGTGTCCTGTGCGCGGCCATGGGGGTCGTCACCTGGCACCGCCATCCCCGCCGCTACCGCTCGTGCCGGATTCGACTGGAGGCCCTGGACTGGCGGTTGGGAGTGCTCTCCGCCGCCCTGGTGCCCATGGCCGCCGTTGGTGCCGTTCGCCTGAACAACGGCCTCGGAGGTGGCGTCACCCTGTTGATGCTGGGCCTGGCCGTCCTGGACATGGCGTTGCTGGTGGGCCTGTGCCGGCGATTGCGGCCGGGGGTCATCCCCTGGTCCATCTACTGCATATCCCTGGCCTTGCTCCTCATGACCTCGCTGCGCGGCTGGTACACCACGGGCCACGACATTCACCCCGAGACCCGTGTCTTCCTCCTCACCCTGAGCAATTCGTCATGGAACATGTCACGCCTCCAGGACGCCTACAACGCCTGTATGAGCATCACGGTGCTGCCCACCATGCTGTGGCAGTGGATGCGGATGGATCCGGCGTACATCTACAAAGTTGTCTTTCAGCTGCTGTTCGCCCTCTGCCCGGTGCTCGTCTATCGGCTTTCCATGCGGTTCACCGACCGTCGGATCTCCTTGCTGGCGACGTACACCACTTCGAGGATGGGCCGCTGGTCGCTCGCCTCGT
>JBHENM010000236.1:0-1547 GCA_046262035.1 Acidimicrobiales bacterium | reverse complement strand
TCCTTGAAGGTGCATCGTAGCCAGTCGGTCCGTCGTGCCAAGGTGACCACCGACGGTGAGGGACTGGTGTCGCATGTCGGCACCGGGTTGCTGGCCGAACTGGCCGACCGCTCAGGGCTGACCGAGGGTTTGTCGGTGGCCATGGGCGACTGCGGGATCTCCTGGCACACCCATGACCCGGGCGTCGTGCTCACCCACATGGCCGTGGCCATCGCCGACGGGGCCGACTGCCTGTCGAAGCTGGCGGTGCTGAGGAACCAGGAGGCGCTGTTCGGCCCGGTGGCTTCCCACGCCACGGCCTGGCGGGCGATCGAGGCGGTGACCGCCGCCGAGCTTCGGGGCATCGAGGTCGCCCGAGCCTCGGCCCGTGAACGGGTCTGGGCCGCCGGCGGAGCACCGTCGACGGTGACGCTCGACTTCGACGCCACCCTCGTCGACGCCCACTCCGACAAGCAGGACGCGGCGCCCACCTACAAGCGGGGCTTCGGCTTTCATCCCCTCGGCGTCTGGTGCGACGAGACGGGCGAGGCCCTGGCCGCCATGCTGCGGCCCGGCAACGCCGGGGCCAACACCGCGGCTGACCACGTCAAGATGCTCGACGCCGCCCTGGCCCAGCTCCCGCCAGCCTGGCAGGCGGGCCACCGAGCCGGGGATGGTCCCGGCGCCGTCGTGCATCCGATCCTCGTCCGGGCCGATTCCGCCGGTGCCACCCACGGGTTCGTGGATGCCCTGGTGGAGCGGAACATCGGCTTCTCCATTGGCTTCGACGTCGACGGCCGCGTTCGCGACGCCCTGATGCTGGCCCAGGAGGAGGACTGGATTCCAGCGGTCGAGGCCGACGGCAGCCGGCGCCCGGGGGCGTGGGTGACCGAGCTCACCGCCCTGGCCGACCTGCGCACCTGGCCGGCGGGCACCCGGCTCATCTGCCGGCGTGAACGGCCCCACCCCGGCGCCCAGCTGTCGCTGTTCGACATCGGGACGGGCTTCCGCCACACCTGCTTCCTCACCGCCACGGCGGGCGAGGTGGCCCCCTTGGAGCTGCGCCAGCGTCGTCACGCTCGGGTCGAGGACCGCATCCGGGCAGCCAAGGCGTGTGGCCTTCGCAACTTCCCCTTCGAAGACTTCGTGCGCAACGAAGCGTGGCTGGCCCTGGTCTTGATCGCCCAGGACCTGCTGGTGTGGACCGCCGGGATGTGCCTCGACGGCGCCCTGGCCCGCGCCGAGCCGGCCACGGTGCGCTACCAGCTGCTCCATGTCGGCGCTCGACTGGCCCGCCGGGGCCGGGACCTGCACCTGCGCATCGACGCCGCCTGGCCGTGGCGCCACCAGCTCGACGCCGCCTTTGGCCGTCTGCGCGCCGCTCTCTGCTGAGTGGTCACCCGGGACCGGCGCCGGTCCAGATCGGGTCACCGAGGCGCACCAACCCCACCAGCACCAGAACCTCTGGTCGACCTCGTCTTCGCGTCGGCCGTCACCCGCCGTGGCCGTCAGCGGACCCGAATGCGCAGCGTTCCTCGGCCGCTATGCCAGCGGACGAACAGTCGAGG
>JBHENM010000235.1:0-4776 GCA_046262035.1 Acidimicrobiales bacterium | reverse complement strand
GATGAAGCGGCGGAGGTCGTTGGTGGCCTCGCCCCGGTTGAGCTGGCGGCCGATCCGGCGTCGGAAGGCTTCGTCGGTGAACCACCGGAGGGCGTGGAGGGTGCGCAGGAGCTTGCCGTACTCCAACATGGCCTGGCCAGGGGGTGCTGGCGGGAGCCGGCCTGCAGCTTGGCGATGAGCAGCGCAGCCGAGACGTGACCGAGTTTGAGGGACCCGCCGATGCGGACCAGGTCATCCCAGTGCTCGGCGATGACGTCGACCTGGGCGTGATGCTGCAGTAGCGGGCCGGCCAGCGGCCAGCGTTGGTAGTGACTGGGCGGATGGGATCGCCACAGCGGTGCCTCGACGAGCTTGGCGATCCGGGGAGAGAGGCGGAAGCCGGTCAGGTCGAACGTGCCGATCACTGCTGCGTGGCGCGGGGGTGGCGCTTCCCCGCCGCCAGCGATCTGACAGAGCGGTGCCGCCGGCTCTTCGTGCCCTCGGGGTCACCGCTCGTGAGGCCGACGTGCTTGCCCTGGTGGCGCAGAGGCTCTCCAACAAGGAGATCGGCCTACGGCTCTACGTCTCGCCCCGGACGGTGGACAAGCACGTCCAGCGCCTGCTGGCCAAGACCGGCCGCAAGCGGCGTTCAGACCTCATCGCGGTCGCACGCGACGCAAGGGTGGGAGGCGAAGACCCATCGTCGGGCGCCGGAGTCAGCGACGGCCCAGCTTCTCCAGGCGAGTCGCGGTCTCTCGGTAGCGGATCCCGGGGATGAGGTGAATCCCATCGAAGGCGCCACTCTCGCCGATCGCATGGGCCAGTTCGCATGCCAGCTCGACGCCGGCGACCCGGTCCTGCTCGACGGCGTCCAGCCAGGCCGCCGGCACGGTGATCTGGGGAATGTCGGCGACCAGCTTGCGAGCCATCGAGGCGCTGGGTAGGACCATCACGCCCGCGTAGACCTCGCCGTCGAAGCGGACAGTGTCTCGCCAGGCCAGGAGGGCCTCCAGGTCGAAAGACACCTGGACGAACAGGAAGTCGGCCTCTCGCTTCCAGTCAGGCAGCGGCCGGAGTCGGGTCGTCACCCCACCCCTGAACCCACCGGCATGGCCTCGGTGCTCGTCGCTGAAGGGTCTCAGGTGTTCGATCATCGATCGGACCGTGAGCTGGCCAGTGCGTGCGCCGGATACGGGTGTGTCGCCGTACACGAACAGGAACTCATCGACGCCATAGGCCGCGCCGGTCAGCAGGTCGCGGCGGAAGCCGAGGGCGTTGCGGTCGCGGGCGTTGAGACAGGCGATCGACCGTCCACCCATCCGGTCGACCTCGTTGGCCACGGCGACGCTGGAGACCGTGGCCCGGCCGAGGTGATTGTCGGGAATCAGATAGGCGGAAGCGACCTTGCTCAGCACCCCGATCTGATGACGGACGTGCATGAGGTCCGGCCTGGTCGGCGGCTCGATCTCACAGATCCACTCGAACGCCGACGGGGTCACCCGGTTCACCCTATCCACGACGCAACGGCCCATGACCCCATTGAGGTCTCTTGGCGGGCGAATACGCGTCCGATGCCGCGCCACTACGCGGTGATAGCCCATGCGCATTGCGCCGGCTCATCGCACACTGCCCCCGTGACAGTTGCGGCAGCGCCGGGCGCGTCCCATACGTTAGGCCCTGATACCCCGTCCGGTGTCCGGGGCGACGGAGCTGACTGGACCAGAGCTGTCCTCGTCGTCGGTCACTTTCGGCTGAGGCCGGGGTCTGAGGCCGCGTTCGAACTGGCGTTTCTGGGCCGGCCGCCGCGGTCTGGGTCGCGGCCGCCAGTACGGGAGGTCCACTTCGCACGTGCTCAGGATGACCCGGCTCAGTATCTGCGGGTGAGCATGTGGCGAAGCCGGGAGGAGTGGGACGAGTTCCAGAGCGGCGTGGCGCAACAGGGGTTCTGGGCCAAGGTCAGCGAATACCTGAGCGAGGCACCCCGGTTCGAGTTCTACGACGCCATCAGGACTGGATCGCGTACGGAAGTTCCGACCCTGAGCTACCCCGACGACCGACCGGCGGTGGTCGAGGCAGTCGAGCGGCTGTTCCGAGTCGGCGCTGTGTCGCACTCCGGCCACGCCAACATGAGCGTGCGCGTCGGCGCAGACCGGATGCTGCTCACCTCCAACGCCGTGGTGCGCGACCTGCAACAGCACGAGCTGGCGGTGGTGGGCTTCGACGGCCGGGTGGATGAGGGCGAACTGGAGGCTTCCACGCAGGAGATCTCCGTCATGCACGGCGCGCTCTACCAGGCCCGGCCAGCAATCGGGGCAGTGGTCCACACTCACTCTCCGCACGTCGCCGCCTTCGCGGTGGCCGGCCATGCGCTGCCCTGCCGCTACGAGACCCCGCGACGAGTGGGACAGGTGGGTGACGTCCCTGTGGTCGGGTGGTTTCACCCCGGCTCCGATCCGCTCGTCGGTGCCATCGTGGAGGCGGTCGACCGCCACCCCGGCACGACCGCCGTGCTCCTGGCCAACCACGGGCTGCTGGCCTTCGCTCCCACGCCGGCGGGCGCGGCCATGGTGGTTGTCGCCCTCGAGGAGGCCGCCGAAGCCGAGCTGTCGGCGGCGACGATCGGGGGATCCAGGGATTTCCCCCCAGGCGCCTTCGGCGAAGCGGGACCGTCGCCGGCCCAGATCCTAAGGTGAGCGACATCGGGCCCGGTCGGGACCTCTCCTCCCGGCTCTCCGAAGCGGTGCCGGTTCCGATGGAGCACCGCGCCATGCCCTCGGGTCGGCTCGAGGCCGTCGAGGTCATCGAAGCGCTACAGCGGGCCCTCGTCGCCGAGGATCCCCTCGGCGCCAAGCAACAGGAGCTGGTGCACTTCGGCCAGCTCGTGGTCCTCGGCGAGCGGGAACTGGCCAGCCGCCACGGCGCCGCTGCCCGTCGGGCCGGGGCTACGCCGGCCGAGCTGGTGGGGGTGGTCGAGACGGCCTTGATCGCCGCCGGGCTGCCGGCCTACAGCCTCGGCCTCAGCGCCCTGGCCGATCTTCTCAACGCAGACTGAAGGGACCCCAGATGTTGGACACCGCCGCGCTCGAGCGGATCATCGAGTTCCACCGCCACATGTGCCCCGGCCTGGCCATGGGCATCCGGGCCGCCGAGGTGGCACTGGAGGAGGTCGGGGCCCACTCCACTGACGAGGAGGTGGTGGCCATCGTCGAGACCGACATGTGCGGAGTCGACGCCGTCCAATTCCTCACCGGCTGCACCTTCGGTAAGGGCAACCTCGTTCACCTCGACTACGGGAAGAACGCCTACACCTTCGTCCGCCACTCCGACGGCCGGGCCATACGGGTCAGCACCCGCTCCGGCGGATGGGGGGGCTTCGACACCGAGCGCCTGACGCTGTTCCCCAAGATCCGCGCCGGCGTGGCGACGCCGGAGGAGCGGGACCGCTTCTTCGTCCTCATGAAGGAGCATTCCCAGCGCATCCTGGCCACCCCGATCGACCAGATCTACGACGTACGCGAGGTTGACATCACCCCGCCCCCCATGGCCAGGGTCCTCGCCTCCAACGACTGCGCCTCCTGCACCGAACCGACCATGGAGACGCGCATCCGCCGGTTCGAGGGCAAAGACCTGTGTCCCCCGTGCTTCGAGCAGGCCGTGGCCGGGACCACTCCGGTGGCTCTGCCCTCCCTTCGCAAGTGAGGCCCGATGGCGACACATCCCGGCGCACTCGCGGACTTGCCAGCACCGGGTGCCGCGTTCGATCGAGTCACGGTCGTCGAACGATCCGCCGACGACCTCTGCACCGGCGCTCTTCAGGTCTGCGGCTGCTCCCGATTTAGGACTACGAGTAAGGGCTCGAACGTGATGTCCCTGGTTCAGCAAGCGGCGGCAGACCACTCCGCCTTGTCTCCCGGACGCACCGGTGACGAGCGCAGTGGACCAGTAGGGCACGTGAATCCTCCGATAGAAAGAATGCTTGGGCTTTCGGGGCCCTTGCTGGTTTCGCCCTGTCACTCGACCGTGACAAGGCGGGGGTCTCTTGCGATCACCAGCCTCACCGTGGAGCACTGTGGGACTGGCGGTGTCGCGCGGCCTAGGGACCCGGGTTTGGACGAGCGCCTTTCGCTCGGCATTGGGTCTCTGTGGCATCTATAGACCGCCGGCCGACAGATCGGACGTGAGCCGGCTACATGCGCTGTTGGCAAAGGTGCAGAACTGCCGTCCGATTTATGCCGCTCCGAAGAGGGAGTGGAGAATCGGCTGTCCGTCTTCCGGCGCGCAAACCTCTAGACCCACACCGCGATCGTCCACCGTGATCGCAAAATCGAAGAAGCGACAGCATGACTGCTCGGCGGCTACCAGCTGAGCCAGGTCAGCCATTGGCGCTCCGTCGCCAAATTCGAGGCGCAATCCGCCATCCACGGCTTTTCGGCGTGCGACATGGCCGAGGAGGCTTTGCCAGTCCCGAACCCGGTCTGGGACTTGCGAAGGTTCGAGGCCGCAGGCAATCTCGGGCGGCCCGGCTGTACCCGGCCTCTTGGTGAGCGACTCCGGGGCAGACGACACGGGCACCCGTCGCGGCGCGCCCTCACTGACACATCCACAGTCGGCATCGCATGGTCCCTCGGCGGTGTAGGAACCAAACGTGGCGGCGAAGCGTTGGAGGTCAGCTGTGAACGCCTGTAGCTCCGTGATGCGGCTCCGGGCATCGTCGAGCTTGGCCCCGGCAAGCTGCCGCAGGCGATCCTGGACAGGGCCACACTCCCCGCCGTCCCAGTGGGGCATCAGCTCCGAGAT
>JBHENM010000234.1:0-5729 GCA_046262035.1 Acidimicrobiales bacterium | reverse complement strand
CGACCCGACCCGGAGGTGGAGATGGCCGAACCCGCCTCGCCGTACCCGATGCACATGTTGCCCAAGCACCTGTCCCGAGCGCCGATCAGCGCCCCGTGGCGGAAAGGCGCGCCTCGGTTGGCGGCGTGGGCCGTCACGCTGACCGTCCTGGCCGCTGTCCTCGGAGCCTGTGGTGGGGGAGGAGGCGCAGACGAGGACGACCCCCTGGCCCTCGCCGGCCAGCCCTCGGGCTCGTGCAGCCAGGCGATCATGGACGGCCACAACATGGAGGCCGCGGGGCGGCCGGCGCCCTTCCTGCCCTCGATCCAGGCGTGCGGGTCCCTCGCCGAGTGGACCGAGGCGGCCAAGGAGTTCGGCATCGACCTCAAGGGCCGGGAGGCGCAGTTCGTGGACAACACGTGCAACGCCGTCTCCGACGAGGTGAAGGCGCTCAAGATCTGCCAGGAGGCCAAAGCAGCGGTGAGCGATCCCCGCCGCGTCCCGTGACCACGATGAGCGCCGGTCCATCCGACCCCGAGGCGGCTGCCTTTGCCGCCATCGTCGCCCAGCTGGGCGATCCCCAGCGCCACCGCTTCCGGCGGACGGTGCTGGCGGTGGGATCGGTGTTCCTGGCGCTGGCGGTTGCCGCGCTGCTCCTCGTTCTGCGCTGGCCGTGGACCGCGGTCATGTCGTTCGCCGTTACGTTCGTCGTGGGCCTGGCGAGCGGGCTGCTGGTCGTCGGTCGGCGGATGATGCGGTGACCACTTATGCCGCTCCTAGATGGCGCCGGTGCCGAGGGTGGACCGTCCCATTGGTGGGGTTGCTGCTGCCCGCGGCCTGCGGCCGCTCGTCGTCGCCCCCCGGATCCCCCGCCTCCTCCTGCCGTCCAGCGCCACCAGCTGAGCGTCGACGGCCTGTCGCGTTCCTACCGGCTCTTCGGGCCGCTGTCGCTCGACCGGTCCCGCCCCGCACCCCTCGTCCTCGTGTTGGCGGGCGTGGGCAACACGGGCGAAAGCATGGTCGAGGCGACCGGCTTCGACCGGGTGGCGGAGCGCGAGGGCTTTCTCGTCGCCTATCCCGAGGGCCTCGACCAGACCTGGAACGCGGGGTACTGCTGTCTGGGCCGTGCCGCCAGCGGGCCCGACGACGTCGCCTTCCTGACCCGTCTCATCGACGACGTCGGGTCGAAGAACTCCGTGGACCAGGCCCGGGTGTTCGCCGTCGGCGTCTCTGCTGGCGGGATGATGGCCTACCGCCTCGGCTGCGAGGTGGCCGAACGCATCGCCGGCGTGGGATCGGTAGCCGGGGCCATGATCCTCGATGAATGCCGGCCGGCCCGTCCGGTGTCGGTCATCGAGATCCACGGCACGACCGACGGGCTCGTCCCCTACGAGGGGGGGCGCACCGCGGGAGGCGCCACCCAGCCTTCGCCGCCCACGCCCGCCGTCGCTCAGCGCTGGGCCGAGCTCAACACTTGCCCTCCCCCGGCGGCCACGCAGACCGCCGGCCTGGTCTCCACGTCGACCTGGACAGGCTGCGGCGTGGGAACGGCCGTGAAGCTGATCACGATCGGCGGCGGCGGCCACACCTGGTACGCGCAGGGCCTCGGCCCCGTGAACGGCGCCGTCGACGCCACCAACGAGATCTGGACGTTCTTGGGCGGCCTCCGCCGCGGGGGATGAGCTCGGCCGGGCACCAGGGCCGGAAGCCGCGCTGGGGCTTAGACCCCTTGCATCTGCACCTGTCCGAAGGCGACGGCGTGGGCGACGCCGATCGCCCCACCCGGCCCCTCGGTAAAGCTGCGGAGGAAGCCCTCGGGGTCGAAGTCCCGGCCCAGCCCTTCGAGGTAGGCGCGATGGGCACGGAGCGACTCGATCCCGACCGGGATCGTGTCGCTGACGTCGACGGCGTGCGACGGGCGGTTCGAGCCCATCACGTACACGTGGGTCACGCCGGCCCACGCCTCGCCGTCGTCCTGGGCGAGGTCAGGAAAGATCCAGCGGTTGGCGGCGTCCGGGCGGCGTCGAGCACCGCCACGCCGACCGCCCGGTGATCGGCCTGGTTCACGATGCGAAGCCCCCAGGGGTGCCCGTAGGTGAGGTCGTAGTTGGCGGTGAGCAGTGCGTCGGGCCGGAAGCGGCGGATCTGGCGGGCCACGTCCCGCCGCAGGCCCAGGCCGTACTCCACCACGCCGTCCGGGTACCCGAGGAAGGTGACGTCGTCGACGCCCACGACCTTGGCGCTGTGGAGCTGCTCCTCGCGGCGGATGGGACCCGCCTCGGCCGGCGTGACCCCGTCGATGCCCGCCTCGCCGTCGGTGACGACCACGTAGGCCACGATCTTGCCTGCCGACGTCCAGCGGGCGACGGCACTGGCGGCCCCGTACTCCAAGTCGTCGGGATGGGCCACGATCGCCATGAGGCGATCCCAGTCCTCGGGCAGCACTTCCAGCGCGTCGTCCATCGGGGTTCTCCTCTCGCTGACGCCCGTCCTGACGACGGCGCAGGCGTAGGGACGCAAGGAAGCGCTCGACGGTCTCGAAGGAGAGCACGGCGATCAGGCCAGGACCCCCCGAAGCTCGGCGAGGCGCTCGGGGACCGGCCGGTACCAGACCCACCGGCCCCGCTTCTCACCGATGATGAGACCGGCCTCGGCGAGGATCTTGAGGTGGTGGGAAACCGTCGGCTGGGAGCGGCCCACGGGCAGGACGAGCTCGCACACGCAGGCCTCGCCAGCGGGCGTCGAGGCGAGGAGGCTCAGGAGGCGCAGGCGGACTGGGTCGGAGAGCACGGCGAAGTCACGAGCCAGGACGGCCGACTGCTCCTCCGACAGGGGCGCCGAGAGCACGGCCGGGCAGCACTCGTTCTCCAGGACCGCCACCTTCAACGGCGCCTTGGTGCCCACGAATCCTCCATTGACAACCGTCGATGGGTACGCTTGACTGATCGATAGGAGTCTATCAATGGAGGCACGATGTCGCGAGTGCAGCTGGCCCAACGTCGACGACCTGGACGCCGCCGTCGAGTTCTACTCGAAGCTCTTCAACGCGGCGCCGGCCAAGCGGCGCGACGGCTACGCCAACTACGCCGTCGCCAACCCGCCCCTCAAGCTGGTGCTGTTCGAGCAGCCGGGGAAGGGCGGCACCATCAACCACCTGGGCGTGGAGGTCGAGAGCACCGACCTGGTGGGCCAGGCCCAGGCCCGCCTGGCCGGCGAGGGCCTGGCAACGGCCACCGAGGAGGGCGTGGCGTGCTGTTACGCCCGCCAGGACAAGGTGTGGGTCGACGGGCCGTCGGGGGAGCCGTGGGAGATCTACACCGTGCTCGAAGATGTGGAGATGCCCGCCGGCCAGCTCCGCACCGTCGACCCCGAAACCGGCGCCGTCTGCTGCGCCACGGTGGACGACGAGGGCGGCGTGGTGGCCAGCTCCGCACCTTGCTGCTGATCGTCGAGTGACGGCGCCCCTGGCCCGTCGTGCCTTCGCCGAGTCTCTCGGCACCGGCCTGCTCGTCCTCGCCGTCGTCGGGTCGGGCATCGCCGCCGAGCGGCTCTCTCCCGGCGACGTCGGCCTGCAGCTACTCGAGAACGCGGCGGCCACGGCCGCCGCGCTGGTCGCGATCATCCTCGCCGTCGGCCCCGTCTCCGGTGCCCACCTCAACCCCGCGGTGACGCTGGCCGACCGGATCTTCGGCGGTCTCACCACCGCCGAGGCCACCGCCTACATGGGCGCCCAGGTCCTGGGAGGAGCGGCCGGGGCGGTGGTCGCCAACCTCATGTTCTCGCTTCCGGCCGTCGAGTTGTCGACCACCGCCCGCAGCTCCGGGCCGCTGTGGCTGAGCGAGGCGGTGGCCACCTTCGGCCTCCTGCTCGTCGTGTTCGGCGTCGTCCGCTCGGGCCGTACCAGCGCGGCGCCCTTCGCGGTCGCCGCCTACATCGGCGCCGCCTACTTCGCCACCGCCTCGACAAGCTTCGCCAACCCGGCGGTGACCCTCGCCCGCACCCTGTCGGACACCTTCGCCGGCATCGCCTGGCGCTCGGCGCCCGCCTTCGTCGCCGCCCAGCTGGTCGGCGCCCTCATCGCGGTGGCCGTCGTGCGGGTGCTGTACCCGAGAGTGGCCGAGGTGGCCGGTGACGTGGTCGTGCCCCATGACGGCGACGGCGCGCCGGCGCCGCCGCCCGAGCGGCAGCCCGTCCGATGAGGGGCCTCGGCGACTTCGAGCGGGCGGCCGTCGGCCCCATCGCCTCGGTGCTGTCGGGCGAGCCTGGTCGGCGTGCTCTCCTTCGAGACCGTCGAGCGCTTCGTCGCCGAGTCCTACGCCGTCCTTGGCCCACCGCTCGGGTTGCGACGTTCTTCCTCACGCTGCTCACGAGCGGTTCGCCCGCGAGCGCCTGCGCGCCTTCGCCCAAGCACAAGGAGTAATCGTGTCCGAGGTTCCCGAGGTCCTGTTCGTCTGCGTGCACAACGCCGGCCGCAGCCAGATGGCGGCTGCCCTTCTGGACCACCATGCCGGCGGGCGGGTCCAGGTCCGTTCGGCCGGTAGCGCCCCGGCGGAGCGCATCAATCCCGCGGCGGTGGCCGCCATGGAGGAGTGGGGGATTGACCTGTCCGAGGAGTTCCCCAAGCCCCTCACCGACGAGGTGGCCCGGGCCGCGGACGTGATCGTGACCATGGGCTGCGGGGACGCCTGCCCCGTCTATCCCGGCAAGCGCTACCTCGACTGGGTGCTCGAGGACCCCGCCGGCAAGGGCGTGGATCAGGTCCGCCGCATCCGGGACGAGATCGACGGCCGGGTCAGACAGCTCCTGGCCGAACTGGTCCCCTCCCAGGCGGAGGCGACCAGTTCCTAACACGGGCCGGATTCGGTCAGCCGACGGATTCGAGCTCCGGCACGAGGGCGGCGACCAGGGCGTCGAGGTCGGCCTGGCCGGGCAGGGGAGGGATCTTCGGGCAGTGGTGCTTTCGCATGGGCACGCTGATCACCACAGCGGCCTGGCGGGCATCTTCCGCCGTCTTGGCCGATGGGGAACGCCCTTGGTCCTACACCCGACGCCTGGCGAGGACGACGCCTCGTGTTCCCCACCGGGAACAACGTCCACATGCCGCCGCCCAGCCGGGCCGACCTCGAAGGCGAAGGGGTGGAGGTCGTCGAGGAACGTGGCCCGTCGTTGCTTCTCGACGGCACCGTCCCGGTGAGTGGCCAGACCGAGCGCGTGACCGGATTCGAGAAGGGCGTCCCCAACCAGCGTGCTCATCGTGCAGAACGAGCACATAAGGCCCGAGACCTTCAGCTGGACGGTCTCTATTGCCATGACGGCTTCTCCTTGCCGGACCGTTTGCCGACCGAGGCCGAAACCGGGGTGGCGCTTCGCAAGCGACGATAAACCCCCTCTAGTTAGGTGAAGGTCAAGCCATGCGTGTCGGCGGACACGACGCACTTGGGGAACGCGCTCCGGCCGCTCCAACCGAGAGGGATGGACCGGCCTCGGGCGCGTCCGGGCGCTATCCCCCATCGCCGCCGGCGGGCTCAGGCGCCCGGTTCTTCAGGCCGATGTGCTCGATGAGTCCGCAGTAGGTGCCCTCGGTCGCTCCCAGCTGTCCGGCTTGCGCCTCAAGGCGACGGAGCTCGTCACGCAGACGGCGCATCTCCTTGATCCGCCGGTCGAGGTCGCCGACCTGACGGCGGAGAAGCACCCTGACGTGGCCACACGGATGTTCACCGCGATCCCGGAAGGCGATGATCTCGGCGATC
>JBHENM010000233.1:0-16586 GCA_046262035.1 Acidimicrobiales bacterium | reverse complement strand
GACCTACGGCGAGGGGGAGCGGGCCCACCGGACGGCGTTCGCCGCGCTCAAGCAGTCGTTCGAGAAGGTAGGCGACAAGTGGGAGCCCAAGGCGGAGAAGGGGCCGTCGGACCCCGACGGGGATGAGACCTACGGAGGCGTGGACGTGGTCGGGCACACCCGCGACGAGCTGTACCAGCGAGCCCGGAAGCTGGGGGTGAAGGGGGCGTCGCGGATGAAGAAGACGGAGCTGGCGTCAGCGATCGCCAAGAAGCAGTAACCCTCATCCGGTCTCTCCACCGGCACCGACGAGAGCAAGATCTCAACGGATCCCACGCTGTTTCGCGGACCGCAGCGCCGGGTAACGCGAGTGGGTCGAGGAGCGGCGAGCTATTAGACGCCCCCGAGGATTTCGTCCCAGGAAAGAGGTTGATGACATTGCCGACAGCAACCACGAGAAGGGCAAGTGACGAAGGAACGCAGGTGGCCCGGGTCGCCGCCAGTCAGAGCCGTCAGGTCGCCGGCGGGGCCGCGGACGAGGCCGGTGGCCTGGCTTCGACGGCTGCCGAACGCGGCGGCGATCTCGTCCGCGTGGCGAAGGAGGACGCCCGGCAACTGGCCGGGACGGTCCGCGCCCGGGCGGGTGAGGTCACCGAACAGCTCACGAGCCAGAGTCGCTCGCTGGTGGAGGAGACCAAGGGCCAGTTGGAGGGCCAGGTCCGGACCGGCACCCAGCGGGCGGCCGGCGGTTTCCGTCAGCTCGGTGAGCAGGTGCAGGCCCTGGCCGAGGGCCGGCCGGAGGACGCCCCCGCGCTCACCGATTACGTATGGCGCGCCGCCGACGGCTGTTACGGCGTTGCCGACAAGCTGCACGGGCTGGGCGACGACATCGAGACGCGGGGCTTCGCCGGTGTCCTCGGCGATCTTCAGAGCTTCGCTCGGCGGCGCCCGGGAACGTTCCTCCTCGGTGCCCTCGCCGTCGGGTTCAGCGTCGGCCGGATGGTCAAGGCCGAGTCGGAAGCCGACGACACGGAGGAAGACGACGCGGTCCAGCCGGCCATCCCCGCTCGGACCCGGGCGGTTAGGTGATGGCCCAGCCCTGGTACACCGACCAGGACAACGGTCGGTCGGCGTCGCCACCCGAGAACGATCGGCCGCTGGGCGAGCTGTTCTCGGACATGACCCAGTCGTTCCAGGTGCTCGTGCGCAAGGAAGTGGAGCTGGCCAAGGTCGAGGTCAAGGAGCAGGCATCCCGGGCCGGCAAGGCCGCCGGCATGCTCATGGCTGGAGGGTTGGTCGGGTTCTTCGCCCTGCTCCTGCTGTCCTTCGCCGTCGCCCTGGGCTTGGCCGAGGGAATCCCGACGTGGCTCGCCTTCCTGGCCGTCGGCCTGCTGTACGCCGCCGTGGCCGGCCTCCTCCTCGTGGCCGGCAAGAAGAAGCTGGCTGCGGTGAAGCCGGTGCCGCGGCAGACCGTCGAGACCCTGCGGGAGGACGTCGAGGTCGCCAAGAACTCGCTCTCCCGAGGCGCCAGCACCTGAGCCCAATCCCAGTCCAGACCTAGAAGAACCCTCGAGACGAAAGAGGAGGCCCACGTGGCCAACGAAGCGGACGACGTCCGACGCGACATCGAGCAGGCACGGAATGATCTCGGACAGACACTGGAAGCGATCGGCGACCGAGTCGCACCCAAGAAGGTCGTGGCCCGGGCCAAGGACAACGTTGCAGAGAAGGTGGACGACATGAAGGAAAAGGTCAGCCCTACCCGTCTCGTCCGCCGTCCCGCAGACGTCGTGCGCCGCGGCCTGCACGCGATGATGGGTGACGGGGACAGTGATGGCAACGGAAACGGCCGGAGTGCAAGCTACGGCCGTTCCCAGGGCCCGAGCGGCTCTCGGAGCGGAGTGGCGGGTCAGGCGCGACAGGTCACCGGCCGCGCTACGAACCGGGCCGGAGACGTGGCCGGATCGGTGAGCGATCGGGCGGGGGACGCGGCCGGCGGGCTCGCCGATGGGGTCCGCAGCGCTCCGCAGGCCGTCCGCCAGCGGGCCGAAGGCAACCCCGTGGCCGCCGGCGCCCTCGCCTTCGCCGCCGGTTTCTTTGTCGCCTCCAAACTCAAGCCCAGCAGCCGGGAGCAGCAACTGGCCCGCCAGGCTCGGGAACGCCTCCAGCCCTTCCGGGACGAGGCGGTGGGCATGGGCCGCCAAGTAGCGGGAGAGTTGCAGCGCACCGCTCGAGAGAGTCTCAACGAGGTGGCTCGCACCGCCGCCGAGGCGGCCAGCGACGTCCGTGACGACGTGGCCACGAGCGCCAAGGAGCTGGGCCAGAGGGCCAGCGAGGAGACCGACGAGGTCAAGGAGGAAGCCCTGACGTCGGCACAGCGGGTCAAGGGTCAGGCCAAGGCCGCAGCCCGGCAGGTGAAGGGGCAGACCAAGGACTCGACCGCCACCGTCAAGCAGGCGGCCAAGGCCGACGTGAAGCAGGTGAAGAGGTCCGCGGGCACCGGATCGCCGACCCGGAAGGCTCCGGCGCAGACCAAGCGGGCGACCAAGCCGGCCACCGCTACCCGCGGTCCGGCGACGAAGGCCGCGGGCCGTACGGCCGCTGGTTCCCGCAAGGCCGGCTCCGGCACTCTTCGCAGCGGAAGGACCGCCGCCCGCTAGGGCCGACCAGTCCCACGGAGCTCCGGAGGCGTACCGATGGGCGAACTCGGATACTCCCTGTCCAGCGAAGAGCACCAGCCTGCCGACCTGGTCGCTTACGCCCGCCGGGCGGAAGAGGCCGGGTTCGGGTTCGCCTTGATCTCCGACCACTTCCATCCGTGGATCGACCGCCAGGGTCAGAGCGCGTTCGTGTGGACCGTCATCGGGGGAATCGCCCAGGCCACCGAGCGACTGAGCCTGGGCACGGGCGTCACCTGCCCGACCGTCCGCATCCACCCGGCGGTCATCGCCCAGGCCGCGGCCACAGCGGCCGACCTGATGCCGCGCCGCTTCTTCCTGGGTGTGGGGACGGGCGAGACCTCAACGAGCACATTTTCGGCGACCGCTGGCCCGAGCTGGACGTTCGCTTGGAGATGCTCGACGAGGCCATGGGCCTCATCCGAAAGCTCTGGGAGGGCAGCCTGACCAGCCACCGGGGACGGCACTACACGGTCGAGAACGCCCGCATCTACACCGTTCCCGAGCAGCTCCCGCCGATCCACGTGGCCGCCGCCGGTTCCAAGGCGGCGGAACTGGCGGGCCGGCTGGGGGACGGCTTCATCGGCACCGCGCCCGACAAGGAGACGATCAAGACCTTCGAGCAGGCCGGCGGCGAAGGCAAGCCCCGCTACGGCCAAATCACGGTCTGTTGGGCAGAGGACGAGGCCGCCGCCACGCGAACGGCCCTCGAATGGTGGCCCAATGTCGCCATCCCCGGCCAGCTGGGTCAGGAACTGCCTCTGCCCTCCCACTTCGAGCAGGCCGCTCAACTGGTGAAAGCGGAGGACCTGGCCGAGAAGATGCCCCTGGGCCCCGATCCTGAGCGCCACCTCCAGAGCATCCACGAGTACTTCGAGGCGGGCTACGACCACGTCTACGTCCACCAGGTCGGCCCCGACCAGGAGGGCTTCTTCCGGTTCTACGAGCGGGAGGTCATGCCCAAACTGGGATGACAGGGGTGACGGGTGGGTGGGCCCGGGCGCTGGTGGAGCGACCGGCCATTAGCCTCAGTTGCTCATGACCGACCCACAGCCCGTCGCTGAAGAGTTCGACGTCATCGTCATCGGGGGCGGCCCCGCAGGGGAGAACGTCGCCGGGCGGTGCGCCGAGGGCGGCTTGCAGACCGTCCTCGTCGAGCGGGAGCTGGTGGGAGGCGAGTGCTCCTACTGGGCGTGCATGCCGAGCAAGGCCCTGCTCCGGCCGGGCGAGGCCCTGGCGAGTGTCCGCCGGGTCCCGGGCGCCCGGGAGGCGGTCACCGGTGAGATCGACGTCACCGAGGCTCTGGCCCGCCGCACGGCGGTGGCGTCGGGATGGGACGACCGCTTCCAGGTGCAATGGCTGGAGGATGCCAAGGTCAGCCTCGTCCGGGGCCACGCCCGCATGCTGGGGAAGCGCCAGGTGGAGGTCGAGACCGAGGCGGGGGACGTGAAGCTCCGGGCCCGCCGGGCGGTGGTGGTGGCCACTGGATCAAGCGCCGCCCCGCCGCCGGTCCGGGGTCTGGCCGAGACCCGGCTGTGGGACAACCGGGACGCCACCGAGGCCACCGAGGTGCCGGATCGGCTCTTGGTCCTGGGCGGCGGCCCCGTGGGGTGCGAGCTCGCCCAGGCCTGGCGTCGCCTGGGGTCACGCAAGGTCACCATCGTGGAAGGGGGCCCGCGGCTCATACCGCGGGAAGAGCCCTTCGCAGGGGAGGAGTTGAAAGCCGCCTTCGCCGCCGAGGGCATCCTCGTCTACACGGGTGCTACCGCCATCAGGGTTCGCCGGGAGGCGGACGACGCTCCGGTGACCGCCGTCCTCCACAGCGGCCAGAGCGTCACTGCCGACGAGATGCTGGTCGCCGTGGGTCGCACGCCCAACACCCACGACCTCGGCATGGAGACGGTGGGGTTGAAGCCGGGGGCCAACATCGACGTCGACGACCAGTTGCGGGCCAAGAGCGTCGCCGGTGACTGGCTCTACGCCGTGGGTGACGTCACCGGACGCTCCCTGCTCACCCACATGGGCAAGTACCAGGCCCGTCTCGCCGCCGACCACATCCTTGGCCGGCCGGCGGAGGCGTGGGCCGACCGCACCGCCCTCCCCCGCGTGATCTTCACCGACCCTCAGATCGCGGCGGTGGGTCTGACCGAGCGCCAGGCCCAGGAGGAGGGCATCGAGGCCCGCGTCATCGCCTGCCCCACCGACTCCGTGGCCGGCTCGACGGTGCGGGGCGAGGGCATGTCGGGAACGTGCCAGGTGATCGTGGACCACCACCGCGGCGTGATCATCGGAGCCACCTTCACCGGCTCGGAAGTGGCCGAGCTGCTCCACGCGGCGACGGTGGCCATCGTCGGGGAGGTTCCCATGGAGCGCCTGCGCCACGCTGTCCCCTCGTACCCAACGGTCAGCGAAGTCTGGCTGAAGCTCGTCGAGGGCTATCTCTCCGCCTCCGGCTGATGACGCCTACCGGGGAGTGAACCGCGCCGAGGAGGTGGCGGCCAAGCTCGACTCCGTACGGGCCTGGCTCGACGACAGCGACCTCGACGCCGTCCTCCTGTCCGAGCAGGGCGGATTCGCCTGGGTCACAGCTGGCGGCGACAACCACGTCACCCTCGGACAGGAGGCAGGGGCGGCGTCGGTCCTGGTGACGAGGGACGAGGCCTACCTGCTGGCTTCCAACATCGAGCTGCACCGGCTGGTGGAGGAGCAGGTGGCGGGAGCGCCCCTCACCCCCGTCGAGTGGCCCTGGCACGAGGACGGTGGGGAAGGCCGGGTCGTCGAGCGTCTCTGCGATCCGGCCCGCACCGTTTCCGACGTCGGCAGCCTCGGCCTTCCTCCGGCCCCTCCCGAGCTGGCCGAGCTGCGGACGGGCCTCCTGCCATCGGAGATCGAGCGCTATCGACTCCTCGGGGTCGACGCCGCGGAGGCGGTGGAGGTCACGTGCCTCTCCGCCCGTCCGGGCGACCGGGAGGTGGACGTCGCCGCCCGGCTGGCGTTCGAGTGCACGAGACGCGGAATCACGGCCCTGGTGAACCTGGTCGGGGTGGACGAGCGGATCGCCCAGTACCGCCACCCGCGGCCCAGTGACCGGCCGCTGGCGCACACCCTGCTCGTGGCCCTCTCCGGTCGTCGCCACGGCCTGCACGCGTCGCTCACCCGGATGATCCACGGAGGCCCGGCCGACGCCGACCTGGTCCACCGGCACGCGGCGGTCGTGAGGGTCGACGCCCGCCTGATCGCCGAGAGTCATCCCGACGCCGTGCTGGGCGACGTCTTCGACCGGGGCCTGGAGCAGTACCAGCGGGAAGGTTTCGCGGCCGAGTGGCGCCTCCACCACCAGGGCGGCCTCACCGGGTACGCCGGGCGGGAGGTCTTCGCCACCGGGTTCGCCCACCAGGTCCTGCGGGCCGACCAGGTCGTGGCGTGGAATCCTTCGATCACCCGGGTCAAGTCCGAGGACACGGTGCTGATCACCGCAGAGGGACCCGAGGTCCTGACCCGGAGCCCGGCATGGCCACAGGTCAAGGTCCAGGTCGCCGGGCTGGGCCAGGTGATCGAGCGACCGGCGCTGCTGCTCCGCTGACCGCCGGACCTGCGGTTCAGCCGATGCGCCGGGCGAGCTCCTCCTCGTACTCGGGGAAGTAGCCGGAGATCACGTCCAGGGAGAACTCGTCCAGGATGGAGGTCGCCGGCTCCCGCTCGAGCAGGAAGGCGAACGACTCCCGCACGGCGCGCTCCTCGTCGGCATCGGCCAGCCCCAACCGGTCCCTGATGGATGAGGGCACCGTGACGCGATGGGAGGTGGTGCGGTCGCCCTCGGTGACCTGAACCTCGAACTCGTGGGGACCGAGCGGAGAAACGTCGATCTGGCTCACGACGCTTCACCTACCCGTCCGCGTGTCCTGGCACGCAGGCCGCCGGAACTGCGTGCCCGGTCATCATCGTGGGTAGGCCTCGACCCATGCGCGTCGTCGTAACGGGAGCCACCGGAAACGTGGGAACCAGCCTGGTGGAGGCGCTCGGGGCCGACCCGGCGGTGGAGTCGATCCTGGGCCTGTCGCGGCGCCGGCCGGAGTGGAACCCGCCCAAGGTCCGCTGGACCGAGGCCGACGTGGCCACGTCGGACCTGGCAACCCTCTTCGCCGGTGCAGACGCAGTCGTCCACCTGGCCTGGCTCATCCAGCCCTCGCACCGCATGGGCGTCTTGCGGGCGACCAACGTCGACGGCAGCGGGCGGGTGTTCCGGGCGGTGGCGGACGCAGGCGTTCCCAACCTGATCTACGCCTCGTCGGTCGGCGCCTACTCCCCCGGCCCCAAGGACCGGCCCGTCGACGAGTCGTGGCCGACGGACGGGACCGACTCCAGCTTCTACGCCCGCCACAAGGCCGAGGTCGAGCGCCTGCTCGACGGCTTCGAGGCCGAGAACCCGCACGTCCGGGTGGTCAGGCTGAGGCCGGGGCTGATCTTCAAGCGCGAAGCGGCCTCCGAGATCCGCCGGCTGTTCTTCGGGCCGCTCGTGCCCACCCGCCTCCTGCGCCCGGCATGGATCCCGGCCGTGCCACGGGCCGACCGTCTGGTGTTCCAGTGCGTCCACAGCTCCGACGTGGCCCAGGCGTACCGCCTGGCCGTGGTGGGCGATGCCCGAGGCGCCTTCAACGTGGCCGCCGAGCCGGTGCTCCACGGGGAGGAACTGGGACGGCTGCTCCACGCCCGACCCGTGCCTATCCCGCCCGCAGCCCTCCGGCTGCTCGCCGACGCGACCTGGCGGCTCCACCTCCAGCCGACCCCCCCCGGCTGGCTGGACATGGCCGTCAGCGTGCCCGTCCTGGACTCGACCCGCGCTCGGACCGACCTGGGCTGGTCGCCTCGGGTGACCGCCCACGAGGCCGTCCTCGACCTGCTGGAGGGGCTGGCGGCGGGAGCCGAAGGTCCGACGCCGGCGCTGGCCCGCCGGTTCGTGCAGCCCGGGCTCAGGCTCCGTGAGGAGCGAGAAGCGGTCTGAACGCTCAGTCATCCCCCACGTCGAATTCCACGAAGGAGTTGGAACCATGAAGGCACTGGTATGGCACGGGAAGGAAGACGTCCGGGTCGACGATGTCGACGACCCCAGCATCAAGGAGCCGACGGATGCCATCGTGCGCATCACCTCCACGGCCATCTGTGGCTCCGACCTGCACCTCTACAGCAAGCTGTGGCCCGTCCTGAAGGAGGGCGACATCCTCGGCCACGAGCCCATGGGCATCGTGGAGGAGGTCGGCTCGGAGGTAACCCACCTTTCGCCCGGCGACCGGGTGGTGGTTCCCTTCAACATCTCCTGCGGCTCGTGCTTCTACTGCAACCGCGGCCTCCAGTCCCAGTGCGACACCACCCAGAACCAGGAGACCAGGAAGGGGGCGAGCCTGTTCGGCTACACCCTCCTCTACGGGGAGGTTCCCGGCGGTCAGGCCGAGTATCTCCGGGTGCCCCAGGCCCACTACGGGCCCATCAAGGTGCCCGACGAGGGGCCGGACAGCCGCTACCTCTTCCTGTCCGACGTTCTCCCCACCGCCTGGCAAGCGGTGGCCTACGCCGACGTGCCCCCGGGGGGAACCGTGGGGGTGTGGGGACTGGGACCCATCGGCCAGATGTGCGCCCGGATCGCCCTGTACCAGGGCGCGGGCCGGGTGATCGGCGTCGATCAGGTCCCCGAGAGGCTGGCCATGGCCCAACGCCACGGGATCGAGCCCCTCGACTTCAGCGACGTGGACGACGTCACCGAGGCTGTATGCGAGCTCACCGACGGTCGGGGGGTCGACTCGGGGATCGACGCCGTGGGCATGGAGGCCGCCGGGTCACTGGCCGACAGCGTGCTGACGACGGTGAAGGCGCAGACCGACAAGCTCGTCGCCCTTCACGCCTGCATGGGCTCCATCCGCCGCGGCGGGACGCTGTCGATCACCGGCGTCTACGCCGGCGCCGTCCCCCTGTTCCCTATCGGTGACCTGTTCGACAAGCAGATCTCGCTGCGCATGGGACAGGCCAACGTCCGCCGCTGGACGGACGACATTCTTCCCCTCCTCAACGAGGAAGACCCGTTGGGCGTCGGTGATCTGACCACCCACGAACTCCCCCTCGCCGCGGCGCCGAAGGGTTACGACATGTTCCAAAAGAAGGCTGACGGGGCGATCAAGGTCGTATTGAAACCCTGACGCTGGTATCGTCGCGCTGTCGGTTGAAACGCCAGCCGTCGAGAACCCTTTTGTTCCGACGGGCTGCTCGCGTGAGCGTTGGTACCCCGCGGTCCGCTACTTGCTGGCGCGAGGTGCCGATGGCCGACACGGAAGACCTCACTCTCGACCTGCGCGGTCTGCACGACCTGCTCCTCAGCGAGGCGACGCTCGACACGTCCCTTCAGCGGGTGGCGGCGATGGCTGTCGCCACCATTCCCGCGTGCGACACGTGCGGCGTCACCCTCACCGAGAATCGCCGCACGCCCGCTCGGGCGGCCACCGACGACCTCGCCGACCGCGTAGACGACATCCAGTACGGCATCGGGAGGGGCCCCTGCATCGACGCGGTGAAGACGGGCCAGTTCCTCCGCATCGACGACATGGCTTCCGAGACGCGCTGGCCCGAGTTCACGAAGCGGGCAGCGGAGGAGGGGGTGAGCGCGTCCTACTCGGCCCCGCTGAAGGTGGGGTCCCGCATCCTCGGTGCCCTCAACCTTTACTCCCGGGACGGCCGATTCGCCGAACCCGACCAGCAAGTGGCGGCCAGTTTCAGTCACCAAGCCGCCATCACGCCGGCCAACGCCAGCGCCTATGAGCGCACCCGACTTCTCGTGGATCAACTGAATGAAGCCCTGGAGTCGCGGGACATTATCGGGCAGGCCAAGGGGATCATCATGGTGAGGGAAGGCATCGACGCCGACGCGGCGTTCAACCTCCTGCGGAGGCAGTCACAATCGAGCAATATCAAGCTGAGGGACGTCGCCAGCCAGATCGTGGACTCCGTGTGAACGAAGGCTTGACCCGTTGACCTCATTAGTCGGCGTAGATATGCTTCACCCGGTTGAGCCGTCAGCAGTCGTGGCTCCGGCTGCGTTTTTTCTCGGCCGAGAGCTGCGCAGTCACAAGACTCTCTTCGTCGCACTCCCGGAGGAATCGAGGCCATGACCTTTCCGTTCCGCACGGAAGCGTCCCCGGACGGCGAGCCCGATGCCGGGGCCTACCGACCGCAGTTCCCATCGTGGCCGAACCCGGATCCGCGCCTAGAGGAGGACGAGCAGCAGTTTTCCGTCGAGTGGGAGGTTCCACAAGCGTCATGACGGCCGGCTCTCCGGAAGTTGAGCCCGTGCTCCGAACGGGCTCAACGCAGGGGTTCGAGCTGCGGATCTGGGCCGATGGCGGAAACGCCACGGTCGGCCTCTTGGGCGAGCTCGACATGGTGACCATCCCCACGTACGAAGAGGGCCTGAAGCGGCTCTACGACGAGGGGACGCGTCAGGTCACGCTCGACCTCGAAGGCCTCACCTTCATCGACTCATCCGGGCTATCGGCTCTCGTCGCCAGCCTCCGGCTGTTCCGGGGGGCGGGGGGCGACGTGGTCCTGCGTTCGCCCACGCGGGCCACGGCCAAGGTGCTGGAGATCTGCGGTCTCACCCAGGTCTTCACCATCGAAGGTCAGGACGACCGGACGGAGAACGGTCAAGGCCCTTCCCAGGCGTGACCGAGAGGGCGCCTGCGAGGCGTCCTCTCCAGTCAGGCCGGCGTTGTTGTTCTAGACGCCGCGGGTACGCGTCGATCCGGGAGATCTACGCGCACGCGCAGCCCGCTTGGCCGCCGGCTTCTTGGCGCCGCGGGCCACGGTGGCCGTTGCTGCCTTCTTGTTGCCGGCAGGCCGCGGTGCGGGACGGGGGTGGACATCGGGAGGCGCTTGCCCCCCGGGCGGGACATCGTCGAGGTCGACATCGTCGAGGTCGACATCGTCCAAGTCGTCGGGCCCGGCCTGGGCGGTACCGGTTTCGTCCTCCTCAGGGTCGGCCCACAGCTCGGTGCGAAGCTCGTCGACGTCGACTACGGCGCCCGCTCGAGCCTGGGAGGCCTCGGAGGGAGCCGTAGGTGCGGGGTAGGGCTCCACGGGCTCCCGCAGCCCCTCCTCCGGAAGCGGGGAGAAGTTTCGCCCCTCACCGGTTTCGGCGTGGGCCCAGGTGCGCTCGGATTCAGTCGGGGGCGTGGCTCGGGCCATGGCCGCTTCCAACTCCTCCGCCGCCTCCTTCTCGAGCTGCTCCTTGGAGATCTTGCTCCTGAGAAAGGCAAGCTTCATGGGTGCGGTCCTTTCGCAAAATTGAGTGTGGGCATTCTGCAGCGATAACTGGAAACAAACGATGAACTTATCCCGCTGGCCGACGCCGCGGCCCGGACAAGACGGTCCCGAGACATGGACCCGGTCTCGGATTCCATTCTACCGCGTTCACACCCGGGAACGACCGGAGTTCGCCCGCGGGCGAGAACTTCTCGCTGGGCGCGGCTCCGGGGATTTCTCCGCATGGGGGAGCCGCCTGTAGCAACCGGGCGGTCGCGCGCGACGATGCCCAGCGTGGCCCCTACCCCCTCAGCCCCCGTGCTCGAGTCTGCTGACCGCGACCCGGTCGCCTTCGGCGCCGGCTTCGCGGAGGAGGGCATTCACGTCGCCGTCACGTCCGAGGGGGCCGAGGTCATCCTCCAGCCCAAGGTGGTCGCCGATTTCAGGGGTGAGGCGCTGCCTGCCGACTGGTTCGTCGAGGAGTGGAAGGAAGGGGGGACGGCGGAGGTGGTCGAGGAGGGCCTCCGGCTCAGCGGGACCCGCGCCGGCTACGTCAACGTCTTCGGCGCCGACCGATCGCTCGAGTTCGTGGCCACCTTCAACAAGCGCCCGCACCAGCATGTCGGGTTCGGGACCAACTTCCGTGACGTTCCTTGGGTCTCGTTCAGCACCAAGTTCGGCCACAGCCTCTACGCCCGGAGCCACTTCTTCATCGCCGAGGACAACCGGCTCTCGGCCAGCTTCCTCGGCTCACCCCATCGGTTTCGGATCGACTGGAACGTGATCGACGTCGAATACTGGATCGACGGGGAGCGCGTCGCCCACCAGCTGGCACCCATCGTGGGCTACATGCGGCCGCTGGCCAGCAACGCAAGCCTGGGGGACGGGCCCGTCACGGTGGAGTGGATGCGCATGTCGCCCTACCGTCCGCAGGGGACGTTCACCTCCCGGGTCCACGACGCCGGTGAGCCCGCCGTATGGGTGGCGTGCGACTTCGACCTTGACCTGCCGCCGGGTACCGCGTTGGTGGCCGAGATGCGGGCCGGTGACGCCAAGGAGCCGGACTCGGGATGGTCGGACTGGGCCCCCGTGTCCGATCCCCCGACCCTGCGGGGGCGCTTCGCCCAGTACCGGATGCGGCTGTCGACCACCGATCCTTCGCATACCCCGGTCGTCAGGGGGGTGACCCTCCGCTACTCGGTAGCAGCCGGCTCCGAGGGCGGCGGGCCCGGGTCGTCGTCGTCGGGGTCGTCCTGAGGAGGGGGCTCGATCGGGATGTAGGGCCCCCGCTCGGACGGCGGCCGCCAGTTGTAGGGCTCCAGGTCGGGGCCCACGCGGCCTCCGGATCCCTCGGGGGCGGCGTCTGCGTCCTGGCGGACATGAGCTGAGTACCAGAGGACCACGTCCTGGCGCTCGAGCATCTCGCCCGAAACGAACCGGTCGAGATGGGCACGGGAATCGGCGGGATCGCGCGTGCAGCCCTGATCGTCGTCGATTTCGTCCCCGTGGTAGGCCACGATCCAGACGTCGCCTACGCCATAAGCGTCCGCGCTCCCGTCACCGGCGCCGGGAACGAGCGTGTATCCGTGCGGCATGCGGATGCTGCGGACGCGCCAGCGGCGCTGGCGCTCCGGGTCGCGCTGACGGCGAACCTCGTAGCGGATGGTGTGCCAGGGGCTGAGCTGGCCGGGCAGGGTGGGGTCGTTGAACTCCTGCACCTGGTTGCTGTCGCTGGCCACCACGTCGAAGTCGAGCCGCCAGTAGGTGTGGTGGATGTGGGGCTCACCGGTGCAGGGGTTGGTCACGGCCGAGAAGCCCAGGCGGGGGCGGATCGTCCCGTCTGATGCCAGCCGCCACTCGTTCACGTACCGGTGCCATCCCGCCTGCAGCTGGCTGACGATCAGCAGCTCGTCTCCGTCTACGAAGAGGGCCACCCCCCGGAAAGCGCCACCGCCCTCGCCCCGCTCGAGGATGGTGGTGGGCGGCTGCTGGCAGACCCGGAAGCCAGCCACCGGCTCGTCACCTTCCGCCTCGAAGCACGCCTCCTCGTTGAGCCAGAGCCGGTGGGTCGGCCCGGCACCCCGCTCAGAGGGCCGCTTGGGCCCTTCGTAGGCCACGTTGAGTACGGGAAGGTGGGCCCGGTGCAGGACCCGCACCCGCCGGTAGTCGACGGTCCGCAGCTCGACCCCCGACCCGTTGACGCCGGAGGAGGCCGACGGGCGCACCACCAGCAGGTCCCACAACAGCTCTTCGCCCCGCCAGACACGGACTCGAGCCTGGCTGTCGCCGCTGCCGGGCCCGCACTCAGGCCCGTCAGGAACGCCGAACTCCCGGTCGCCCTCCGGCAGACCGGGGACGTCGTCCAGCACCTCGCCGTCGGCGGCCCGCACGGCCACCACCCGGTGGCGTACGCCTTTGGGAGTGACCTCGCGGAGGCCCACCGTGACCGCCCGGTCGACGGATCCGTCCGGCGTGGCCCTGCTGGCCAGTGGGGGCAGGGGCCGGTAGGTACTCAGCTCGCCCTCGTCGAGGCGGCGGGCGAGCTCGGGGTCGACGCGAAGGACTTCCCGTGCCCACGCGTGCTCCTCCTCGTTCGGCAGCCGGTGACGCCCGGTCGGGGTCACCGACAGGTCCGGGTAGCCGAGGAACCCGTCGACCTCCACCACCTCGCTGCCGGCCAGGTCGTGGAGCACGGCCCGGAACCGGGCGTCCGGGCCCTCTTCTTTGTCGAGGATGTCCCGCCCCACGAGCCAGAGGTCGGCGGAGGGGTACTGGGCGCGAATGTCCGGGTGAGCGGCGACGGTCGCCCGCAGCTCGGGGTCGATGGGGTGCTCGCCCACCTCGGGCACCACTTCCAGCCGCAGCGCGGCTACCGGCTCAGCGGTGTCAGTCATGGGCCGCGTACTGTACGCCCCGCTTATCGCCCCGCCCCCGCCGGTGACCAACTGAGGACGGCCGCCGGGTGGCTCCGAAACGGCGGTCGCAGGCCTCCATCGGCCGCTTGGAGCCAAGGTTCCAGCAGGCGGGCCAGCTCCCGGCGCACGGCTGGCGTCTTCGCGAGCACTAGGGCGTCGCGGTAGTTCTCCACCGCGGCCTCCAGGGTGGGGTGCCGGGTGCGGACCGTGACTTCCACCACCTCCACGTCAGGACGGATGCCCAGCTCGTCGAGCACGGCCACGGCGTCGAGGTAGCTGGGACCGGGGCGGCGAGGGGCGCCGTGGAAGTGCCGCCAGAAAGGGTCGGCCATGGCGTCGCTGGCGAAGGCGCCGAGGTACAGGAAGACCCGGTGGCGGGCCGAGCGGTCGAGCTTGGTGAGGAACGGGCCGGCCTCGGCGATCAGGGGGAGCACGTAGGAGCAGAGCACGATGTCGGCCGGCTCGACGTCCACGTCCTCCCAGGCGCCGGTGACGGTGCGGATGTTGCCGAGGTTCGCCTCCCGGGCCTCCCGTCGCAGGATGGCCAGCATCCGCCGGCTGGGATCCACGGCCACCACCGATCGGGCCCGTGGGGCGAGGGCCAGGCTGAACCGCCCCGGTCCCGATCCCACATCGAGGAGGCTGCGGGCAGGGGTGACCGCCCGGCGCAGGCGGGACAGGAGCGGGTCGCCCTCGGCCGAGCGCATGGGGCCTGCTGCGAACCGGCGCGCCCGGCGGTCCCAGAACGCGGGATTGGCCAGGGGACTTGCGCCCGGTTGCAAGCGCTCCATCTCCGCCATCCGGGCCCGCACCAGCTGTCGCCACCGCCGGGCCGCTTCCCCCACTTCTGCAGTATCGCAATTCTCGGTAGCGTGCCCCCCTGATGCCAGCCGAACCAGCCCTCAAGACCGCCCTGACGCGGATGGTTCACCACGTGCGAGCGGTGAGCCTCGGACACGCAACCAGTTTCGAGGACGGCCACCTCACCGTGGCCCCCGACGATGTCGCCGCCTGCTTCACCTCGCCTGCCCTCGCTTCGGTGGAGGTGTCGTGGGTATCCCCCGGCGACTCAGCCCGCATCGTGAAGGTGCTGGACGCGGTGGAGCCTCGCACCAAGGCTGCGGGGGGAGGCGGCGTGTTCCCCGGCTTCGTCGGTCCCGCCCGCGCCGCCGGTGGTGGGGTCACGCACGTCCTCCGGGGTGCAGCCGTGGTGGCGGCCGGCTACCTGCCTCGTGCTCAGGAAGCCCTCGTGGACCTCTCGGGCCCGGGCGCGGCCCTCTCCCCCCTGGGTTCGACCCACAACCTGGTCGTCGAATTCGTCCCCGCTCCCGAAGCGGACTGGGCCGAGGTCGACCGCGCCCTGCGGCTGGGCCTCCTGAAGGCGGCCGTGCGGTTGGCCGACGCCGCCCTCGACGCCGAGCCGGACGAGGTGGAGGAGCTGCCGGCGGTGGCCCCAGGAGCCCGGGCCGGGCAAGGGGCGCTCCCCCGGGTGGGTGCGATCACCAACCTGCAGACCCAGGGCTCGTTCAAGGACGTGTACGTCTACGGCCGGAGCTTCGGGACCTCCCTCCCCACTCTCCTGGATGCGACCGAGGTGGAGGACGGGGCCGTGGTGAGCGGGCAGTTCGGGCACCCGGCCCTCAAGAACCCCACCTTCGTTCACCAGAACCACCCGGTGCTGGCCGAGCTCCGCCGTCGGGACGGGCAGGACCTGACGTTCGCCGGGCTCGTGATCTCACCCGAGCCCGTCGAGGCCACCCAAAAGGAGCTCACGTCGGCCCACGCCGGCACGCTGGGCGCCGCCCTTGGATGGGACGCCGCCGTCGTCACCAAGGAGGGGGGAGGAAACGCCGACGGGGACATGGCCCTCAAGATGGACGCCCTCGAGGAGCGGGGCGTGACAGCCGTCGGCATCTTCGCCGAGATGGCGGGGCCCGACGGCACCGGGCCGCCCATCGTCGTGCCTCCCAACCGGGCGACAGCCATGGTCAGCTCCGGGAACTACGACGAGAGGATCACCCTGCCGGCGGTCGACCGGGCCCTGGGCGGCGAGCGCCTGGCCTTGCTGGACGTGCCGGCCACGGCCGAGATGATACTGCCCGTGGCCGTGATCTACGGCTCCGACAGCCCCGTGGGGTGGGGCCGGCTGACCTGCCGCGAGCAGGACCCGACCGAGGGGGCGCCCCTCGAGGAGCGGGCACCGCACGACGGGCCCATCCGGGTCGTCCACTACGTGAACCAGTTCTTCGCCGGGCTCGGAGGAGAGGACGCGGCCAACACGGGGGCCGACTCCCGTCCTGGCCCCGTGGGGCCCGGCCGCAAGCTGGCCGACCTCCTGGGGCCGGGCTTCGAGGTCGTCGCCACCGTCTTCTGCGGTGACGACTACGCCGTCTCCGGGCCGGCTGTCACGGAAGAGGTCCTCGCCCTGGTGCAGGCGGCCGAGCCGGATCTGCTGGTCGCAGGGCCCGCCTTCACCAGCGGTCGCTACGGCCTGGCCTGCGCCCGGTTGGTGGCCGCCGCCCAGGCCACCGGGCTCGCCGCGGTGGCTGCGCTCCACGGCGACAACCCCGGGGTGGACGAAGCCGGTGCGGCACCCGTGGTGGCCGCCGGGGAGGCGGCCCGCACCATGGGCCCTTCGCTCGAACGGCTGGCCGCCGCAGCGGCCAAGCTCGCTGCAGGAGAGACGCTCACCGCCGACGACGGTCGCGTCGGCAAGGTCCCGCGGCGGAAC
>JBHENM010000232.1:0-4634 GCA_046262035.1 Acidimicrobiales bacterium | reverse complement strand
GCGTGGCCCACCGAGGTTCCCGTGGTGCGGGCCAGGTGGTGGGCGGCCGAGCGGTCGCCGGATTGCTTCCACGCCCCGGCCTCAGCCGAGCGGGCCGCGGCCAGGCCCTTGAGCGTGGCTGCCATCCTCTCGATGGCGGCGACCTCCCCTACGGCAAGCGCAGCCTGCTCAGGAGAGAGCAAAGCCGGGTCGAACCCGGCCGCGCAACGAGACATGGCATCTCGCAACTGCCCGAGCCGATCGCACACATGGCCATCTCCGAGGAGCGGAGGGCCTGACAAAGGAGGAAGGTCTCCCTCGAATCGAACTGGCGTTCGTATAGTACCAGGGCCGATCAAGGGACGCAAGGAGAAAATGCGAGGCGGCTACTCAGCCTCCCGAGCCGGCTCCTCGGCGCCCGTCGCCGCCGGCGCGTCCCCGTCCTCCGAGCCCTCCAGCTCCTCGAGGTCGAGCCTGGCCTTGCCCTCGAGGCGGCCCAGGACGACGGAGAGAACCACCAACACCGCGCTGACGATGGTGGTCGTGACCAGGTTCCGGTCGAAGAATCCGATGAGGGCCTCCACGGGACTGGCCACTACTTCGCCGAACGCCTTGAGCACGACCACGGCGAAGATGGTGCCGCTCAGGTTGAGGGCGAAGAAGACGGCGAAGCGCATGCCGATCACGCCGGCGAGGGCACACACCACGGCGCCGGGGAAGAAGAAGACCGCCGGATAGGACGCCTTGGAGAAGATCCGCTCCATCATGCGGGCGTAGCTGCCCATGCCCGCTTTCACCTCGAGCCAGCGGATGGCGTTGTCTCCGTAGTAGCGGCCCAGGAGGTAGTAGAGCGGGTCGGTCAGGGTCCGGCGGAAGGTGGCGACGAGAAGGAACGGTACGAAGTCCACCTCCCGGGCCAAAACCAGGTTCCGGTTCCGCGCCTCCAGCAGGATCAAAAGGAGGGGATGCTTGGCCGCCAGGGCCGGCGTCAGGGCGTTGGTGATCGTGCCCACCACGGCCAGGACGGCGATGGGCGCCACGAGCAGGATCAGCTTCGAGCGGGGGAGCCGGGGATGCTCGGGCTCCTCCTCGGCCCTCGCCCCGCCCTCCTCGGCTTGGGGCGCGACCGCGGGCGCGTCCGGGGGATCGGCCGCGGGAGCGCGCTCGGGCGGTGCGGGCGCTTCCGGGACGGGCGGGGGGGGATCAGCGTGCTCGTCCAACCGCCCGAAGCTAGCGGCCCGAGCCCGTAGGTCCCTCCGCGCCCTCCAATGCGGTCCGGAAGTGGGCCACCAGCTCGTCCCGTCGGGTGTGGGCGTTGAGCCCGCTGGTAGAGGGCATGACGTACGTAGCGACGCCCCCCAGGCTCACGGCCTGCCATCCCGCCCCTGCGGTCCTCCCGCCGGCCGACGCCCGCCATCCGGCCAGTCCCACGAACAGCACCCGCTGGGGACGGAGCCACTCGACCAGCCGCTCCACCCTGAGGAGTCCGAGCCGGTATTCATCCGGGTGCAGGGCGCTCGCCGCCGGCGTCGCCCGCTTCACCAGGTCGGTCATGCCGACCCCGTCGTTCACCAGGGCGTGCACCGGATCGCGTGCCCGGCTCACCAATCCGGCCGTCTCGGCTGCGGGCCAGAACCGGTTGCTCCGACCGGCGTAGCCGTAGCCCGCGTCGGCGGCCACGAGGCTGGGGTTCAGGCCGCACACGAGGATGCGCATCCCCGGGCCGACGGTGTCCGGGAGCGTCCGAGCCCGGGTGGCGCGCACGCCCAGGGCGTCCCCGGAGGCGGAAACGGCGATCCCGTCCACGTCGAAGCCGCCGCCGATCACGAGATCGTGCAGCGCTTCGGGTGACCATGGGCTGGACGCCACCTCCAGGCGCAAGGCCGCTCCCACGGGCAGCTCCCAGTGGAGGTGCGCCAGCCTGAGCGGAAGGGCGGCGCCGGCTTCCGGACCCTCGACTTCGACCCTCATCCGGCCCTCACCTCACGCCTCGTCAAAGCCCGGAAACGACCTACCCCCGCCACGAATGGCGGGGGTAGGCGGAGAGCAAGGTGGGCCAAACTCTCGGAAACATCATGGCTCGCACGGCCCCGTTCCGGTCAAGCGAAATTCGCCTGGCCGGAGCGACACACCCACGGCGGCCAGGGCTCTTTACCCCGAGGCCGCCGACGGCGCCGCTGGTAGGGTGCCGCCGATGGCGCGTTTCGGGGCGGTGGTGACCGCCATGGTCACCCCCTTTTCCGAGAACGGGGCCCTCGACGTCGACACGGCCGTAGCCGTGGCTCGCTGGCTGGCCGATCAGGGCAGCGACGGCCTGGTGGTGGCGGGCACCACCGGTGAGGGCCCGGTGCTGACCGACGACGAGAAGGTCGACCTCTGGCGAGCGGTGGCCGGGGCCGTCACCATTCCGGTCGTAGCGGGAACCGGCAGCAACGACACCGCCCACTCGGTCGAGCTGACCAGGCGGGCCGCGGGCTGTGGTGTGGCCGGGGCCCTGGTCGTCACCCCCTATTACAACCGCCCGTCGCAGGCCGGGATCGAGGCCCATCTCCGAACGGTGGCCGAGGCCTCCCGCCTGCCTGTCCTCATCTACGACATTCCCATCCGCACCGGCCGCAAGGTGTCCCACGACGTGCTGGTGCGGCTGGCTCGGGAGGTCCCCCAGGTCGTGGGGGTGAAGGACGCTTCCGGAAACCCCGCCGGGACCGCGCGCCTGGTGGCCGCCGCCCCCGAGCACTTCGAGGTGTACAGCGGGGACGACGGGCTCACCCTCCCCCTTCTGGCCGTCGGGGCCGTCGGTCTCATCGGTGTCGCCACCCACTGGGCCGGCCCCCAGTTCGCGGAGATGATCGCCTCGTTCGCCAAGGGCGACGTGGATCGGGCTCGGGAGACGAACAGCCGCCTCATGCCCTCGTACGCCTACCAGACCAGTGACGACGCCCCCAACCCGGTTCCGGCCAAGGCCATGATGCGGGTGATGGGCCACCCCGTCGGCCAGTGCCGGCCTCCGATGGGCCCGGCCCCGAACGGCCTGGAGGACAGGGCCCGCGAAGTTCTGGCTGGTCTAGGGAGCAAGGACCACGCCCATGACTGATCCCGTCCGCATCACCTTCCTCGGTGGGCTCGGCGAGATCGGGCGCAACTGCGCCGCCATCGAGATCGCCGGGCGGCTGATGCTCCTGGACTGCGGGCTCATGTTCCCTGACGCGGAGATGCTGGGGATCGACCTGGTCCTCCCCGACTTCACGTGGCTCCGGGAAAACGCCGAGCGGGTCGAAGGGTGCGTTCTCACCCACGGCCACGAGGACCACGTCGGCGGGCTCGCCTTCCTCCTCCGCGACCTGTCGTTCCCGATCTACGGCTCCGAGCTCACCCTGGGCCTGGCCCGCAACCGCATCGAGGAGGCCGGCCTCCTCGATCGCACCGAGTTCAACGTGGTCGTCGACGGCGAGCGCCGCCAGATCGGTCCCTTCGACTGCGAGTTCATTCCCGTCACCCACTCGGTGCCCCACGGTTTCGCCACGGCCTTCCACACGCCTCAGGGAGTGATCCTCCACACCGGTGACTTCAAGATCGACCTCACCCCGGTCGACAACCGGGTGACTGACATCGGCCGCATCGGAGCGATCGCCAGCGAGAACGGAATCCGGCTCCTGCTGTCCGACTCCACCAACGCCGAGGAGCCCGGCTACACGGCCAGCGAGCGGTCGGTGGGGAAGGTCCTGCGCGAGATCTTCGCCGCGTCCGGTGGGCAACGGATCATCACCGCCTGCTTCGCCAGCCACATCCACCGCATCCAGCAGATCGCCGACGCCGCCATCGGCAGCGGGCGCAGGGTCGCCACCCTCGGCCGCTCCATGGCCAAGAACGTCGCCCTCGGGCGCCGGATGGGCATCCTCGACATCGCCGAAGAGGCGCTGATCGACATCGAGCGGATCGACGACCTCCCCCCCGGCGAGGTCTGCGTCATCTCCACCGGATCGCAGGGCGAGCCCATGTCGGCCATGGCCCTTCTGGCCGCGGGTGACAACAAGTGGCTGCGGCTGGCCGACGGCGACATGGTCATCCTCAGCTCCCACGCCATCCCCGGCAACGAGTACACGGTGAACAAGGTCATCGACGGGCTCTATCGGATGGGGGCCGAGGTGGTGCACGCCGGACTGGCTGACGTCCACGTCACCGGCCACGCCATGCAGGGCGAGCTCAAGACCATGCTGGCGGTGACCAAGCCCGAGTACTTCATCCCCGTCCATGGCGAGTTCCGTCACCTCACTCACCACACCCGCCTGGCCATCGAGATGGGCGTGCCCGAGCACAACGTGCTCCTGGCCGAGGACGGAGACGTGGTGGAGCTGACCGATACCGGGATCGACTTCGTCGACTCGGTGCCGGCCGGGTTCCTGTACGTCGACGGCATCGTGGGCGACGTGGGCCACGGGGTGCTCCGCGACCGGCGGGTCCTGGCCGACGAGGGTTTCGTGGTCGTGATCGTCACCGTCGACGGGAAGTCGGGGGAGGTCCTGGCCCCTCCCGAGATCATCACCCGGGGCTGGGTCCACGCTCCCGAGGCCGACATCCTCCTCGATGAGGCCCGCCTGCGGGTGGTCAACACCCTGGAAGAGGCGGCCAAGGAGGGATCGGTCGACATCGAGACC
>JBHENM010000231.1:0-4773 GCA_046262035.1 Acidimicrobiales bacterium | reverse complement strand
CCTGCTCGGCGATCATGCCCTGCACCTGTTCAACGAGGGTACGCACAGCCGCCTGTACGAAAAGCTCGGCGCGCACTGCCTCCCCGACGGCACCGTCTACTTCGCCGTCTGGGCCCCCAACGCGCAGTCGGTGCGGGTGGTTGGCGACTTCAACGTCTGGGACGGCCGCCTCAACCCCATGCGCGCCCTGGGCTCGTCGGGCGTTTGGGAGCTGTTCGTGCCCGGGCTCGATCCCGGCGGCCGCTACAAGTACGAGATCCTCACGGGCGCCGGGCACCTCACCCTGAAGGCCGACCCCATGGCTCTGGCCACCGCCCTTCCCGACACCACCGACAGCATCATCAGCAAGCCGGGGCACAAGTGGGGCGACGGCGACTGGATGGCGAGCCGCGACGAGACCCCGCTCTTCAACCGACCGGTCTCGATCTACGAGGTCCACCCCGGCTCGTGGCGACGCGTCCCCGACGAGGGGAACCGCCAGCTCTCCTACCGGGAGCTGGCCGAGCGACTGCCCGACTACGTGGCCGACCTCGGGTTTACCCACGTCGAGTTCATGGCCATCCCCGAGCACCCCTACGACGGCTCCTGGGGGTACCAGGTCACCTCTTACTACGCCCCCACCGCCCGCCACGGGTCGCCCGACGACTTCCGGGCCATGGTGGACGCCTTCCACCGGCGCGGCATCGGCGTCATCATCGACTGGGTACCGGCCCACTTCCCCAAGGACGACTGGGCCCTGGCCCGCTTCGACGGCACCCCCCTCTACGAGCACGAGGACCCTCGCCTCGGTGAGCACCCCGACTGGGGAACCCTGATCTTCAACTTCGGCCGCCACGAGGTGCGTAACTTCCTCCTCTCCAACGCCCTCTTCTGGCTGGAGGAGTGCCACGTCGACGGGCTGCGGGTCGACGGGGTGGCCTCGATGCTGTACCTGGACTACTCCCGCAAGGAAGGCGAGTGGATCCCGAACGAGTTCGGCGGACGGGAGAACCTCGAGGCCGTCTCCTTCCTCAAGGAGTTCAACGAGATCGTCTACGGCCAGCACCCGGGGGCGTTCACCGCGGCCGAGGAGTCCACCTCCTTCCCCCAGGTGTCCCAGCCCACTTCGGTGGGCGGGCTCGGCTTCGGTTACAAGTGGAATATGGGGTGGATGCACGACACCCTGGAGTACTTCGCCAAGGATCCCGTACACCGCAGCCACCATCAGGACGACCTGACCTTCGGCCTCCTCTACGCCTTCACCGAGAACTTCATCCTCCCCCTGTCCCACGACGAGGTCGTTCACGGCAAGAAGTCCCTCCTGGACAAGATGCCGGGCGACCGGTGGCAGAAGGCGGCCAACCTGCGGACGCTCCTGGCCTGGATGTGGGCCCACCCCGGGAAGCAGCTCCTGTTCATGGGCGGCGAGATCGCCCAGTCCGAGGAGTGGTCCTACGAGACGAGCATCCCCTGGGACCTCCTGCAGTACCCCGAGCACGCCGGGATGCAGGAGCTGGTGCGGGCGCTCAACCGCGCCTACTTCTCCCTCCCCGCTCTCTGGGAACGGGACTTCACGGCCGACGGGTTCCGCTGGATCGACGCCGCCGACCGCGATTCCAACGTCGTCTCCTTCCTCCGGTTCTCCAGGACGGGCAGCCCCCTGGCCTGCGTCGCCAACCTCTCCCCCGTGGTGCGGGACAACTACCGGATCGGGCTGCCCAGTGGTGGCCCGTGGCGGCACGAGCTCAACTCCGACTCAGCCCGCTTCGGCGGGAGCGACGTGGTGCTGTCGGAGACGGTCACGGCCGAGGAGGACGCGTGGCACGGCCAGCCCTTCTCCGCCCCTCTCCGTTTGCCGCCCCTCGCTGTCCTCTGGCTGCGGCCCGAGTAGGACCACGAGCCTCAGACGATGGTCACCTGGGCCGGCACCGAGTGGTTGGTGGTGTTGCCGGTGGCCACCCAGCAGAGCCAGCGGACACCGGAGGTCGAGTTCACGGGGATGATCCGCTGGACGGTGGGGATGTTGAAGCCGGCCGTCGAGTTCACCGCTCCCCCCAGCAACAGGGGCGACGTGTTGCAGCTTGCCGCCGAATTGCCCATCCGCATTCGGTAGGGCGAACTGGCCGACGCCACCCCCGTGGCGCTGACGGAAATGGCGTCCCCCGGCTCGGCCGAGTTCGAGCTGACACCGGTCGTGCCCGTTCCGGCAGCCGTGGCGCACGTGTAGACCCGGACGTCGTCGATGAGCCACCCGAGGGTACCGACGGAACTATCGGTTGCCACCCGGAACCGGAAGCGGACGCTCTGGCCGGCCAGGGAGCTCAGGTTCAGGCGACTCGATCCGTACCCGGCGCTGAAGTCGGAGAAGACCTGCCGGCCCACCAGCGGTCCCTCGGTGTTGGTGCGGTTGTAGCCGTTGTTCACGAAGAGCGGACCGGCGTCGGTCCACGATCCGCCCCCGTCGGTGCTGTACTCGACCACGCCGCCGTCGTAGTTCCCCTCCAGGTCGTAGGAGTGGTTGAACCACAGGTACGTGGTCGCGCCGACGGGAGGCACCACGGCTGCTGAACGGGTGGCGGTCAGGTTGCTCGCCACCTCCAAACCGGGGGTGTAGAGAGAACGAACCCCGCTGGTGGCGTAGCCGATGTCGTAGGCCCATCCGTCACCACCGCCGGCGAACGTCCAGTTCCCGCTGGCCGGGTTCTCCATGTTGTCCACGAAGAGGTCCGTCGGGGTGACGGCGGTGTTGCATATCGGCGCCTCCAGCGCGCCACCGTTCTGTACCGGCTGGTTCATCTTGGTGGCGGATACCGCCCTCTCGACTTCGGTGCAGTTGGCGGCGGTGATACCGGCCGTGCCCACCTTGTTGAGACAAGCCTGCGGGAGGATCTGGAACAGGTCCTTGAAATCGCTGCCCGAGACTAGGAGGTTGGCGTTCGCCTCGTAGTAGATGTGCCCCACTTTGGTGGTGCCGAGTCCGGTCACGGTGATGCCGTTGAACGTCCCGCCGTCGGTCATCAGGAACGCGGCCTTGTTGTTGACGCCGCTGTTCTGGTGGACGCCGCCGTTGTCGCCGTAGCCCGTCCAGTAGTTCGAGCTCTCCATGGAATCGGGATGGAGGAACGCCGGAGGGTTGGCCATGTTGCGGATAGCTCCGGATCCGATGTCCTCGCCCATGATCCACCGGACCTCGGGGCCGTCGTTGCCCAGGCCGTTGCCGAGGTCGATGAGCTCGCCGAAGACGTCCGACAGTGACTCGTTGATGGCGCCGGCCTGGAAGTAATAGAAGAGGTTGGATTCGAATTCGGTTACCGCATGGGCGAACTCGTGGCCCACGACGTCGTCGGCGAAGAAGCCCTGGCCCATGACCATCTGCGATCCGGTCCAGACAGCATTGTCGTAGGGGCACTCGAAGGCCGTGGGGCAGTACCGGACGGTGGAGATGAGGGGCATGCCCGCTCCGTCGAGGCCGTCACGGCCGAAGTTGCCCGAGAAGTAGTCGTAGACGTTCCCCGAGTAGGTGTAGACGGAATCGACGTCCGGGGTCCCCGTCGGAGGGTCACCCTCGATCCGGGTGTAGGGCGCCACGCAGACCTCATTGGGGTCCACCACATTGCTGCGATCACAGATCCGGCGGTCTCGAGCGTGGGCGATCTGGTCGAAATGCAGCGCCACTCCCCCCGTTCTGGCATCCACCAGCACGAGCTCTCGCAGCGGCTCGTCGCCGCCTGATGTCACCTCGGTGCGCCACACCAGGGTGGGTCGGTGGCGGACCGGGGCGCCGACCAGCGCCGGGTCGTAGACCCACAGCTCGGCGTCAGCGACGTTCAGTGCCTCGACGGCGACACCGCGCGCCTTGGCGACGGCGGCCGCGGCCAGGACCCGAGCTTCAGCGGGGGAGATCGCGGGCTCGGTGCCCACGTTCAATTCGGGGCTCAGCTCCCCGTTGGTGGACAGCACGTTGCCGCCCTTGTCGAGGTTCACCGCCAGCTCACCGCCGAACACGGGCACGCCTTCGTGAACCTGCTGGAAGCGGACGCTGGAGCGACCGTGGTCGGCGCCGCGAGCCCGCTTCGTACGGAGTTGGCGGGCCTGGTCGTCGGCGCCGAAGAGTGTTCCGTAGGTGGCGAGGAACCCGCGGGCCGCGACTTCGGGCTCGGCATCGGACCGGACGTTTCCCGGTCGGGCCACGGCACGGGTCGGTTCAGTGCCGAAGAACCGCACCTTCCCTGTTTCGGCATGATCGGCTAGGCGGCCCCGACCGCCGGTGGCATCGATCAGCCGCCGCTTGAGGTCCTGGCCGGGTGGAGGCCCGGGCTGGCCCTGAGCCAGGGCCGGGCCTGCGCCAACGGCGACGATGGACATGGCCGCGCAGAGCACGCCGGCCCGTCTCCAACTCCTCTCGTCCGATCCCCTCTCCGACCGACTCGCCGCCAAGGCGCGCCGACGCGCCTGCAAACCCGACCCGAACACGCCGTACCCTCCCGATCCGAAGCGACCCATCAGATGCCGATGCCGCCGAGGCGCCGACCGACCCTCCCCGTCGGAGCATGCTCTCGAGGCCTCAGCCTGTCAAGAAAGTAGAAAGCCGCCCCTTCTAAGAGCGCCATTATAGAAGCTAGTTGCTAGTTTTTTCCTGCCGGTGTAAGATCGGGAGGATCCCTTCCCGACTAGAAGGAACAACATGACACTCGTCGAACCGATTCCCGACAAGGTCCAGCCGCGCCAGTGCGGTCGGTGCCGGAAGATGTTCGAGGGCGACCCCACCCTCCACCAGACCGCCCTTCCCACGTG
>JBHENM010000230.1:0-3027 GCA_046262035.1 Acidimicrobiales bacterium | reverse complement strand
CGTTCGGCGACGAGGCCCACCAGCAGGCGGTGGAGACGGGCAAGGCCGAGCGGCAGGGAGTGGAGGTGGGGCCCAACGGCACCAGGGACTACGTCCGCACCTTCACCCAGCCGGGAACGCTGATCATCGGATGCCACCAGCTCGGGCACTACCAGCAGGGGATGCGGATGCGCCTCGTCGTGACATGACTCGCGGTGGAGGGCTCAGACCCCCCAGGAGGGCGCCTGCTCGAGCAGGAAGCGGCTGACGCCCAGGCAACGGTCGAGGATCTCGCACAGCTGCTCCTCGCCCGCCAGCACCTGGGCCAGCGACACCTGCAGGCGGGCGACGACGGTCAGGCTGCGCTCCGGGGCGTCGGTCACCGAGCCGAACGAGTCGATGGCCGACACTTCCAGGGGCAACTCGGGCCCGCCCACGCCGGCCAGCTCGGTGGCCAGCACCAGCAGGTCGGGGCCGGTCGGCAGCGGGGGCAGGGCCCAGGTGAACACCAGGGGGAAGTGGAACTCGTCTTTGGGCTCCTCGTCCTCGGGCAGGTCGACGACTACGTCCTCGAAGGCCAGCAGCACGCGGGGCTCGACCTCCAGGGCCAGGTGCAGGTCCACCGGCCCCCCGCAGCCCTCCTCGGGATGGAGGTCGACCTCCCACACCTGGCGGAGGGAGTAAGTCTCCACGAAATGTCGCTCGTCGTGGACGTGGAAGCCGTGGTCGACGGCGTGGTCCTTGAGTTCGGCGACGAATCCGGGAACGTCGATGGCGGCCAGGGCCCCGAGGTTAGGCGAGCCGGCATTTGTCCCACTACGGCGCGCCCAATGGGGGGCAGTTAGGGTCGCCGGGTGAGGGACGACGACCTGCTCGAGCTCCTGCACGAGACGGCGACGGCCGTGCGCCGGGCCCTCGACAGCGTCCGGGACTGGGGGCCGTCGGGGAAGAAGCTCGGCCAGTACCAACTCGACCTGGCGGCCGACCAGGCCGCCCTGGAAGTGCTTCAGCGGGCCGACGTCGGCATCCTCAGCGAGGAGACCGGCTTCCACCACCCGGAGCGGGAGCTCTGGGTCGCCCTTGACCCCGTCGACGGCTCGACCAACGCCTCACGCCGTCTGCCCTGGTACGCCACCAGCATGTGCGTGCTCGACGGAGAAGGGCCTCGCGTTGCGGTGGTGGTGAACCAGGCCACGGGCGACCGTTTCGAGGCCGTGCGGGGGTCGGGCGCCCGCCTGAACGGCGAGCCCATCTCGCCCACAGACTGCCACTCGATGGACCAAGCCGTGGTCGCGGTGACGTCGTTTCCGCCCAGACCTCTCGGCAGCCGCCAGGTGCGCGCCCTGGGGGCGGCCGCCCTCGACATTTGCGCCGTGGCGTCCGGGTCGGTCGACGCCTACATCGATTTCAGCGCCAGCTCCCACGGCCCCTGGGACTATTTGGCCGGTGTCCTCGTGTGCACGGAGGCCGGGGCCCACGTGGCCGAGGCCGTGGGCCGCGATCTTGTCGCCCGCGGGGTCGACGATCGCCGGAGCCCGGTGGCGGCCGCCACGGGGTCGTTGCTGGAGGAGGCGGTAGCGGCGCGCGCCGCGTCGGGCTGATGGCCTCGGACAGGCTCAAGCGGCTCGGCTTTCGCACCTGGGGCCGGCTGCCCCTCGCCGCCCGGCTGTTCGTCGTGCGCCGGGCCACCCCCTCTTTCCACGTGGGCGCCATCTGCGTGATCGAGCGCCACGACGGGGCTCTGCTCCTGGTGCGCAACTCCTACCGCAAGCGGTGGGGGTTTCCCGGCGGCTTCCTCAAGCGGGGAGAGACGCCCTTCGACGCCGCCCGCCGCGAGACCGACGAAGAGGTGGGGCTCAACGTCGTCCTGGACGACAACCCCAAGGTCGTGGTCGAAGCCGATCTCCGCCGGGTCGACGTCATCTTCACCGGGCGCCCGGCCGAGGGTGCCGACGCTCCCGCCCCCCGCTCGCTCGAGATCCTCGAGGCTCGGTGGTTCCCCGTGAACGACCTACCCGAGCTTCAGCCCGAGGCCACCCTCGCCCTCATCGAGCTGGGCCGCGCCCACCGCCCACCGCTCGACCTCGGTTAGAACGGTCGCTACATCGCCCGGCCGCTGAGGGCGCCGGCGGCGGCCGGGGTCGACGGGTGGCGCAGCTTGGAGAGGGCCTTGGCCTCGATCTGGCGGACCCGCTCCCGGGTCACCTGGAACTCCCGGCCCACCTCGTCGAGGGTCTTGGGGCGGCGTCCGTCCAGGCCGAACCGCAGTTCCAGCACCCGCTGCTCCCGAGCCGACAGCGTCTCGAGCACCGACCGCAGCTCCCGGTTCTCGAGGGCGGTGATGGCGGCCTCCGCCGGTAGCTCGGCCGTAGGGTCGGCGAGGAAGTCGATTAGCTCGGCGTCCTCGTCTCCCACGTGGGCGAAGAGCGACACCGGATCGGAGGCGACACGCTGGGCCTCGACCACCTTGTCGGGCGCCAGCCCGCTCTCTACCGCGATCTCGGCCACCGTCGGCTCCCGGCCCAAGGTCCGCGACAGGTAGCTGATGGAGCGCTGGACCTGGCTCACCGTCTCCACCATGTGGACGGGGACCCGGATGGTGCGGCCCTTGTCGGCGATGGCCCGGGTGACGGCCTGGCGGATCCACCACGTGGCGTAGGTCGAGAACTTGAACCCCTTGCGGTGGTCGAACTTCTCGACGGCCCGCATGAGGCCCAGATTGCCCTCCTGCACCAGGTCGATGAGGGGAAGCCCCGAGGCCTGGTAACGCTTGGCCACTGACACCACCAGCCGGAGGTTGCTCTGGATGAACCGCTGCCGGGCGGCCCGCCCGGCCTCGATCCTGGCTGTCAGCCCCGCAACCTCGTCCTCCTCGGCCATGGCCATCGCCGCTTCCGCCTGACGACCGTCGATGATGGCCTGGGCCAGCTCGCCCTCTTCGGGGCCGGTCAGGAGCGAGTGGGCCCCGATCTCGTGCAGATATCGACGAAGGAGCTGGTCGACCGAGTCACTGCCCCTCCCAGACGCCATCCTCGGCGAGCGTAACGG
>JBHENM010000229.1:0-15402 GCA_046262035.1 Acidimicrobiales bacterium | reverse complement strand
GAGATGGCGTCCTCGTGGCGCAGGGTGAGGGCGACCTCGTCGAGCCCTTGAAGGAACCGGTCGCGCGTGTGAAGGTCCAGGGGGAACTCGACGGCTACGCCGGCTGCCGCGGCCGACAGGGTGGCGGTCTCGACATCGATGGTGATCGTCTGGGACGGATCGGTCTCGACGGCGCGCATGAGCCGGTCGGCCACGGCCCCGTCGACCTGGACGGGAAGGAGCCCGGCCTTGGTGCAGTTGGTGCGGAAGATGTCCGCGAACCGGACGGAGACTACGGCCTGGAAGCCGTAGTCCATCAGCGCCCAAACCGCATGCTCGCGGGACGAGCCCGTTCCGAAGTTCGGTCCGGCGATGAGGATGCTGGCTCCCACGTACTGCGGCTGGTTGATGACGAACTCAGGATCGCTGCGCCACGCGGAGAAGAGGCCCTCACCGAAGCCCGTCCGCTCCACCCGCTTGAGCCACTCGCTCGGGATGATCTGGTCGGTGTCGACGTCGGAGCGGTCCAGGGGCAGGGCCGTGCCGGTGATGGTGCGCAGAGGCTTCATGACAGCTCCTCGGGAGTGGTGAAGTGGCCGGCGACGGCGGTCGCGGCCGCCACCGCGGGGGACACCAGGTGGGTTCTTCCGCCCCGTCCCTGCCGACCCTCGAAATTGCGATTCGAGGTCGAGGCGCAGCGCTCGGCCGGGCTGAGCTGATCCGGGTTCATCCCCAGACACATCGAGCAGCCGGCGTTCCTCCACTCGAACCCGGCGCTGGTGAACACCCGGTCCAGGCCCTCGGCTTCGGCGGCCGCCCGGACCTGCATCGAACCGGGGACGACCATGGCCCGAAGGCCCTCGCGCACGTGTCGTCCGGAGACCACAGCAGCTGCCGAGCGGAGATCCTCGATGCGGGCATTGGTGCACGACCCGATGAAGACGGTGTCCACCCTGATGTCACGCACGGCCGTCCCCGCCTCCAGCCCCATGTACGAGAGGGCCCGTCGGGCGGACTCGGCCTGAGCGGGGTCGCTGAAGGATTCGGGATCGGGCACGGAGGAGTCGATAGGCACCACCTGCGAGGGGTTGGTGCCCCACGAGACGTGCGGCTTGAGCAGGGTCGCATCGAGAGTGACTTCCCTGTCGAACGACGCGTCGGCGTCGGTGCCCAGGGCCCGCCAGTCGTCGAGGGCCCGCTCCCAGGCCGCGCCGCTCGCCACGTGGGGCCTGCCCTCCAGGTAGGCGAACGTGGTGTCGTCGGGTGCGACCATGCCCGCCCGCGCTCCAGCTTCGATCGACATGTTGCAGATCGTCATGCGCCCTTCGATGGAGAGACCCCGGATGGTCGATCCCCGGTACTCCACGATGTGCCCGACCCCTCCGCCGGTACCGATGTGACCGATGACGGCGAGGATCACGTCCTTGGCGGTGACGCCTGCCGGCAGCTCGCCCTCCACCGTGACTGCCATCGTGCCCGACCGGCTCTGGGCGAGGGTCTGAGTGGCCAGGACGTGCTCCACCTCGCTGGTGCCGATGCCGAAGGCGAGGGCTCCAAAGGCGCCGTGGGTGGACGTGTGGCTGTCGCCGCAGACGATCGTCATCCCCGGCTGGGTCAGTCCCAACTCGGGCCCGATGATGTGGACGATGCCCTGGTTGGCGTGACCCATGGGATAGAGGGTGACGCCGAACTCCTCGCAGTTGGACCGCAGGACGTCGATCTGGCGGGCGGAGACGGGATCGGCGATGGGGCGGTCGACGTCGATCGTCGGCACGTTATGGTCCATCGTTGCCAGCGTCAGATCCGGCCGTCGGACGTTCCGTCCCGTGAGGCGCAGCCCTTCGAAGGCCTGGGGAGACGTGACCTCGTGGATCAGGTGCAGGTCGACGTACAGGAGATCGGGTTCCCCGGAGGCGGCCCGGACGACATGGCGGTCCCAGACCTTTTCGCTCAGGGTCTGCCCGCTCATGACTGGACTCTCATGTATTGATATCTCATATATTGGGATGATAGTCTCGACATGTGGACAGTGTAAGCGGAGTGGGCGTTCTCGACAAGGCCATTTCCATACTCGACGCCTTGGAGGCAGGTCCCTTGTCGCTCACCGACCTGATCGCCGAGACCGAGCTTTCCCGGGCCACCGCCCATCGCCTGGCCGTAGCCCTCGAAACGCACCGGCTGGTTGCCCGCGACGACGACGGTCGGTTCTGTCTGGGTCCCCGGTTGGCCCGACCCGATCTCCCGGTGATGGCTGGGCCCGCCCTCGAACGCCTGCGCGAAGCCACGGGGGAGAGCGTCCAGCTGTATGTGCGCCGGGGGGAGCAGCGAGTGTGCGTGGCCGCGTTGGAGTCGCCCCACGGCCTCCGCACCATCGTCCCGGTCGGCGCCGTGCTTCCGCTGGAGCTGGGCTCGGCCGGGAAGGTCTTCAGCCTGGACCCCGAGGCCATCCGCCGGGGCTGGGCCCAGAGCGTGGAGGAGCGCCAGCGGGGAGTGGCATCGGTCAGTGCCCCCGTCCGCGAGCCAGGTGGTCAGGTCGTGGCCGCGGTGTCGGTCTCAGGTCCCATCGAGCGCACGACCCGTGCCCCCGGCCGCCGCTACGCCTCGGATGTGCTCGCCGCCGCGGCCGAGGTGGAGCAGGCGCTGGTCACTCACCGATCGTGACGATCTCCACCCGAAGGGTTCCGCTCGGAGCCTCGTAGGCGACCGTCTCACCGGGCCGGCGGCCGAGGAGGGCTTGGCCCAGCGGCGATGCCGGCGATATCACGGCCAGATCGGCCCGCCGCTCCTCGATCGACCCGATCAGGTAGCGCTCAGCGTCGCCCTCGCCCTCGTACCGGAGCGTGACGACCGTGCCGCTGGCGACGGCGGTTGCCCCGGCTGCGGCTTCGTCGTCGATGATCTCGGCCGCCTCGAGGATCGACTGGAGCTGGCGGATCCGGGCCTCCATCCGTCCCTGGTCGTCCTTGGCCGCGTGGTAGTCGGCGTTCTCCTTCAGGTCTCCGAGCTCCCGGGCCGTCTCGATGACCCGGGCGATGTCCACCCGACCCCTGCTCTCGAGGTCCTCGAGCTCCTCGCGGAGCCGATCATGGGCCGTTCGTGACAGGCGCGTTCCGTTGCTGGCCATAGTGGTATGCATCTCTCCGGGTTCGACGGGTAACCAGGTTGACGACCATGGGGCCGGTCACGGACACTAGAGGTCTCTGTGAAGCCCTACGACACCATCGTAATTCCGTAGCGCACGCGCTGGCACCAGCCCGCGTGTGTGCGCCTGACCGTCCACTTTGTGGGCGGTTTCGTTTTTTCCGGCGAGGATGAGGAGCGAGTGGGATACAGGATCGGGATCATCGGTGGTGACGGCATCGGGCCTGAGGTCTTGGCCGAGGCCCTGAAGGTCGTGCGCGCCGCTGGGGTCGACCTCGACACCGTCGACTACGAACTGGGCGGGAGCCGCTACCTGCGCACCGGCGAGGTTCTGCCCGACGCCGTGCTCGACGAGCTCCGGGGCGTGGATGCCATCCTCCTGGGAGCCGTCGGCACCCCGGATGTGCCGCCGGGCGTGCTCGAGCGCGGCCTCCTCCTCCGCCTCCGGTTCGAGCTCGACCTGTACGTGAACCTCCGCCCCTTCGTGGGGCGGGGGCTCGACTTCGTCGTCGTGCGTGAGAACACCGAGGGCGTCTACGCCGGAGAGGGCGGGTTCCTGCGGAAGGGAACGCCTCAGGAGATCGCCACCCAGGGCTCGGTCAACACCCGCATGGGCGTAGAGCGCTGCGTTCGCTTCGCCTTCGAGCTGGCTCGGTCTCGGCCCGGCCGGCACCTGACGCTGGTTCACAAGACGAACGTGCTCACCTTCTCCGGCGACCTGTGGCAGCGGACGTTCACGGAGGTCTCGACCGAGTACCCGGAGGTCGGCACCGACTACAACCACGTCGACGCCGCCTGCATCCACCTGGTGGAGTCCCCGGAGCGCTATGACGCAATCGTGACCGACAACCTGTTCGGCGACGTCCTCACCGATCTGGCCGGCGCCATCTCGGGGGGCATCGGCCAGGCGGCATCGGCCAACCTCAACCCCCACCGGACGGGACCGTCTCTGTTCGAGCCCGTCCACGGTTCCGCTCCCGACCTCGTGGGAACCGGTCGAGCCAATCCCCTCGCCGCCATCCGATCCTCGGCCATGATGCTCGAGTTCCTCGGCGAGGCCGACGCCGCCGAACGGATCTTCCGGGCTTGCGGGGACGCGGCCCCCGAGGGCGCTTCCACGGCTGAAGTCGGCGACGCGGTCGCAGGCCGGGTCTGAGATGAGCGGTTGCTTCCACGGCGACACGACCATGAAGAAGGGGTGAAGGATGCCGATCCAGGAGGTCGACAAGATCTGGATGGACGGGGAACTGGTTCCCTGGGGCGAGGCGCGAGTGCACATCCTCACCCACTCCCTTCACTACGGCAGCGGCGTGTTCGAGGGAATTCGGGCCTACGCCACCAGCCAGGGCCCGGCCGTGTTCCGGCTGACCGAACACATCCACCGCCTGTTCAACAGCGCCAAGGTCTATTTCATCGACATCCCGTACACGCCCGACGAGCTGATCGAGGCGGTGAAGGAAACCGTTCGGGTCAACGGGCTCGAGGCGTGCTACATCCGCCCGATCGTCTACCTGGGTTACGGCGAGATGGGCCTCAACCCGCTGCCCTGTCCGGTCAACGTGTCCATCGCCGTCTGGCCGTGGGGCACGTACCTGGGGGACGAGGGGTTGAAGCGGGGAGTGCGCATGAAGATCTCCACCTGGACGCGCCACGACCCCAACGCCGTGCCCGTGGCGGCCAAGGGCGTCGGCATGTACTCCAACTCCTCCCTGGCCAAGGTCGAGGCCCTCAAGGCCGGGTATGACGAGGCCATCCTGCTGTCGCCCCAGGGCTACGTCAGCGAGTGCACGGGGGAGAACCTCTTCGTCGTCAAGCACGGGCGGCTGCTCACTCCTCCCGTCTCGGCCGGGGCCCTGGAAGGCATCACCCAGCACTCGGTGGTCACCATCGCCCGGGATCTGGGCCACGAAGTGGCTGAGGCCAACCTCCTCCGCACCGACCTCTATCTGGCCGAAGAGGCGTTCCTCACCGGGACGGCGGCCGAGGTCGTCCCCATCCGTTCGGTGGACGATCGCGAAATCGGCGATCCTGGACCCATCACCCGCTCGATCCAAGAGACCTACTTCGCCACCGTGCGGGGCGAGGTCGACCGCTACAAGGACTGGTTGGAATATGTCCGCTGAAGCTTTGACTCCCACGCCGCTGCCAGAGGCGGTCGACGTATTCGACACCACTCTGCGGGACGGCAGCCAGAAGGAGGGAATGTCCCTCACCGTCGACGACAAGCTCCGCGTGGCCGCCCAGCTCGACCTCCTCGGGGTCGCCTACATCGAGGGCGGCTGGCCGGGCGCCAACCCCAAGGACGACGAGTTCTTCCAGAGGGCACCGTCCGAGCTGAAGCTGGATACGTCCACCCTCGTCGCCTTTGGCTCCACCCGGCGGGCCAAGGGCAAGGCCGACGACGACGAGACCCTCCGCAATCTCGTCAAGGCCAACACGTCTGTCGTATGCATCGTGGCCAAGGCCTGGGACCGTCACGTGGTGGAGGCCTTGCGCACCGATCTCGACGAAGCCGTGGCCATGGCCTTCGACTCCGTGGAGTTCCTGCGCCACGCCGGCCTACGCGTGTTCTTCGACGCCGAGCACTTCTTCGACGGGTACAAGTCCGACCCGGAGTTCAGCCTGGGCGTCCTGCTGGCTGCGGAGGAGGCGGGCGCGGAGTGCCTGGTGCTGTGCGACACCAACGGCGGCACCTTGCCCCAGGAAGTGGAGAGGATCGTCGAGGACGTCCGGGGGCGGGTATCGGGGCAGCTAGGCGTCCACTTCCACAACGACGGAGGCTGCGCTGTGGCCAACACGCTGACGGCCGTGCGGGGTGGGGCCACCCACGTGCAGGGCTGCATCAACGGCTACGGCGAACGCACGGGCAACGCCGATCTCTGCGCCGTCATCGCCAACCTGTCGTTGAAGATGGGCGTGCGGACGATCCCGGCCGACAGGCTCGACCGACTCACCCAGGTCTCCCACCACATCGCCGAACTGGTGAACATCGCCCCCAACCCTCAGCAGCCTTACGTAGGCCAGTCGGCGTTCACCCACAAGGCCGGTCTCCACACCTCGGCCATCGCCCGGCGCAAGGACCTGTACGAGCACGTCGCGCCCGAAGGCGTCGGTAACACCAGCCGGGTCACCGTGAGCGAGCTCTCGGGGCGGTCGACGGTGCAGATGAAGGCCGAGGAGCTCGGGCTCGATCTCGACGCCGTGGCCCTGGTCGACATCCTCGAGAAGCTCAAGGCTCTGGAGTACCAGGGCTACCACTTCGAGGTCGCCGACGGTTCTCTCGAGCTGCTGATGCGGGAGTCGGGCGGCTGGCGACAGGCCTTCTTCCGCCTGGAGTCCTTCCGGGTGATCACCGAGCAACGGGAAGACGGGAAGTTCGTGGCCGAGGCCACCATCAAGGTCCACATCGGAGACGAGCGGGTCGTGGCCACTGCGGAGGGCAACGGCCCGGTCAACGCCCTGGACGCCGCCCTCCGCCAAGCCCTCGGGAAGCGGTTCCCGTCGGTCAACGACGTGCACCTCACCGACTACAAGGTCCGCGTGCTGGACACGTCGAAAGGCACGGGCGCCGTGACCCGGGTGCTCCTGGACTCCACCGACGGCGACCGCACGTGGGCGACCATCGGGGTGTCGAGCAACATCATCGAGGCATCTTGGGAGGCCCTGTCCGACTCCTTCGTGTACGGCCTGCTGCACAGCGACGACCGTGCGGCCCCGCGTCGGGACCAGCAGGAGAGCTGACCATGGCTGCGCCCGACTACGTGCCTCTCGCCCATGCCGACCAGCCGCGGCGGTCACTGCCGATCCCGCCTGGGCGCCGCTGGATGGCTGACCGACCGGCCGACCTGCAGCGCGGCCAGCCGCTGGGCGAGCACCTCGGTCGCCCGGGGCCCGACCAGGGCTATGCGCTGAGTCTGGTCCGTCACTTCACGGACCGGCTGCGGCTGGATGAGGGGGAACACGAGACCGATGTCGTGGCCGGCGCCGTCGCCCTGGCCATGCGGCGGTCCTCGATGTTCGGCCGGGCGCCGATCATCCACGACCTGGAACTGGCCTTCGGGCTGTTCGGCTTCCTCGACGACGCCCCCGCCGACCTCGTCGAGTGGCGCCGCCGCCACTTCGCCGGGGCGAGCCACCACTACTGGGACCAGAGAAGGATCGTCGATCTCGTGCCCGAGACGACGCTGCGCATGCAACCCGCCGAGGTGCGGGGCCGGCTCGCCGAGTGGCGAGCCCTCACTGGCGCTGGCTGAGTCGGAGGTAGAGCGGGTCGAGATCCCGGCCGGCGAGTTCGTCTTCGACGCCCTCGCCTCAGGGCCCCCCGGTGGGTCCCTCGTCCTCCTGCTGCACGGCTTTCCGCAGTCCTCGTACCAGTGGCGGCACCAGCTTCCCGCCCTGGCTCGTGCCGGATACCGGGCGGTGGCGCCCGATCAGCGCGGTTACTCGTCCCGGGCGCGGCCCGAAGCCGTCGACGCCTATCACGTCGACCGGCTGGTAGCCGATGTCCTGGCCATGGCCGACGGGCTGGGTGGCCATCAGGTCCACCTGGTCGGCCACGACTGGGGCGCGATGGTCGCCTGGGCGGTGGCGGGAAGATGTCCCCAGCGTCTCCGGAGCCTGACCGCGGTGTCCACCCCGCATCCTCTCGCCCTGGCCCAGGCGCTGGCCGCACCCAGCGGCGACCAGGCCTCCCGCTCCCGGTACGTCCGGTTCTTCCAGCAGGCCCGGCTCCCCGAATGGGTTCTCCTGGCCGCCGGCGGAGCGGGCCTCCGCATGCTCTTCGCCAAGACCGGTTACACCGACGAGACGGGCATTCGGGAGTATGGCGCCGTTCTCGGAGAGCCCGGAGCGCTCACCGCCGCCCTCAACTGGTACCGGGCCCTGGATCTGGCATCGCTCGGCGGAGTGGGGCCCGTCAACGTTCCCACCCTGTATGTCTGGAGCTCGGACGACCCCGCCTTGGGGCGGGAAGCGGCTGACGGCACCGCCTCCTACGTGGACGGCCCGTACCGGTTCGAGGTGCTCGACGGGGTGAGCCACTGGATACCCGAAGAGGCCCCGGAGCTCCTCGGCCGACTTCTGATCGACCACTTCAAGGACGCCGAGGCAGGTCCTGCGTCAGCCTCGGCCCTCCCGCCCGCTGATCAGTAGGCCTTGGCCACGGTGGCTACCAAGTCGGCCTCCGATGACGACTCGGGAAGGCCGCCGTCGGAGCGCTGGAGGCACCGGACCGACAGGCCGGACTGGTTGAGGGTCGTTTCGTCGTCCCGGACGGCGTCCCACGGAACCCGCGCAAAGCCGGTCTGGGCCGCCTCGGTCGCTTCGGAGAGCGACGTGACGTCCGAGGTGAGGCTCTCCCGCCGCTCGAGGGCCTGTCGGTGAAGGACGGTCTGCACCTCGGCCAGGGCCGCCTCGACCTTCGCCGGCAGCCCGTTCAGGGCGACCTGCTCCTTGGGTGAGCCGTCGCGACGGACCAGGCCCGCGGTGCCCGCGGCCACGTCGCGCGGCCCGAGCTCCACGCGTACGGGAACGCCCTTCAGCTCCCAGTCGACCACCCGGCGGCCGAAGGAGACGTCGACCCGGTCGTCCAGTTCCACGCGCAGGCCAGCCCGCCGGAGCTCTTCGGCTACGGACACGCCACATTCGGCGGCGCCCCCCTCGCCCTTGACCACGAGCACCACGACCTGGATCGGAGCCAGGCGCGGTGGAACCCGGAGCCCGGCGTCGTCGCCGTGGGCCATGATCAGGGCACCCACGAGGCGGGTGGAAACCCCCCACGACGTCTGCCAGACGTGCTCCGAGCTGCCCTCCCCGTTCTGGAACTCGATGCCGAAGGCGCGGGCGAAGTTCTGCCCCAATTCGTGGCTCGTCCCCATCTGCAGGGCCTTGCCGTCACCCATCATCCCCTCGATGGTGTAGGTGGCATCGGCCCCCGCGAAGCGCTCGCGCTCCGTCTTGCGCCCGACGACGACGGGAATGCCCAGCACGTTGAGGGCGAAGTCCTCGTACACGTCGGTCAGTATCCGCAGGGCGTAGGCCCGTGCGTCTTCCCGCGTGGCGTGGGCCGTGTGTCCCTCCTGCCATAGGAACTCCGTCGTACGCAGGAAAATCCGAGGCCGGAGCTCCCACCGCACCACGTTCGCCCACTGGTTGATGAGCAGGGGCAGGTCGCGGTGGCTCTGCACCCACTTGGCGAAGAACACGTTGATGATGGTCTCGCTCGTGGGCCGCACCACCACCGGTTCCTCCAGCTCGTGCCCCCCTCCGTGGGTCACCACCGCCAGCTCGGGGCTGAACCCCTCGACGTGCTGTGCTTCCTTGCGTAGGTAGGACTGGGGGATGAAGAGCGGGAAGTACGCGTTCCTCGCACCGGCGGACTTGATCCGCGCGTCGAGCTCCTGCTGCATGCGCTCCCAGATGGCGTACCCGTAGGGGCGGACGACCATGGTGCCCCGAACGGGGCCGTTCTCGGCCATCTCCGCCTTGGCCACCACGTCCTGGTACCACTGCGGGAAGTTTTCGGCGCGGGGGGTCAACACGGTCTTCGCCATCGAATGGAGGCTACCGGCCAGCCCACCCCGGTAGTTTGTGATTGGTGAGCGCCCCCCGCGTCCGCTTCGCTCCGTCGCCCACCGGCTACCTCCATGTCGGCGGAGCGCGGACCGCCCTGTTCAACTGGCTGTTCGCGCGGGGGAGCGGAGGAACGTTCATCCTCAGGATCGAGGACACCGATCCCGAACGGTCCCGCGACGAGCTCGTCCAGGGGATCCAGCGTTCTTTGCACTGGCTGCGTCTCGACTGGGACGAGGGGCCCATCCGCCAGTCGCAGCGCCTGGACCTGTACCACGTCGCGGCCCAGACCCTTCGCCAGGCGGGCGTCGCCTATTACTGCGATTGCACCACTGACGACGTCAAGGCTCGAGCCCAGGCGCTGCCGGCGTCAGGCTACGACGGCCATTGCCGGGAGCGGGATCTCACTGCGGGGCCGGGACGCGCCCTGCGGTTCCGCACGCCCGACGACGGGGAGACGGTGATCCCCGACCTCATCCGGGGGGAGGTGCGCTTCGCCCACGACACCTTGGAGGACTTCGTCATCGTCCGGAGCGACGGATCGCCCGGGTTCTACCTGCCTAATGCGGTGGACGACCTCGATCTCGGGATCACCCACGTCATCCGCGGGGAGGACCTCCTGTCGTCCACTCCTCGTGTCCTCCTCATCCGCCGGGCGCTGGGGTCGACGGACGAGCCCGTCTTCGCCCATATGCCGATGATCGTGGACGAGCAGCGCCGGCGGCTGTCCAAGCGGCGGCACGCGGTGGCGGTGGAGGAGTACCGGGCCATCGGCTACCTCCCCGAAGCCCTCCGCAACTACCTGGCTCTGTTGGGGTGGTCCCCCCCCGCCGGGCAGGAGATCATCCCCATCGACGAGATGATCCGCGAGTTCCGTCCCGAGGCCGTCAACCGCTCTCCCGCCTTCTTCGACCTCCAGAAGCTCGGCCACATCAACGCCGAGTACATCCGCGCCCTGCCCGTCGCCACCTTCGTCCGGGAATCCCTTCCGTGGGTCGAGCTCGACAGCCCCTGGCCGCCCGAGTGCTTCGATCTGGCCACCTTCGAGGCCATGGCCCCGTTCGTGCAGGAACGGGTCCGGACTCTGGCCGAAGTTCCCCACGTCGTCGACTTCCTCTTTCTCGACGAGCCGGCGATCGACGAGGCGGCGTGGGTCAAGGCGACCCGCGACCCCGCCGCCGTCGCGGTCCTGGAGGACGCGACCATCGAGTACGCCACGTGCCCTTGGGCGACCGAGGCCCTTCACGCCGTGACCCTCGCTATCGGCGAGCGCCAGGGCCTGAAGCTGAGCAAGGCTCAGGCGCCGATCCGGGCGGCAGTGACGGGCAGGGCGGTGGGGCCGCCGCTGTTCGAGTCGCTGCACGTGCTCGGACGGGAGAAGGTGCTGGCCCGGCTACGGGCAGCCCGGGATCGCCTTCCGTCGACTTCATGATGCGCCTGATCAAGCTCGCCGTCCTCCTGGGAACCGTCCTCGTCGCCTATGTGGCCTTCACCTTCGCCCAGGTGTGGCTTGCGGCCCGGCGGGACGACGCCCGGACGGCCGAGGCGATCGTCGTCCTGGGCGCGGCGCAGTTCAACGGCGTCCCGTCCCCGGTTCTGCGGGCCCGGCTCGATCACGCCTTCGAGCTCTACGAGCGCGACCTCGCTCCGGTGATCGTGGTCACGGGCGGGAACCAGCCGGGGGATCAGTTCACCGAGGCCGCGGCTTCGGCCGACTACCTCATGGAGCTGGGCGTTCCCGACGAGGACATCCTGAGAGAGGTCAGCGGTACCTCGTCCTGGGAGTCGCTGGCGGCCGCCTCGGAGTTCCTCAAGGAGCGATCCATCAGACGGGTGCTGCTCGTTTCCGACCCGTTCCACTCGTTCCGCATCGACGCCATCGCCGACGAGCTCGGATTGGAGGGCCATCCGTCGCCCACCAGAGGCAGTCCCATCACGGGGATGAGCGCCACCCGTCACCTACTCCGGGAGACGGCGGCAGTCGCCGTCGGGCGCGTCATCGGTTACCGCCGCGAGGCCGGCATCCACAAGGTGGTGCAGACGGAACTGGGTTGACGCTCAGCCCTCCTCCAGGGACCCGGGCGACCGGTGCTCCCCGAACCGGTCTGCCGGTGACTGGCCGGAGTACTCCTCGTTGTAGGTCCAGTCCGGCTGCTTGTCGCGGAACCGCTCCTCGACCACGGCTCCGGCGTCGCTGATGTTGACCAGCTCGGCCACCAGCACGGGCTCGACGGCCGGGGAATCGCCGTTCAGGTGAGCCCGGAGACTCTCCGGAAATCGCTCCAGGAGGCTCCCGAGCACGGCTTGGTGCTGGAGCGCCAGGTAGCAGCGGGCCTCGGTGCTCACCGTCTGCACCCGATCGGCGATGGCCTCGAGGTCGTGCTCCTCGACTTCGGAGCGGCAGACCTTGGCCATCAGGTCGGAGAGAGCCAGTCCATCCTGCTTGCATGGCGTGCACTGACCGCACGACTCCACGGCCAGGAAGCGGGAGACGCCCGCCCCCACGGCGGCGATGTCCACGGTGTCGTCGAAGACCATGAAGCCGGCGGACCCCAGGCCGCTTCCGGCGTCCCTCATGGCTTCGTAGGTCAGGGGCGTGTCCAGCTGATCGGGGCCGATGAATCCCGTGGCCACGCCGGGAAGGACGGCCTGGATCCGCTGGCCGGGAAGGGCTCCGCCCCCGACGACCTCGATGACTTCGCGCAGAGGCGTACCCATCGGCACCTCGCCCACGCCTGGATGCCGCACCGAGCCCGTCACCGTGCAGACGACGGTGCCCGGCGACTCCTCGGTCCCCTCGGTCCGGAACCAGGCGGCCCCCCGGGAGATGATGCGGGGTACGTTGGCCAGGGTCTCCACGTTGTCCACGAGGGTCGGGGGAGCGGATCCGTCCTCCTCGGTGCCGGCCATCTCGATGGGCCCGGCGAGGCCGCTTCCGCTGCTCGCCTGGGTCTCGGTCTGCACCACTTCCAGCAGTCCACGGCGGTACGGCGGAGCGATTCGCGGGAACGGGTAACGACCGCCGAGCACCTCCAGAAGCGCCGTCTCCTCGCCGTAGAGGTACTCGCCGGGGCCCTCGAAGATGGTGATCTCGAGTTCGTCGGCGTTGGCCCACCCTGCCTCGTAGGCCTCCTTGATCGCCCGCCGGACGCGATCCATCTCGGTCACGAACGTCTTCTTCATCCCGAAGACCACGTTGCGGGCGCCGATGGCGTGGGCGGCGATGAGGGCCCCTTCCAGCACGTGGTAGGGGTTGTTGCGCAGGATGGTGCGGTCCTTGAAGGTCCCCGGCTCACCTTCGGCGGCATTGACCACCACTGTCGCCTGCACGGCGTCGGACCGGTGCTCGCTCACCGTCCGCCATTTCGTCCCGGTGGGGAACCCCGCACCCCCCCGGCCCCTGAGGCCCGATGCCTCCAGTTCGGCGATGACTACTTCGGGCTTGACCTTGCGGGCCGCTTCGAGGCCCTGGCCGCCACGCCGGGTGAGGTACTCGGCGAGGTCACGGATGGGGTCGGGAAAGAGGACTCGGTGGACGGTGGTCATCCTGCAAGTCTTCCCGCGGCGCGGGGTTCGCTTGCAACATGGCCGGCGTGGCTGCCGGGAAACGGGCCGCTGCTAGTCTGAGAGGGCCCGATCGGGGGTGGTGTAATCGGCAACACGACAGGTTCTGGCCCTGTTATTGGGGGTTCGAGTCCTCCCCCCCGAGCGAACCGGTGCTGCCGTCTGACGGCTGCCCGGCCTGGCCCCATCGTCTAGTGGCCGAGGACACCACCCTCTCAAGGTGGAGACACGGGTTCGAACCCCGTTGGGGCTACTCTCCGAAACCCCTGCTCAGTGGGGGTTCTGGGCCTCTTACCAGGGCTTTCGCGCTCAGTCCGTCAAATTGAGGTCATCTGTTGGGTGCGCTCGGGTCCTCCCGGTGATGTGCAGTGCTCCTGAGATTTGTGCCCCAGATTGTGCCCCACGGGGGGCAGGCGAGGGAAGGCGCGAGAGATGGTCGGCTTCGGCGGCCTAGTTCCAGCGAACCCCGGACCCCTGGAGGAACCTTGCTGGAACACGACCGTCTAACCGTCTCGGTCGAAGAAGCCGCGGCGCTGCTTGGCATCTCGCGAGCGCTCGCCTACGAGCTCGTCCGGCGTGGCGACCTGCCATGTCTTCGCCTCGGCCGCCGTGTAGCGATCCCACGGAAGGCACTTGAGAACTTCATCGAGGCCGCGACGACGCCCACTCTCCAGGCCTGATCCCGTGCCTTAGCGCCGGCTCCTTCAAGCGGCTCGAGATCCCCGACGACAACCGGCTGCCGGCTGAGCATCACCGTCCCGAACCCCACGGGTCCATAGCGTTGTTGGTGATGATCCCTGTCGGCCGGTTGGGTCCGGGAGTGCCGCGGTGACGCTGCCGCCGAGCCCGCGACGCCGCAAGCTGAGGATGCTGCGAGCCGCTGCGCTGCCTATCGAACCGACATTGTTCATCCGCGCCACGCCGGCGTCGGTGGACGAGGCCGTGCTGGACATCGCCGAGACGGCACTCGAGTCGGCCGACATCTACGAGGTTGAGCGACGGACGGGCGGCGGGTGGCGCTGTACGGCGTCTCGGTGTTCGCCCGGCCGGCCGGCGGCGATACCGGCGAGCTGCTCCGTCGGTTCGCCGCCTCGCCCTTCTACCTCGCGGCGACGGTCCCTCAGGTCCGCGCCGCTGGCTTCGATGTCCTGGCGACCGGCACGAACCCTGATCACTTCGACGTGCTCCTGGTTGACGGCCAGTCGCCCGATCAACCGTTGCTGGCGCAGGCCGAGGTCAAAGCCGCGGCGCGCAGACTCGTCGAAGCCTGTGGGGCGATGCGCCCCAATCCGTCGTACGCTGGAGGAGTCCATGGCTGAGCGACGAGCGAACCGCTGGTACGTCCATGAAGTCGACTCAGAGGTCGTCCAGCGGCTGGCCGCGGCAACCGAGCCCCACCAGCGCGCCGTAGAGATGGGCGTTGACATCGTCGGCGACCCGCACCGCGAGGACGACGAGGGCTACAACTGGACCCGTCTCCACTACGCCCGCAACGTCAACGACGTCACTCCCGGTTCCGTCGTGGTGATGGGCAGCCGGGTCGGGACGTACCTCGCCAAGGTCGTCGGGTGGGACTTCGAGGTCAGCGACGACGACCCGATCGTCACGCTTGACCTCCTTCCGGTCACCCCGGAGGCCGTGCAGCGCGCGCTGGCACGCAGCCGCACCTCAGCTGCCTGAGCCTGCTTGGCGCTGACCACGCGGCACCCCGCTGCCGAACCCGGCCCGTGAGCACGAGCCATGGATTCGATCGGGCCCACTCGCATTGGAAGCCCGCCGCCGCGACGTCCCAGGAGCTGGCCGAGACACCGGGCGCAAGAAACCCGTCCCGAGTGCAATACCCGAGGTCTCGTACAGACGCCGTGGATCCCGGATGGCTGGACCGGTGTGATCACGGTCGGCGAGCTGTGCCGGCAGTGGCTCGAGCAGGCCGGGCCCAGCATGGAGCCGAACACAGCCACCGAATTCGCTGGTGTGATCCATCGCTATACCCGGCCGCGCTCCAAAGTTGCAGCAGAGCACGACGTTCTTCGCCGGGGGATCGATTCAGTCCCGCTGCGAAAGCTGCGTGCCTGGGACCTCGACCGCTTGTACTCGCAACTGCTCGCCGGTGGGGGACGGTCCGGCCGGGCGCTCTCCCCGAGTACG
>JBHENM010000228.1:0-20106 GCA_046262035.1 Acidimicrobiales bacterium | reverse complement strand
ACCTCCAAGTCCAAGAGCCGCAGCCGCAGGGCCAGCGCATGGACTCTCGACGCCCCGGCCCGGAGCACGTGTCCCCAGTGCCGCAGGGCCAAGCTGCCCCACGTCGTCTGCCCCAACTGTGGCTGGTACGGCGGGCGGCAGGCGATCATCGTCGACTAATCGGACCCCGAACCTCCTCGTGAACGCCCTGCCCATCGCGATCGACGCCATGGGTGCCGATCGCGGGCCGGCGGAGATCGTGGCCGGTGCCCGTCAGGCCTCCGAGCAGTACGGGATCAGTGTGCTCCTCGTCGGCCAGCGGGAGGCTCTGGGAGACGTCGGAAAGCTGGACGTCCTCGAAGCGTCCGAGGTCATCGAGATGGGCGAGGAGCCCGCCACCTCGGTACGCAGGAAGCGGGACTCTTCGGTGGTGCGGGCGGCCGAGGCGGTCCGGGACGGCCAGGCGTCGGCCATGGTCAGCGCCGGCAACACGGGAGCGGCGGTGGCCGCCGCCCTGCTGAGGATCGGTCGGATCACCGGGGTGCAGCGGCCCGGCATCGCCACCGTCCTGCCCGTGCCGGGGGGCAAGCCCACCGTCCTGCTGGACTCCGGCGCCAACTCGGAATGCAGCGCGGCCTGGCTGGCGCAGTTCGCTCAGATGGGCGCGGTCCTCGCCAACCGGCGTTTCGGGATCGCCCAGCCCCGGGTCGGTCTGCTTTCCATCGGCGAGGAGGCGACCAAGGGGACCCCCCTCGTGAAGGAGGCCCACGCCCTCCTGAGCGAGCCCGACTGGCTCGAGTCCAGCGGCGGGCGCTTCATCGGCAACGTCGAGGGCCGCGACGTGCTCACAGACGTGCTGGATGTCGTGGTCACCGACGGGTTCACGGGAAACGTGGTGCTCAAGACCCTCGAAGGCTCGATCAAGGTGTTCGTGGAGGCGGTGCTCGGGGTGATGGGGTCCACCGAGGAGATCAGGAAGGCGTCCGACGTCGTCCTGCCCGCCCTCATGCCCCTCTATCGGGAGTTGGACCCCGAGACGTACGGCGGCGCCATGCTGCTGGGCATCGACGGGGTGTGCATCATCGGGCACGGAAAGAGCTCGACCCGGGCCATCGTGAACGCCGTGCGGGTGGCGGCCGACATGGTCTCGGGAGACCTGGTGGGCCGGCTGCGTGGGGCGGTCGGCCGTCATCCGGTCCCGACCGCCGTCCAGGGCTCCTAGGCTCACTCGGCCGAGCCGCTGGCCCGCTGATTTTCACAAGCGCACAAGCGTCGGTTTCGGTACACTCTGCCGTTCCATCGTGGCCTCAGGAGTGTGGGAAGTGCCGCCGACCGATCTCGACCAGGGGCCCTCGAGCCGCCAGCAGGTGCTCGAGCTCATACGCGAGCGCTTGGCGGAGATCCTCGAGATCGAGCCCGCCACCATCAGCGAAGGGGCGTCGTTCACCGACGACCTGGACGCCGACTCCCTCGCCCTCATCGAACTGGTGGAAGCGCTGGAAACCGATCTGAGCACTCAAGCAGCCCCGTTCCGTATCGAGGACGAGGACTTGGAAGACTTGAAGACCGTTCGCGATGCGGTGGACTACGTCGTTGGTCGGGTGGGAGAGGCATCCGCACCCTGAACGACCTTCCTGCGGCGGGTGGGCTCAGCGAACGGCTAGGGAGGCGGTTCAACGATCCCAAGCTGTTGCTGCGGGCCATGGCGCACCGTTCTTGGGTCGCGGAGAACCCCAACACCGAGTCCAACGAGCGCCTCGAGTTCCTGGGCGACGCCGTTCTCGGCCTGGTCGTCACCGCCCATGTGTTCCGCACCTACGCCGGCTTCCCTGAGGGTCAGCTCGCTCAGCTTCGAGCTTCGGTCGTGAACTCGGCGGCCCTGGCCGAAGCGGCCGACGAGCTCGGCCTGGGCCAGTTCCTGCTCTTGGGAAAGGGCGAGGATGCCTCGAGTGGGCGGGAGAAGCCCACGATCCTCGCCGACGCTTTGGAAGCGGTGATCGGGGCGGTGTACATCGACGGCGGCTGGGACGCCGCAGCCGAGCTGGTCATGAACGTCCTGGGGGAGCGGATCGTCGAGGCCGCTTCGGGTCCCGGCAGTGGTGACTACAAGACCCGGCTGCAGGAGCTGGCCGCTCACGAATTCGACGAGCTGCCCCGGTACGAGGTCGAGGGGACGGGGCCCGACCACGCCAAGTCCTTCACGGCCACGGTGTCGCTGCGGGGGCGGCAGCTCGGGATGGGCCAGGGCCGGTCCAAGAAGCAGGCCGAGCAGTCGGCCGCCCGGGAGGCGTGGGAGACCCTGGAACTGGAACGGGCGTCCGAGGCCGACCTGCCGGGCCGGGCCGCGGCCGGCACATCGGCGGCCAGTACGGAGCTGCCACCGGGCGGCACCGCCTTCTCGTCCACCGGCGACGGGCCGTCGGCCCACGCCGTGGACCCGCCCGTGACCGGCCCCCGGGGGGTGAGCCAGGAGGACGGACTCTCGGGCGGAAACGGTGCCTGAGCTGCCCGAAGTCGAGACCCTGAAGCGGGACATGGAGAAGGATGTGGTGGGCAAGCGCATCCGTCAGGTCGACGTGACCGGCATGCGGTCCATCCGCCGTCATCCGAACAAGAAGCACTTCATCGGCAAGCTCGAGGGTCGCAAGATCGCCGCCGTCCAGCGGCGCGGCAAGTACCTGCTGGTCCGCTTGGAGGGCGGCGACATCCTCGTCGTCCACCTCGGCATGAGCGGTCAGCTCCTCCGGTCCAAGGGAGGGGTGAAGGACCCACCGCCCAAGCACACGCACGTGGTGATCACGTTCACCCAGGGCGGCCTCCTCCGCTTCGTCGACCCGCGGACGTTCGGGGAGATGTTCGTCACCACGCCCGAGGAGCTCGAGGAGCACGTGCCGGAGCTGGCGCACCTCGGGTTCGACCCGGTCGACGACGTTATGTCCTGGAACCGCTTCGGCGAGTTGCTGGTCGCGCGGAAGACGAGGCTCAAGGCCCTGCTAATGGACCAGCGCTTCGTGGCCGGTATCGGCAACATCTACAGCGACGAGATCCTGTGGGCGGCCGGCCTCCGCTACGACCGCCCCTCGGACAAGCTCACGTCCCAGGAGGTCCGCCGGCTGTACCGGGCCATGGTGGAGACCCTGCTGGAAGCCATCAAGCACCGGGGCTCGTCCCTGGCCGACGAGCAGTACCGCGACCTGTTCGGAGCCCTGGGGGACTACCAGAACCAGCACAAGGTGTATGACCGGGAGGGTCAGGCCTGCCGGCGGTGCCGCAGCACCATCACCCGCCTGAAGATCAACGGCCGCTCGTCGTTCCTGTGCCCTCAATGCCAGGTGTGAGAGCCCGGGGCTAAAGGGGCCTAGCGGCGGGGGTTGCCTCCGTTGCGCCGGAGAGCGTCCTTGATCGCCTTCTCTTCACGGGGAGTGATCTGAGCGGGTGCGCCCACGGCGACTCCTCTCCTTGCTCTGTTGAGATTCTAGCGCGGTCCGGAGTTCGCCCACGCTGGCATCGGCCCCTTCGCCGGGCCCGACCAGGGCAACCGGGACGAAGGCAACCGCATTCCACGAGAAGGGGGTGTCGTCCATGAAGGCATCCTTGACCTTCACCAAGAACTGCACCCGGTAGGCCAGGGTGTCCGGATCGCGAGGCCCGACCGGGAGGAGCACGACCTCGTCGAGGGTCTCCCCGGACTCCACGAACTGACCGATCAGCACCGGTGCTGCAGCGCACACGTCGAGCCACTCCCGGGGATAGGGACCGGTCAGCCTTTCCCGCCCGAACTTCTGCACGGCCACGAGCGGTTCGTCCTCCCCACCGAGCAGGGCCAGGGACACCTTGCCCACGGCCTTGATCTGGACGCGGATCCGCAGCAGGTCCACGTCGCCGAACGTGAACAGCTCGGCGCTCACCGAGAGATCGGCCCGGGTGCGATGAGGCGCTTCCCGGATGAACTTCCAGTACCCGACGGCTCCCCCCACGACCAGGGCGCCGGCTGAGACGACGCTTCCGGCTGCGCTCAGACCGTCCGCCCAGTGGATACCCGCGACCACCACCACCGGCAGCGTAAGCCGGGACGTCGGGGGTCCGCGGCGGCCGGGCCTGGCGAAACTACGGTCGCGGTGCGTGTTCCTGCGGTCGCTGACCCTCAAGGGGTTCAAGTCCTTCGCTGACGCCACCACCCTGGATCTGGAGCCCGGCCTCACGGTGGTCGTCGGGCCCAACGGCAGCGGGAAGTCGAACATCGTCGACGCCGTGGCGTGGGTGCTGGGCGCCCAGGGCCCCCGCTCCGTGCGCTCCTCCCGCATGGAGGACGTGATCTTCGCCGGAAACGGGCGGCGAGCGGTGCTGGGCCGGGCCGAGGTCACGCTGACCATCGACAACAGCGCGGGCCTCCTCCCCATCGCCTTCAGCGAGGTCACCCTCACCCGCACGCTCTTCCGCTCCTCCGGCGAGAGCGAGTACGCCATCAACGGCGCCCCCTGCCGGCTGCTCGACATGCAGGAGCTGCTGTCCGACACCGGCGTGGGCCGCCAGCAGCACGTCATCGTGTCCCAGGGGAACCTCGACCAGGTGCTGGACGTCCGGCCCGAGGACCGGCGCCTGATCGTCGAAGAGGCGGCCGGCATCCTCAAGTTCCGTCGCCGCAAGGAGAAGGCGGGCCGGCGGCTCGAGTCGACCGAAGCCCACCTCGTGCGCCTCACCGACCTCCTCCGGGAGCAGCGGCGCCAGATGAGGCCCCTCGAGCGCCAAGCCGAGGCGGCCCGGCGCCACGACGACCTGGCCGGCGAGCTACGGGCGCTGCGCCTCTTCCTCGCCGGGCGTTCGCTGGCCGGCCTGGTGGCCCGGGCCGACGCCGGGGGGCGGGAGCAGGCGCGGCTCGCGGCCGAGGAGGCGGCGGCCCAGGCCGACGTGCGCCGCCTCGATGCCGACGTCGCCGCCCTGGAGGCTCGGATGGGCAGCGTCGAGGGAAGCGGGCTGGACGGGACCATCGCCCGCCTCGACGCCCTCCGGGAACGGGCTCGCGGTCTCGGGGCGCTGCTGGCTGAGCGGGCCCGGTCTCTGGCTGCCGAAGTGAGCTCCGTGAGGGAGGGAGACGACGTACCCGCCCGCCTGGAGGCCGCCGCTGAAGCACTCGCCGTCGAGCTGGCGGGGGGCGACGAGGCGGTATCGGACCTCACCGCGGCCCTGGCCGGGCTGGGCCAGGCGGAGTCGGCCCTCGCCGCCCGGCGCCAGTCCCTCACCCGGCGGGAGCAGGCCGAGCAGGCGGCGCAGCGGGCGGCCGAGACCAGGGGCGAGCTGGCCGCCCTTCGGGCCGCGGCCGAACGGGGCCGAGCGGAGCTGGCCGATCTGCAGAGCACCCTGGCGGCGGCCGAGGCCGAGGCCGCTGACCGGGAGCGGCCGGTGGTCGCCGCCCGGGCTGCCCTGGCCGACGCCGAGCGAGCCGGAACCGAGGCTGCGGCCGACGCCGATGAGGCCGTCCGGCGCCGGGCCGAGGCGGAACGGGTCCTGATGGCGGCTACCGACGCCGGGCGGGCCTCGGAGCGGAGGCGGGACGAGATGCGGGCCCGGGTGGAGGCGCTCACCCTGGCCGCGGGCACCACCGCTCGGCCCGACGACCCGCCCGCGGGCCTGCTCGGCCCACTGCTGGAGCTGGTCGAGATCGAGCCGGGCTGGGAATCGGCGGTGGAGGCCGCCCTGGGCGAATCCCTGGCCGCACTGGTCGTGGACGACGTGAGCGTCGCCCGAGCCCTCCTGGCGGGAGGCGGCACCGGGGCGGTGCTGATGGCCGGGACCATGGGCGATCGGACACCGGGGCTGCCCGCCTCGATCCCCGGCGCTCGGGTGCGACCGAAGGTTGGATCGGGCCGGCCCGACGTGGAAGCGCTCCTCGACCGCCTGCTGGGCCAGGCCGTGGCCGTCACCGGTGGCTGGGAGGACGCCGTCGATCTGGCTCTGGCGCACCCCGGCGTTGTGGTCGTCACGAGGGCGGGCGACCGTTTCTCGCCCACCGCGTGGCGGGTCGCCGGATCCGGCGCCAGTGTGGCCGCCGCGCTGGCCGGTGCTCGCCGGGCCACCGACCAGGCTGCGGCTGAGGTCGAGGCCCACGCCGCCGCCGTCGCCGAGCGGCAAGAGGCGTTGGCGCGGGCCGGCCTCCAGCTTCAGGAGCGACAGGAACAACTGGGACGGGCCCGGGAGGCCGTGGCCAGCGGCCGCGCTGCTGTCGCCCGCCTGGAGGCCGATCACCGGGCGGCGGGGGCCTCGGCGGTTGCCGCTCGTCAGCACCTCGAGGCTCGCCAGCGCCAACTGGCCGAGGGAGACGGCCGAGCGGCTGCCCTGGAGGAACGGCTGGCCGACCTCGTCCAGCAGGCCGAGGCTCCCGTGCCCGCCCTCGACATCGAAGTCGAGCGCTTGTGGGTGGCCGAGGAGGCGCAGGCCCTCGCCGCCCGGCGGGCGCAGCTCACGGCCCAGGTGGAAGCGGCCGGCCAGCGCCGGGCCTACCTGGCCCGACGCCTGGTGGAGATCGGTGCGGAGCTCGACCAGGCTCGTGCCCGCCAGGTGGCGAACGAGGCCCGGGTGGCTCGCAGCGGGATCGAGCTGGGTCGTACGCGCCGGCTGGAAGGCGCGGCCATCGCCTCGCTCCAGGAGATCGACGGACATCTCACCGACCTCCGCCTGCGCCGGGAGCGGTGGGCTGAGGCTCTGCGAAGCCTCGCCGGTCGCCTGGAGGAGCTGCGACGGTTGCGGGGGGACGCCGAGCGCCGCCTGGAGGAGGCCCGCGCCCGAGGGCGGCGCGCCGAGCTCGAGGACGCCGAGACCCGCCTGCGGCTCGAAGCCGCCGTCGAAGCCCTGCGCCGGGACCTGGACTGCGAGCCGGCGACGGCGCTGGCGGCCGACTGCCCGCCCGTTCCCCCAGGGTCCAGCCCGTCATCCCGGGCCCGCGAGCTCGAGCGGGAGCTGCGTCTCCTGGGGCCGGTCAACCCCTTGGCGGTGGAGGAGCTGGCCGCCCTCGAGGAGCGCCACACCTTCCTCACCGGCCAGCTGGAGGACGTCAAGGCCACCCGCCGCGACCTGGCCCGGGTCATCAGATCCGTCGAGGAGGAGATGACCCAGCTCCTGGCGGCCGCCTACGCCGACGTGGCCGAGAACTTCGCCGACCTGTTCGAGACCCTCTTTCCGGGAGGCGAGGGTCGGCTGCGCCTCAGTGACCCCGACCACATCCTGGACGCGGGCATCGAGATCGAAGCCCGGCCCGGCGGAAAGAGCGCCCGGAAGCTGTCGTTGCTATCCGGGGGCGAGAGGTCGCTCTGCGCCCTGGCTTTCCTGTTCGCCGTGTTCCGCAGCCGACCGTCGCCCTTCTACCTCCTCGACGAGGTCGAGGCGGCTCTGGACGACGTCAACCTCCACCGTTTCCTGCGCCTCCTCGACGAGTTCCGCCGGGACACGCAGCTGCTCGTGGTCACTCACCAGAAGCGCACCATGGAGGCGGCCGACTGCCTGTTCGGGGTGACCCTTCAGGCCGGCGGCACCTCCCGCGTGCTCTCCGAGCGGGTCCGGGTGACGAACTAGTGACCTGAGTTCTTAGTTCGGCAGGTATCGCACGATAAGTCGCGAACTGCTTCTCATCGGGACACGATGGGAGGCAGGGATGGCACAGCCAGGGCGACCCAAGCGTGAGCTGGTGCTCACCGACGACGAGCGCGAGACGCTTGAGTGGTGGGCTCGCCGACGGACGACGGCCCAGGCCTTGGCGCTGCGCTGCCGAATCGTGTTGGCCTGCGCGGAGGGCGGCACCAACGTCGAGATCGCCGCCCGTCTCGGGATCTACGACGACACCGTCGGCAAGTGGCGCAACCGGTTCATCGAGCGCCGCCTCGACGGCCTGCACGACGAGCCTCGACCCGGCAAGCCGCGCACCGTCAGCACCTCACCATCGCGCTGAGGAGTTCCGCCGGTTCCTGAGCCTCATCGACAAGAACGTGCCCGAACACCTCGACGTGCACGTCATCGTGGACAACTCCTCGACCCACAAGACCCCGTCGATCCAACGCTGGCTGGTCCGTCATCCACGGTTCACGCTGCACTTCACGCCCACCTACTCGAGCTGGCTCAACCTCGTCGAGCGGTGGTTCGCCGAGCTCACGACCAAGTGGCTCAAGCGCGGCACGCACCGCAGCACCCGCGCCCTCGTCGCCTCCATCCGCACGTGGATCGAGCGGTGGAATGACGAACCCAAACCCTTCGTCTGGCACAAGACAGCCGACGAGATCCTCGAGAACCTTGCCGCCTATTGCGGACGAATCAACGACTCAGTCACTAGTCCGAGGCCGGCCGGCGCAGGTTGCCTAAGGGTTGAGCGTGCAGGGGGGGCTCACCTTCGCCGGCGACGAAGCGATGTTCCCCGTCCAGATGTTGGCGTCACAGTTGACGTTCAGGTCCCGGAGATCGAACACCACGTTGCCAGTGGCCGAGTTGCGCCGGATGGTGTTGTTGGTCGCCGCAGGGACGGTGCCGGCCGCGGCCGATATGCGGATGCCGTCTCGACCGTTGAACCGCGAGGAGTTGTTCTCGATGAGGTTGCGAGTGCCGCCGGCGGCCACGGTGATGCCGTCGACCCGGTTCCGGAACGACTGGTTTCCCCTGATGATGTTGTCCTTGGCGCGGGCGAAGAGCTGGATGCCATGGTTGCCGCTGCTCTGCACGACGTTGTTGAGCACCAGGTTGCCGTCGGCGCTGTTGAGTCCGATGTTCTCGAGTCGTATGCCGGAGGTACCGACGTCCATGTTGTTGAACAGGACCTGGTTGCCTTCGACCGTGTTCCGGTCGGCGCCGATCAGGCCGATGCCGTCGTACGGGCCGTTGTTCTGCACGATGTTGTTCCTGATCACGTTCTCCGTGCTCACGAACACGGCAATCCCGTCGCCGTAGTCGGTGCTGAAGTCGCCCCGGTTGTCGACGATCCTCATGTTCTCCACCGTGTTGCCGCTTCCGCCCTCGATGGCGACTCCGGCGTCGAACTGCGTCACCGTGCCGTTCTTGACGACGACGCCGGTGCGGCCGTCGATCAGGACGCCGGGTCCGTCCCCTGGCCCTTCCCTTCCGCTGATGGTGTGACCGTTCAGGTCAAGGGTGATGTTGTCGGCCACGATGGTCAAGCCGACTCCACAGGGACCGATGTCCGAGTCCAGGACCGTGCTGGCGAAGATGAAGTCACCGCAGCCCACGTGACCGGCACTCGCAGGGCCGGCGGAGGCAACCAGCCCCGCCAGGGAAAGCAGCACACTGGAGGCTGCACCGATCATTCGTCGGGATCCGCTCATGGGTCCGCCTTTCAGTCCGTCTTGAAATAGAATTACACCTAAGGTGAGAAAGCAACTACGGCGACGTGCCTCTATCTCCGCCTTTGCCCCAGCCTCACGGTGATAACAGTAGCTCGTCCCGGTGACCGCAGCGGACGACGGGCGAATAGAAGTGCTACGGGTTGAACACGCAGGCGGGGGTGCCCGTCCCAGCCTGGTTCCCCGTCCACACGTTGGCGTCGCAGGCCGGGTTGCCGTCGATCAGGTCCCACCGTGTGTTCCCGAAGGACGAGTTGCCGCGGATGAGGTTGTTGGTCGCGCCCCCCAGGGCACCCGTGCCCGCCAGCTGGATGCCGTCCCTGCGGTTCAGGCGCACGTAGTTGTACTCGATGGTGTTGCGCCTGGCGCCCGTCTGCACCTGCAATCCGTCGAAGGGTTTCTGCAGGAGCTGGTTCCCCCTGATGATGTTGTCGCTCCCGGCGCGGAACAGCTGGATGCCGAACGTGCCGTTGGCCTGCGACAGGTTGTTGGTGACGACGTTCCCGTCGGACCCGTTGTTCCCGATGTGCTCCAGGCGGATGCCGGCGGTCTGGTTGCCCGAGATGTTGTTGTTCACGATCCTGTTGCCGTCGATCGTGTTCCGGTCACCGCTGGTGGTGGAGATGCCGCTCCAAGGGCCGTTGCCCTCGACCAGGTTGTTTCTGACCAGGTTCTCCGTGCTCTGGAACATGGCCACACCGTCGCCCCAGTCCCCGAAGTTGCTGACGTTGTTGATCAACCTCATGTTCTCCACGGTGTTGCGGGAGCCGCCGTCGATCCCCACGCCGGCGTCGAACTGGGTCACGGCGCCGTTCTTGACCGTCACGCCGGTACGGCCCTCGAGGAGGACACCGGGCCCTTCTCCGGAAGCGGCGGTGCCGCGGATGGTGTGGCCGTTGAGGTCGAGGGTGACGTTGTCAGCGGCGATGGTGAGGCCCACTCCGCATGGGCCGATGTCGCTGTCCAGCACGGTGCTGGCGAAGATGAAGTCCCCGCATCCGCCCCCGCCGGCCCTGCCTCAACGGTGATCCCCACCACGAGCGCCAGGACCGTTGAGCCTGCGCCCATCATTCGTCGGAAGCCGCGCACTGGAACCGCCTTTCCCGGCTGCTTGAGTCCAGGCATGGTGGCCCCTCTCGCCCCAAAGGGCAATACGAAACTTCCACATCTAGGTGCGCGAACCAGTTAGCGGCGGCCTCTTGCGCCTCGCTGAAGCGGGTCGTACGGTCGGCCGTTGGTGCGGCCGCGATGACGGCCAGAGGGGCGGGACATGAACTACGAGAAGATCAGCCCGGCGTTGGCGCTCGTCGCCGAGGAGTTCCAGGAGGCGGGCCGGCCGGCCCTGTTCCAGTACAACCAGACCCTCGGACTGGTTTCCATCGACGAGGTGCCGAGGCCGGCCCGCGTGGTCGTGTTCTTTCAGTGTGAAGACGGCCTTTCGGCGACCGCCTTCAAGAATCTCGGCGTGGAGATCAACCAGCCCAAGGGGACGTTGCGGACCGGCATCGTGCCTCTGGCCTCACTCGATCGCCTCACTGACGACCCCCGAATTCGGCGGGTCATCCCCTCGGGCCGTCTCACGGCCCTCATGGATGTGGCCAAGGAGAAGGTGGGCGTGAACGCCTTCCGCCGGGCCAGTGGGCTGTCGGGCAAGGGCGTGGTCGTCGGCGTGGTGGACACGGGGATCGACACCACCAACCAGGCTTTCGCGCGGCGCATCCTCCGGATCTGGGACCAGACGCTGCCGGGGACGGGCGTCCGCGAGGGGCCCTACGGGGTCGAGCTGAGGGGCACCCAGCTGCGCACGTCGCGCGACACCGTCGGCCACGGCACCCACGTCGCGGGGATCGCAGCCAGTGCCGACGAGTCGTATCAGGGCGTCGCCCCCGGGGCCGAGCTGCTCATCGTCAAGTGCGACCTGATGACGGCCCACATCGCCGATGGCATCCGCTACGTCTTCCGGGTGGCCCGGGAGATGGGGCGGCCGGCCGTCGTCAACCTCAGCCTGGGTGGGCACGGCGACCCCCACGACGGCACCGATCCGCTTTCGCAGATCATCGACGCCGAGTCCGGGCCGGGCCGCATCGTCTGCTGCGCAGCAGGGAACGAGGGCAACGACAACATTCACGCCCAGGTCGTGGTGGCGAGGAACTCGACCCGCACCATCGCCTGCTCGATTCCGTTCGGCCCCCCGGGGTTTCCGGGCGTGCCCGGGGTGTTCAACGGCTGGTACGAGGGCGGCGACCGGCTGGAGGTGGCCGTCGTGCCGCCGACGGGCGCCCAGACTCCCTACCAACCGGTCATCACGTCCGGGTCGCCCAACCGGACGTACCAGCTACCACACGGCACCGTGCGCGTGGTCACCCCCGGCCCTGATCCCACCAACGGCGACCACAACTTCTTCGTCCTGATCCAGCCCTCGGTCACGCCTCCGCCGGCGCCGAAACCCAATACCTGGCGGATTCGGGTTCGCGGCCAGCGCATCACCAAGGGCGGCAGGCTTGACGTCTGGGCCGTTGACTGGGCATCCCTCTTCTCCGGTCAGGCGGTTCAGGATCGGATGAAGGTGGGGTCGCCGGGCGCGGCGACCTCGGCCCTAAGCGTGGGGTCCTACACCACCAAGGTGGAATGGGAGGACTTCTTCGGAAATCCCCAGAGCGCGGGCCTGGATCTCGACGACATCTCCGACTTCTCCAGCGAGGGCCCTCGCCGCGACGGGGTCAAGAAGCCGGACCTGGTGGCCCCCGGCGCCATGATCGTCTCCGCCCTCGGCGTGCACGCGCCGACGCCCCAGTCGGTGATCGTGGACGACAACAACCGGGTCATGGCCGGGACCAGCATGGCCTGCCCCTTTGCCGCCGGACTGGTGGCCCTGCTGCTCGAGCGCGACCCGGGCCTCGACCCCAAGGGCCTCAAGGAGCTTCTCCGCAAGCACACGAGCATCCCCAGGAAGCGGGCCGGGACCTTCGACCCCAAGTGGGGGTACGGTCTGATCGACGCCACTGACCTCTGAGCCCGTGATGGGGAGCTGTCTCGGATGGACTTCGGGAAGATAGACGCCGCACTGGCGGCGGCTCTCGACGACGTAGACGACCGGAACCGGGCCCAGCTATCCGTGTTCGTGCATCTCGATCCCGCTCTGTCCGCCCGGGAACGGGAGGAGCTGAGGGACCTGGGCCTGGCCAACACGGCCGTGCGTGGGGGAATCACCACCGCCACCCTGTCCGTCCGGGTTATCGACGAGCTCTCGGAACAGCCGAGCGTCCGCCAGCTGCGCCTGTCCGCCCCCCTCCGCCTCCTGCGCGAGGAGTAACAGCACCCCGGCGGAGGCGTAAGGCCAGGCCGGCGGGGTTGGGCCTCCGCCGGCAGCGGCGGGCGTGGCCCTAAGGGCCCGGGTGCCCGCCGCCATGAACAGAGCCCGGGGGCCCGCCAGGCGAGTAAGCGCTAGTTGGCTTTCGCCAGGCCGGCGGGGTTGGGCCTCCGCCGGCAGCGGCGGGCGTGGCCCGAAGGGCCCGGGTGCCCGCCGCCATAAGTAGCGTGTGGGCGTCATGGAGATCGTCCTCGTCGTGTTGGCCGTCCTGGCCGTGACCGGAGTCCTGGCTGCGCTGATCGCGGCCCGGCCGCGCCGGCCGTCGGCCGACCTCGAACCTCCGCCGGCCTCACCGCTGCCACCGCCCACGGAGGCTCCCAAAACGGAGCCGACCCGGTCGATCCCGACGGCCAAGGAGCTGGAACGCCAGGCGGCCGAGGTCGTGGCCGAGGCCGAGGCCCTACTGGCCCAGAGCGAGGCGGCCGAGCTCGTCCCCGACGAGCTCGAGCCGGAGTTCGACCTCGAGGTCGTCGAGGTGCCGGTCAAGCCCCGGATCCGCGACCGGCTGGGCAAGGCCCGGTCACTCCTGGCCGGCTACCTCGGAACCGTCCGGGCCAAGGAGAAGATCGACGAGGAGACGTGGGACGAGCTCGAGGAAGCGCTCGTCCGGGCGGACGTGGGCGTGGGGACCACCACCAGCCTCCTCGACGAGCTCCGGAGCAGGGTGAAGCGGGAGGGGATCGAGACTCCCGACGAGCTGGTGGAGGCGCTCAAGGCCGGTCTCAAGAAGAGCCTGGCTGTCGCCGACCGCGGGCTCCGCTACGAGCCCGGCACTCCCAACGTGTGGCTCTTCGTCGGCGTCAACGGAGTGGGAAAGACGACCACCATCGGCAAGGTCGGGCACCAGCAGACGATCGAGGGCCGGTCCGTGATCATGGCTGCGGGCGACACGTTCCGGGCCGCCGCCGCCGAGCAGCTCGAGCTGTGGTCCAAGCGGGCCGGGGCCCAGCTGGTGCGGGGGGCCGAGGGGGGAGATCCGGGCGCCGTCGTGTTCGACGCCGTGGAGCGGGCTGCGGCCCGCCACACCGACCTCGTCCTGGCCGACACTGCGGGCCGGCTCCACACCAAGGTCAATCTCATGGAGGAGCTGCGCAAGGTGCGCCGGGTGGCGGATAAGGCGCCGGGCCGGGTCACCGAGGTGCTCCTGGTGATCGACGCCACCACCGGGCAGAACGGATTGGTGCAGGCCAAGCAGTTCACCGAGGCGGTGGACGTCACCGGCGTCGTGCTGACCAAGCTGGACGGCACGGCCAAGGGGGGCATCGCCCTGGCCATCCAGACCGACCTCGGCATTCCCATCAAGCTCGTCGGACTGGGCGAGACGGCCGACGACCTGGTGGCGTTCGACCCCGACGAGTTCGTCGAGGCCCTCTTCAGCTGACCTGCGGGTCGCGCGCGGCGGCCAGGGCGAGCTTCCGCTCCTCGGGGGGCAGAGCCAGAAGCGACGTGTGATCGCCTTCGAGCAGACCGTCTGCCGCCCGCAGGACCCGGGCGGCGAGGGCGAACCCGGGCTCGGGCCGCCCGTCCAGGAGATGTCTCCAGCGCCGCAGAAAAGCCCGCTTGACGTCGGTCGGGAGGCTCATGGTGTGGAAGGCGAGCGGCACGCAGATCGCGTCCGTGCGATCGAGATGGACGAGCGAGTCGATGATCCAGCCGTCCAGGGCCTCCTCGCCGGGCTGGGCCAGCAGCTGCCGGAGGAACACGAGCAGGGCGGTGTCGCCAGGCGACCCCAGGAGGGCGAGCATCCGGGCCACGAGATCGGGCTCGGAGGCCGTACCCAGCGGGCCCACGATCTCCCTGGCGGCCGTGGCCGACCAGTGGACGACGTGCTCCGTCGACCGGTCGAGCGGCGGGGTCAGGTTGACGAGGAGCTCCAGGGCGGCCGACGGATCGCGGGTCTGACGCGTCCACCAGGCGTGGTCCCGCCTGGTGCTCAGGGTGTCGGGATGGTCGGGCCCGAGCACCCTCGTGCGGTCGAGGAGTATTCGGGCGAACAGGTCGCGGGCGCCGCCCGGGTCGCCCGCCTCGGCGACCCACCGGGCGTGGTTGTGCCTGCTGCTGAGGGTGTGGGGGTGGTCGGCGCCGAGGACGCGGGCGCAGTCGGGTACGAGGGCGGCCAGCAGGTCGCGGGCGGCGGCCGGGTCGCCGGCCTGACCCACCCAGGCGGCGTGGTTGTGCCTGCTGCTCAGCGTGTCTGGGTGGTCGGGCCCGAGCACCCGGGTGCGGTCCTCGACCACCCCGGCGAAGAGCTCGCGTGCGGCGACGGCGTCACCCGCCTGACCCACCCACCAGGCGTGGCTGTGGCGGTTGGTGAGGGTGTAGGCGTGATCACGTCCGAGCACCCGCTCGGACTCCGTGACCAGGCCCGCCGAGAGGTCGCGGGCCACGGCGGCGTCTCCCGCCTTGCCCGCCCACCGGGCCAGGTTGGCCCGGCTGGCCAGGGTGTCGGCATCCGTGGGCCCCAGAGTCCGTGTGCGATCGGCCAGCACCTGCTCGCCGAGAGCCCTTCCCTCGTCCCGGGCCCCTGTCTCCCAGAGCGCGAACGACAGCTCGGCCAGCACCGCGAGCCGGAGACGATCGTCGGCCAGCCGGGAAGCCGTGGTCCCGGTCCGTTCGAGGATCGAGCGGGCGTCGGCGGCGCGGCCGGTGGCCAGCAGCCAACCTCCCGCCAGCAGGGCGACAGCCGACGCCTCGTCCACGGGAAGGTCGGATTCGCGCTCGGTGGCTGTGGCGGCAGCCACGAGACCATCGGCGATCCGGGCCGCCACCTCACCTGCGGGTCGCTCGCCGCGGGCGACGCCTTCCGCAGCGGTGGCACTGACGGCCGCGGTCGCGACCCGCCTCGCGGCCTCCATCACGGGCGGGGGGAGCGAGCTCACCCGGCCGTCCACTGCCTGCCTGGCGTCGGCGGTGGTCCCTCGGGCGGCGAGGACGACAGCCTCGGCGACGATGGCGGCCACCATCGATCGCACGCTGCCGTCGACCGGGCGCCCGTCACCGAACCACACGCGGGCGGCGACCAGGAGGTCGGGCGGGTATCCGGAGGAGAAGAGGCTCTCGCTGGTGGCGGAAGGCGTCCCCGCGGCCAGGGCCGCGGTGAGGTACCGCTCGCTCTCGGAGCCGGCACGAGCCTCGGCCAGGGCCAGCCGGAGGGCGGACAGCTCGTACCAGTCGCGTAGCACGGAGACGATGAGGGTCAGCGGCTTCCCCCGCACCTCCTTCAGCTCCAGGCAGTGGCGTAGCAGCGGCTCGCGGATCTCGTAGAACGTGGTCCGGCGGTCGCCGCCCTCAGGCTTGCGGCTCCGCACGAACCGGGCCCGCTCGAGCTCCCCGAGCTGTTTCGACGCCGACTGCTCGGTCATGCCCGTGGCCGCCGCCAGCTCCTTGACCGTCATCGCCCCCACCGGGCGGCGCCCGCCCGCGCCCGAAAGCGTGCGGCAGAGCGAGATGACCAGCTTGGCCCGGGCCCCCGACAGATCGTCGAGCCGGGCCTTGTAGTAGGGCGTCAGCTCGTCGAGGAGCTTGACGAACAGGGGAACGAGCTCGTCGAGCAAGTCGACGGTCATGCACCCGGCCATCAGCAGCCACAGGCGGGGGAGCCCTCCGGCGAGGTCGGCCACCGCCTGCAGGCGGCGCAGGCCCTGAGGGCTGGCCAGGTACCCGCTCAACTCCTCGTCGCCGTCCAGGCGGGCCACCCGCAGGAGCAGCTCGCGCCCCTCGTCGACCGACAGCTCGCCCAGGGGAACGACGCGGAAGGCGCCGTAGAAGGGGGCGTCGTGGCTGGACACGCCGTGGAACAGCGCCGGCGTGGAGGCGACGACGACCGCCCTCTGGTGGTTGTTGAGGAAGGCCCGAAGGCTCCGCTGCCCGGAGAGGCCGATCCGGCGCATGATCCGGTCGAGGTTCTCGACGACCATGACCAGGGTGCGGTCGCCGAGAAGCGCCAGGAGGGCGTCCTCCAGGTCGGCGTCGGCGTCCGGTGGGGGCTGATCTGGGAGACCGGCCTGGAGGCTGTCGATGGTGGAGCGCAGCAGGTCGCGGTAGGACGTGACCGAGTAGTCGTCTTCCGGCATCCAGGCCACGGCCAGGCGGGACGCCAGGTCGGGGTCGGCGTGGACCCGGTGGACGGCCAGGGTCAGGAGGTGGGTCTTGCCCGAGCCGCGCGAGCCCACCACCAGCACGTGGGGCCGGGCCCCCGAGGTCGCGGCCGCCCGCAGGGCGTCGGTGATGGCCGTGAGCTCGGCCTCCCGGCCGACGGTGAAGGACTCCAGCATCTCGGGAGGCGAGGCGCTCGGGTTGAAGACGGTGATGGTCGTCCGGTGCGGCCTCCGGGCGGGCGGGGCCCAGGTGGTCACTGCGGTGCGAGGAAGCGCCGGACGACCCAGGCGTCGCGCACGACGGCGAAGCAGAACCGGAATGTGCCGTCGCCGGTGCTGTCGACGTAGTGGTCCAGCTGGAGCCGGCGGAGGACGGACCGGACGCGATCCCGGTTGACAGGGATCTCGCTGCGGGCGACGTTCTCGTCCGCCGCCACGCGGTCGACGAGGTCAGCGAAACCGATCCCCCCGTCCCCGGCCACGGCGATGGCGTCCAGGATCCCGTGGGCCAGCCGGGCCTCGGACGCGAAGTACTCCTTGAGCCGGTCCTGGTAGTGGTCCATCCGCCAGGGGTCGTCACCGGCGGCCAGCGCGGCCTGGCGGGTGGACCAGACGGCGTCTACGTCGAGGCGAAGGCCGGAGCGGCGGCGCAGATCCAGCCCCGCAACCAGTTTGTGCTCGTAGAAGGGGATGTGGTCGGACGCCGCCGCGATCGCCTCGGCGACGGGGTCGCCGGGCGGGCTGGGCGCCCCGATGCCGGCCAGGAGGCGGCGGGCCAGCATGACGGCCGCCTCCTGGTGGAGGGGGCCCACCCGGATGACGTGCAGGTCACCCGCCGTGGCCTTGCTCTCGGCGTCGTCGGCCAGTGTGTGGTGGAAGCCGATCGACCCCAAGCAGACCAGTCGCAGGCCCCGCTCCTCCGCCCGCAGGGCGCGGAGCGTGCGCAGGAGCAGGAGGGCCGAGGATCGCTCGTTCTGCGCCAGGGTCTGGGCCAGGATGGGCAGTTCGTCGAGCAGCAGGATCAGGCGGTGGCCCTCCTCGGTGATCTGGCGGATCAGCCAGTGGAGGCGCTCACCCGCCTCCTGGGGGGGAAGGGGCAGGGGAAGGCCCTTGACGTCCGACGCGCCCGCCTGGCGGAGCCGGTCGACCAGCTGCTGGACCATGGGCAGCCTCTCGATGATCCGCTCGCACACCACCCGGACGAACTGGTCGACGGTGGACAGGTGCTCGACGTCGACGTAGACCGTCACCCACCCCGGCGGAGGAGCGGCCTCCAGCGACCACGCGATCCAGGACTTCCCGATCCGGCGCTCTCCGGTGAGGAGCACGCTCGTTCCGTGCTCGAGATAGGACCGGATCTCGTCGAGAAGGGGCTCCCGGCCCACCACATGGGTGAGGTCGGGCTGCCCGAAGTTGACGGGGATGGGCCGCATCGGTTCCGCCATGGCGGTATTTTACGATCTCTACGTCGTACGTCAACAGCATCGTACGTCTAGGACGACGTACACCTCTGAGCGGGCCTGCCGGGCGCCGGCCTCCCTCGCCGCTACCCTGGTTCGGACATGTTCGACTCACTCAGCGACCGGTTCGAGGGCATCTTCAAGCGCCTGCGGGGCCGGGGCCGTTTGGGCGAAGCCGAGGTCGACGAGGTGCTGCGGGAGATCCGCCTGGCCCTGCTCGAGGCCGACGTCAACTTCAAGGTCGTCCGGGACCTGGTGGCCCGCATCCGGGAGCAGACGGTGGGCATCGACCTCTCGACCAGTCTTTCGCCCGCCCAGCAGGTGGTGAAGATCGTCCACCAGGAGCTCATCAACGTCCTGGGCGGTCAGACCCTCAAGATCACCTACGCCCCCCGTCCGCCCACCGTCGTCATGCTCGCCGGCCTGCAGGGGTCGGGAAAGACCACCACCGCAGGGAAGCTGGCCCGCTGGTTCAAGCAGCAGGGCCGCAACCCCATGCTCGTGGGGGCCGACCTCCAGCGTCCGGCGGCGGTGGAGCAGCTGCGGGTGCTCGGCGGGCAGGTGGGCGTTCCCGTCTGGAGCGAGCCTTCCACTCCGTTCGGCCACGTAGGCGGCGACCCCGTGACCGTGGCCAAGACGGGGCTCGACGAGGCTCAGCGCCGGGGCCGCGACGTCCTCATCGTGGACACCGCCGGCCGCCTGCACGTCGACGAGGACCTGATGGAGGAGGCACGCCAGATCTCCGAGGCGGTGAGCCCCAACTACACGTTCCTGGTGGTCGACGCCATGACCGGCCAGGACGCGGTCAACGTGGCCGAATCCTTCCATCATGTCCTGGCCATCGATGGCGTCATCCTCACCAAGCTGGACGGCGACGCCCGCGGTGGCGCCGCCCTGTCGGTCAAGGAGGTCATCGGCCGGCCCATCGCCTTCGCCTCGGTGGGGGAGAAGCTGGGCGACTTCGAGGCCTTCCACCCCGACCGCATGGCCTCGAGGATCCTGGGCATGGGCGACATGCTCACCCTGATCGAGAAGGCCGAGCAGGCCTACGACAAGGACGAGGTCACCAAGACGGCGGCCAAGCTGGAGAAGGGTCAGTTCACCCTCGAGGACTTCCTCGACCAGATGCAGCAGATCAAGAAGATGGGGCCCATCCAGGGCCTCGTGGGTATGCTGCCGGGGATCCCGAAGGAGTTGAAGAAGGCCGATATCGACGAGCGTGAGCTGGCGAGGGTGGAAGCGATCATCCGATCGATGACACCCGAGGAGCGCCGGACCCCGCAGATCATCAACGGCTCTCGCCGCCTCCGGGTGGCCAGGGGCAGCGGCACCACGACCACCGACGTCAACCAGCTGCTCAAGCAGTTCAAGGACATGCAGAAGATGATGCGGATGTTCGGCAAGGGCGGCGGCGGCGGCAAAGGCCGACCCCGCGTGCCGAGTTTCGGATAACGGACTTCAAGAGAAATAGCGAGGGATACCAACGTGGCCGTCAAGCTCCGCCTGATGCGGATGGGTAAGAAGAAGCAGCCGACCTACCGGCTCGTCGCCGCGGACGGACGGTCGCCCCGCGACGGTCGGTTCATCGAGATCGTGGGAGTCTACGACCCACGCGCCGAGCCGTCGGTCGTGCGCATCGACAACGACAAGGCGGTGGCCTGGCTCCAGAAGGGAGCCCAGCCCACCGAGCGGGTGCAGAGCCTGCTGAAGATCTCGGGTGCTTGGGAGCAGTTCAAGCCCGGCTCCGGTGGCGCCCCCGCCCCCGCTCCGGTCGACGCCGCCCCTGCACCCACACCCGGGCCATGAGCGACGCCACCGTGGACGAAGTCGACCTCGACGTGGAGGACGACGGGCCTGAGGTGGAC
>JBHENM010000227.1:0-8985 GCA_046262035.1 Acidimicrobiales bacterium | reverse complement strand
ATCGGAAACTTCCCTGCTTGCCCCGCAACGCCCGGAGAACCCGCTCAGCCGGCCGAGAGCCCGGCCATGATCGCCGCTCGATATTGGGAGCAGATTCCTCTGCCCAAGCCCCGTCCCCATATTGCTCCCGGCTGGGGCATCACCGGGAAGTTGGCGTACATCGAGACCAACGGGGAGCTCCGGCACGTCTACACCAACACAACACCCCTCGGGCCGCTGGAGATCGTCGCCACCGGCGGGTATTTCGTCGACTGGGGCGACGGCGAGACCACAGGTCCCTACGACCTCGAGGGTGGGCGGTGGCCTGACGGACAGATCACCCACGACTACGTCTGGGCCGGTGGGTACGACATCGTCGTCACCGAGCGGTGGACGGCGACATGGAGCCTGGGAGGCCAGAGTGGGACGCTGCGGGAATTGCAGACGGTCGGGACAATCGACGACTTCCCCGTCCGGCAGGTGCAGGCCGTCATCCGCTGAGAGACCTTGCGGGGCGAAGCCCCGTGGACTCAGCCCTTGAGCAGGGAGATGTCGTCGGCGGTGGCGCCGCCCCGTCTTCGGAAGATGGCGACGATGATGCCCAGGCCGACCACGACCTCGGCTGCGGCCACGACCAGGACGAAGAACACGACGACTTGGCCGCCGATGTCGTCCAGCATCCGGGCGTAGGTGACGAACGTGAGGTTGACGGCGTTGAGCATGAGCTCCACGCACATGAACATGACCAGCACGTTCCGGCGGGTGAGGAGCCCGAGGGCGCCGATGGTGAAGAGGACGGCGGCCAGGCCGAGGTACCAGGCGCCGGGGACGGTCATGACGACCGAGCCTCCTCGTGGCTGTGGACCCCACTGGTGGGCGTGCGCCGGGCCAGGACCACGGCGCCCACCACGGCGATGACCAGCAGGACGGAAGTCACCTCGAAGGCCAGCAGGTAGCGGGTAAAGAGGACGTTGGCCAGCTTCTCGATGTTCGAGCCGGGGCCGCTGGCCTGCCCGGTCGAGGAGGGCGCCCCGGTGACCCACTCGGTGCGGGCCAGGAGGAGCACCTCCAGCAGAACGACGGTGGCGGTGACGAACGCCACCGGTCGCTGACCGGCGAGAGGCTCCCTGCGCAAGTCCTCGGACCGGTCGACCCCCAGCAGCATGATCACGAAAAGGAACAGGACGACGATGGCGCCGGCGTACACGATGATCTGCACGGCGGCCAGGAAGTGCGCCTCCTGGGCCACGAACAGCACGGCCACGGCGAAGAGCGTCATCACCAGCATCAGGGCGGCGTGCACCGGGTTCTTGGACAGCACCACGCCCAAGGCGCCGGCCAGGGTGGCCAGAGCCGCCACGACGAACACGGCCCAGTCGATCAAGCGGATTCCTCCGCCTGGGACGGTTCGTCGGATTGACCCTTCTCCGGGGCACGGACCCCGAACCCGAGCTCACCCGACCAGGCGACCTTGCCCTCGTACTGGGCCGAGCCCGATGGCGACGTGGCCCTCACCCACGCCGACGTGTGCTCCTCGTCGCCGTCCCGCCAGTCCTCCCAGGGCAGTTTCTGCGGCTGCCCGTCGTCGTCCACCAAGAGCTCGTCCTTGGTGTAGATGGCGTCCTGGCGGTTGGTGAACGAGAACTCGAAGAGCTTGGACTCGGTGATGGCCTCGGTGGGACACGCCTCGACACACAGGTCGCAGTGGATGCACCGGAGGTAGTTGATCTCGTAGACGAACCCGTAGCGCTCGCCGGGTGACACCGGGCTCTCGGGGGGGTTGTCGGCGCCTCGGACGTAGATGCAGCGGGCCGGGCAGACGCCGGCGCAGAGTTCGCAGCCGATGCACTTCTCCATGCCGTCCTCGTAGCGCCCGAGAACGTGGCGACCGTGGAAGCGGGTCGGCTTGGGGCGCTTCTCGTCCGGATACTCGTTGGTGACGGGGTGGCCGATCTGGCCCAACGTGACCCGGAATCCGTCGGAGAACCCCATTAGACAACAGCCTCCTCGGCGTCGACAGCCTCGACGGCGGCGGTGGCCTCGTCGCCTAGACGGACGGCCGCGCCCAGCGTGGCCCACCCCAGGATGAACACCGCGGCGGAGCCGGCCAGGACCCATCCCACGGCCCATCCCTCATCGCGGCCCACGCGCAGCGTGCCGATGAGGAGCAGCCAGAACAGGCCGAGGGGAATCAGTCTCTTCCAGCCGAGGTCCATCAGTTGGTCGTAGCGCAGACGGGGCAGAGTGGCCCGCAGCCAGACGTAGAAGAAGAGGAAAGCGAGCAGCTTGGCGAAGAACCACACCGTGGGCCAGATCCCGGAGAGGAAGCCGATCTCGGGGCCGGCCGGCCCGCCCAGGAAGAGGGTGATGGCCACGGCCGAGATGGTGATGACGTTCATGTACTCGGCTAGGTAGAAGAGGGCGAAGCGCAGCGACGAGTACTCGGTGTGGAAACCGCCGACCAGCTCCTGTTCGGCTTCCACCAGGTCGAAGGGGGGGCGGTTGCTCTCGGCCGTGGCCGCGATCACGAAGATCACGAACGGGACCACCCCGAGCTGCCACAGGTTCCACTGCCACGTGGCCTGGGAGTCGATGATGTCGCGGGTCGACAGCGAGCCGGCGGTGAGCACGGCGGCCGCTACCGACAGGCTCATGGCCGCCTCGTAGGACACCATCTGGGCCGAGGCCCGGACCGAGCCCAGCAGGGGGTACTTCGATCCCGAGGCCCAGCCCGCCAGCATCACGCCATACACGGCAATGGACGACATGGCCAGGAGGAACAGGATCCCCACGGGCGGGTCGGCCAGCTGGAGGTAGGTCTCGTGGCCGGCGATGGAGATGGTGCCCCCGAGGGGGACGATGGCGAAGGCGGCGAAGGCGGGGATGATCGACAGGTACGGGGCGAGGCGGAAGACCCGGCGGTCCGCCTCCCGGGGCAGCAGGTCCTCCTTGAAGAACAGCTTGATCCCGTCGGCCATGGTCTGGAGGATCCCCCAGGGCCCGGCCCGGTTGGGGCCGATGCGGTTCTGCATGTCCGACACGATCTTGCGCTCGAACCAGACCATCATCATCACGCCCACCAGCAGGAAGGCGAACACGACCAGCACCTTGGCGATGACGATGAGGACGACGGCCAGGTTGAGGCCTTCCTCGAAGAGCGGGTCGCCCGGCGTCACGACCCGGCCCCCACCGACTCGAGCCGCACCTCGGTCACGGGCTGGCTGGCGTCTATAAGGTCGGCCGCTCCTTCACCCACCTGGTTGAAGTCGAGGGACGCAGAGCCGCGGGGGACGGCGTGGTCGGGAGCTGTCTCCACGACCAGGCTGCCTCGGGGAGAGGTCACTCGGACCCGCTGACCGCCCCGGATTCCGAGCTGGTCGAGGTCGTAGGGGTTGACCCGGAGGCTCGCCGCGCCCGCCAGCTGGGCCAGCGAGGGCGACTGCTGAACCATCACGCCGGCGTCGAAGAGACGGCGACCGCTGGCCAGCCGGAGGGAGTAGGCGTCTACCGGAGGGGCGGATCGGATGTCGGTCGGTGCCGAGAAGCGGAGGAGGGCGGGACGGCCGGCGCGGTCGGGCTCGGCCAGATAGGGCGGACCCGGCTCGGGCTCCAGGGGAGCACCGGTCCCCGCGGGCTCGGACTCCGGGATCACGCTACCCATGTGGGCTTCGGTGGCTCTGACCTCGATGGACTCGGTGGCCGGGTTGGACGGCTCCTCCGGCTCCACCGGCTCCGGAGCCAGCGGCACGACGATCCCGTCGCGCCCGGCAGGACGGGCGAGAACGTCGGGCGTGACCCCGGCGTGGGAGGGTGCGAGCCGCTCGATCTCGGCGGCGACGGCGTCGAGCGAGTCGAAGCCGAGGTCGTGCCCGAGACGGAGGGCCAGCTCGGTGGCGATCATCCAGTCGGGCCGGGCCGTTCCCGGCGGGGTGACCTTCTGGTTGAGCCGGGTGACCCGACCCTCAAGGTTGGTGGTCGTACCGGCCCGCTCGGCGAAGGTGGCGGCCGGGAGGATCACGTCGGCGTGGGCGTGCGACGGGTTGCGGAAGCAGTCGACGGCCACGGTGAAGCCGGCCCCGGCCAGAGCACGGCGGGCGAGGCTGCGGTCGGGAAAGTCGGACATGGGGTCGGCGCCGACCAGGATGAGTCCCCGGACGCGGCTGGCGTCGGCCGCGCTCAGGATGCCGAGGGCGTCCAGCCCCCGCGCCGCGGGAAGCGAGGACCAGCCCTGCTGGTACCACTCCCGACCGTCGTCCAGCGAGACCCGACCCGGGAGGATCCCGGGGGAGAGCCCCATGTCGAGGGCGCCGTGGACATTGCCCCGGCGCAAGGCAGTGAGGAACCGGACGCCGGGGAAAGCGTCGAGCAGGATGCCGGCCGCCTCCACCAGCGAGTCGGTCGACTCCGCCAGCGACGGACGGCCCAGCACCACCACCATGCCTTCGCCTTCGGTCCCGAGGACGTCGGCCGCGCTGGTCAGCCGGGGATCGCTGTCCGGCCGCTCGACCAGCGAGCGGATCACCTTGGCCACCTCGCCCGGGCGGTAGAGCAGGGTGGCGGCCGCCTGCCGGCTCATCCCCGTGGGCAGGGGGACGACCTCCACCAGGCGGGTGTCGCCGTCGATGGCCGCTTCCCGCAACCTCAGGTAGAGGATGGGCAGCTCCTCCTTGAGGTCGGGCCCAATTATGAGCACGGCCCGGGCCCGGCACGCCTCGTCGATCGTCGCTCGGGGCAGACCGAGGACGACCTCGGGGGGCAGGCCGTCGCCCATCTGGCAGTCCACGTTGTCGGTGCCGAGCACGGCCCGGGCCACCTTGGCCCACACGTAGGCGTCCTCATTGGGCAGGCGCGCCCCACCCAGGACGGCGAGGGCCTCCGAGCCGTTGTCGTCGCGCACCCGGCGCAGCCCGTCAGCGGCTGCCCCCAGCGCCTCGCTCCAGGACGCCTCAATCAGCTCGTCCCCCTTGCGCACGAGGGGGTGGGTGAGGCGGTCGGGGGAGTTGGCCGCCTCGTAGAAGAAGCGGCCCTTGTCGCACAGCCAGCCGTGGTTGACGGGCTCGCTGTCGATCCCCAGGTGGCGGATGAGTCGGTTGGACGAGCTCTGCACGGCGATTCGACAGCCGACGGAGCAGGCGGTACAGGTGGACTCCACCACGTCGAGGTCCCACGGGCGGGCCCGGAAGCGGTAGGGCGTGGACGTCAGCGCGCCGACCGGGCAGATCTGCACGATGTTGCCGCTGAAGTTGGAGTCGAAGGGCTGGTCGTAGAAGATCCCCACCTCGGTGAGGTCGGCCCGGCCCACGAAGTCGATCATGGCGTCGCCCGCGACCTCTTCGGCGAACCGCGTGCAGCGGGCGCACTGGATGCACCGCTCCCGGTCGAGGGCCACCAGGGGGTTGATGGGGATGGGCTTGGCCCAGTGCCGCTTCTCCTCGACGAAGCGACTCTCCCCCGGCCCGAAGGCGAAGGTTTGGTCCTGCAGCGGGCACTCGCCGCCGCGGTCGCACACCGGGCAGTCCAAGGGGTGGTTGATGAGCAGGAACTCGAGCACGCCGTCCTGGGCCTTCTTGACCTTGGGCGAGTCGGTGACCACCTCCATCCCGTCGGTCACGGGCACGTAGCACGAGGGCTGGAGGGCCATGCCCCGGGGGCCCTTGACGTCGACCAGGCACATGCGGCACATCCCCACCGGCTTCATGCGGGGGTGCCAGCAGAACCGGGGGATGTAGACGCCACCCCGCTCGGCGGCGGCGATGATCATCTCGCCCGGCTTGGCCTTGATGGCCTTGCCGTCGACGGTGATGGTGACCGACCCCGCCTCCGTCTCTACCTCGGCCTTAGTCAAAGGGACAGCCGCCTTCTTTGATGTGGACGTGGAACTCGTCTTTGAACATCTTGATGGCCGACGTGATCGACGACGGGATGGACGGGCCGAGAACGCAGATGGTGGTCTTGGCCGGGGGCCAACCCAGGCCGGGAGCGAGGTTGTCGCACACGTCGAGGAGGAGCTCGAGGTCACTCTCACGGCCGCCGCCCAACTCGATGCGCTGCATGACCTTGTCGACCCAGCCGCCCCCTTCCCGACAGGGGGTGCACTGCCCACAGGACTCCCGGTGGAAGAAGCGGGTGATCCGCCATGCTGCCCGGACCATGCACGTGGTGTCGTCCATGACGATCACCGACCCCGAGCCCAGCATGGAGCCGGCCTTGCCCACGGCGTCCTGGTCGAGGGCCATGTCGACCTGGTCGGGGCCGAACCACGGAGCCGACGCCCCTCCGGGGATGAATGCCTTGAGCTGGTTGTCGTTGCGGATGCCGCCGCCCAGGGCGGGGTCGTAGATCAGGTCACGGAAGCTGGTCTTGGCCATCTCGATCTCGAAGTTGGCCGGACGCTTGACGTGGCCGGACAGCGAGAACAGGCGGGTGCCGGCCGAGCGGCCCTCGCCCAGGCCGGCGAAGGCGTCGCCCCCGTTGAGGACGATCCACGGCAGGTTGGAGACGGTCTCGACGTTGTTGACGATGGTCGGCATCCCGTACAGGCCCTTGGCCGCCGGGAACCACGGAGGCTTCTCCCGGGGGTAGCCCCGCTTGCCCTCCAAGCTCTCCAGCAGGGCCGTCTCCTCCCCGCAGATGTAGGCGCCGGCACCGGGATGGATCACCACGTCGACCGAGAACCCCGACCCGAAGATGTCCGCTCCGACGGCCCCGTGCTCGTAGGCCTCGTTGAGAGCCGCCGTGATGCGCTCCATGCCCAGGGCGAACTCGCCCCGGACGAAGATGAAGGCCTGGGCTGATCCCGTGGCGTAGGCACAGATCAGCGTCCCCTCGATGATCTGGTGGGGGTCGGCCTCGAGGAGCATGTGGTCCTTGAACGTGCACGGCTCGCTCTCGTCGCCGTTGACGACCAGGTAGGCGGGCCTGGCCTTGCCCAGCATCGACCACTTCTTGCCGGCCTCGAACCCGGCCCCGCCCCGGCCCAGCAAGCTCGCCTTCATCACCTGGTCGGCGATGTCCTCCGGCTTCATGGTGAGGGCCTTGCGCAGCCCTTCGTACCCACCGTGCTCCAGGTAGCTCGCAAGGGTCCACGACTCCGGCAGTCCGTGCCGAGCGGTGACGATGGCCGGTGCGTCAGTGACCACGGGTCACGCTCCCAGTCCCAGGCCGCCGCCCTTGCGCGGCTGGGCCGAAGAACCAGACGGTCCCGAAGGTGAGCCGGCGGGGATGGGGTCCTCGTCCGGGGCGTTGGTGGCAGGCACGAGTGGGGGTGCCTGACGCCGGACCCGACAGAGGGTGCCGTGGGGCGGAACCTCGTCGGCCAGCCGCCCAGCGCGGAGATCGTCGATCAGCCGGTCGAAGTCGTCGTTGGACAGGGGACCGTAGAACCGCCAGTTCACGGCCAGGCAGGGCGCTCCGCCGCAGTAGGCGATGCACTCCACGTCCTCCAGGGTGAACTCGCCGTCCTCGGTGGTGCCGCCGGGGGCGACCCCCAACGTCTTCTCGGCGTGCTCCAGCAGCTCGTAGGCCCCGTTGAGCATGCAGGCCATGTTGGTGCAGACCGAGATCACGTGCCGCCCGACGGGGTGGGTGAAGAACATGTCGTAGAAGCTGGCCGTGCCATAGACCTCGGCCGGAGTCAGCTCCAGCAGCTCGGCCACGTGGACGATGGCGTCAGGAGTGAGCCATCCGTCCTGCTCCTGAGCGATGTGGAGGATGGGAATGAGGGCCGACCGGGACTGCGGATACAGCGCGATCAGGTCTTTTGCCCGCTGGACATTCTCGGGCGTGATGCGAGCCATCCCGGCGGAACCCTAGCGCGGGGAGACCCCCGAGTGACCTTTCTCTTCCTGGTGGTGGAGGGCCCGGATGGCCCGGCCCAGGAACAACAGCCAGACGACGAAGACGGCGCCGAGGGCGACATAGGAGGCCACCGCCGTCCAGACGGGCCCGTCGTGAGCTTCTCGCAGGAGAACGGCCACGATCGAGGTGAACGCGACCTCCCGTTGGATGGCGGCGGGCACCGCCGACGCGCCGATCTGAGGGTCGGCGGGCAGGCTGATGGGCGCGGCCATCACCTCGTCGCCGCGGTAGAGGGCCACAAACGTCTTCCAGTCGCCCCCCACGGGAACGGGGCGGGTGGTGCGGTAGAGGCCGGGCTGGATCTGGCGAACCTCAGCCCGGACCGTGCCCCCTCCCTGAACGGCCATGACGCGGAACACGGAGGCGCGGCGGGCGGCGGCGGGAGGTCGGAGCTTCACCGTGACCAGGGTCGGCCCGCTCAACCGGTCCAGCGTCACGATGGCGCTCACCTGCCCGACGTGGCGGGGAAGCGGCACGGCCACGCTCGCAACCAGGGCCAGCCCGGCGACGGCGACCGCTCCGCGTCCGATCGGCCTGGCCGAGCCATCGCCGACGACCCCGGCCAGCCAACCTCCCAGCACCCCCGCTCCCACCCCGGCGGCCAGCGCGAGCAGGGCTGCAGCAGGCCAGGTGGCGAGGGGAAGGTGGTGACCGTTGACCCAGCTCTCCCAGGCCCACTCGCCGGCCAGCCCGGCGGTGGCGATGGCGGCACCGGCCACGATGGCGAACCGGAGCCGGGCGTGAGTGCCCACCTTCCACGCCACCACCTCGACAACAAGGGCGGAAGCCAGGTAGAGCGGCATGCGCGGGACGGTGTGGCCGAGGCCGCCGACGAGGAGCGCAGCGGTGCCTCGCAGGACGATGAAGGTGACGGCGGTAGCGAGGGCACCGCCCCGACCCAGAGCCAGCCGGGCGGGGACGAGAGCCAGGGCGGCCGCGGCCGACAGGAGAACGGGCAGCTCGACGACCGAGAACAGGGGCACGCGGAAGTCGAACTCACCCTGATAAGTCGAGAAGGCGATCAGCATGGAGCCCAGGGTCACCACCTGGAGCCCCCGGCCAAGAGTGGTGGGTTTGGTCGGGCGAGTGTGGCTGCCTTCGACGAGCATCAGCCAGAGGGCCACCGCCGAGCCCGACCCGCTGGCCAGC
>JBHENM010000226.1:0-2995 GCA_046262035.1 Acidimicrobiales bacterium | reverse complement strand
CCCAGGGCTCGTCCCAGCCGCGAGAGCGGGCGCTGCGGGCTGGACGAGCGGAAGGGCGCTCAGCACAGCAGAGAGGAGCGAAAGGACGAGGGCGCGCCGCACAAGGACATTGTCGACCAGACCCCTTCGGGACTTGAAGGGGATGTCACCTTTGTAACTGGCCGGTGGTCCAAATCGATGAAAGGGCCACACCGGCCACTGAAAAGGAGAACAAGGGAGCCATGTACGAATTCGCAGTCCTCGCATTGCTGGGTCTGGCGACGCTCAAGGTCGTCGACCTCGTGACCGAGCTGGCGCCCGGCATTGTCCGGGTACGCACGCTGGCCACCTTCGTCCTCGCCCTCGTCGCCATCGTCGCTCTGGACCACTCGATGTTCAGCAGCTTCGGGGTGACGGTACGTGAGGCCTGGGTGGGCACGGTGCTCACCGGCCTGGTCGTGGGCTCACTGGCCGGCGCCTGGCAGGCCGTTCTCGGGTACCTCGGAGCCTCCGGGGACACCACGATCAACGGCCGTCGCTCGGATCGGCCTCGCATCGCCGCCTGACCCGATCCCGAACCAACCGCCCGATGGCGCCTCAATGGGGAGGCGCCATCGGCGCGTCAGTTCGCCGTTCGCTAGGACTCCTGGGCCATCTGGTAGCCGACGAGAATGAGGGCATTGGCGAGGAAGAGCCAGACGGCCAATAACACGATGGCCGCCAGTCCACTGGTGGCATAGCGGTGCTCGAAGTCGGCTCCTACGTGGAGAAAGAGGGCGTAGCCGGCGGAGAGCAGGGCGATCGCCGCTCCGGCGGTGGCGGCGCCTCGGAGGAGGCCGGGCGTGGAGACGGGACGGGGGGCGAACAGGCGGTAGATCGCAGCGGTCGTGGCTGCGCTCCCCACGAAACCGAAGATCAGGGCCAGGGCCCATCCCACCACCGTGGCCAGCACCCCGTGGCGGAACAGGGCGGTTCCCACGTAGGAGGCGACCAGCCCGGCGAGGACGAGGGCGGGCATGACCCCCACCAGGGCCAGTGCCAGGGCCCGCCCGCGGAGGCCCTTCGCCGGGTGATCCTCCGCCGGGCACAGGCGGTCGAAGGCACGGGAGAGCCCGGCGCCGTAGGCGGTGGCCGGCCACAGGAGGGCTAGGAGCGCCCCCACGCCGAGGCCGGCGCCCAGTTCGGCAACCCGCTGGAGGGCTTCCGCCACCCGGAGCTTGGGCGGGAGCAGGCGGGCCATCTCATCTGCGACCTGCCGCACCTGGTCGTCCCCCGCCACCAGGCTGACGAGCCACAGGACGAGCATGGCGAAGGGCGCGATCGAGACAAGGGCGTAGAAGGCCAGGCCGGCAGCCAGGAGGAACACGTCCTCGTGGCGCAGGCGGCCGATGACCGCAGATGCGGGACGCGGCAGCCGGTCAATGATGCGGTCACCCAGATCACCGAGGTCACCGGCCTTACGGCCGGATCGGCGGGAGGGCTTGGAGCGGGAGCGGGTGCCAGTAGCCACCCGGCGAGTGTTCCCTGGGCCGGGTGGTTCTAGCCGCGCTGCCGCCGGCCGGCCCAGCGGCGGGTCCGGGAGGGCTGCTCGTCGTCCTGAACGGCCGCGTCCTCTCGCCTCAGCGCGTTCAGATCGCCGGGGGTGCCGAACCAGCAGATGGGAACGAGCCGGCTCCGGGCGTCGAGCGACACGACCTGGGCCCACTCGCCCGGGCGCTGGTGACGGGCTCGGAGCTGGAGAAAGAGCTGGCGGGCCTGCAATTCGGAGGGGAAGGCGGCCGCCAGATGCCTGAGGCCCGGGGTGGGGCCGTACTGGACCGCAGCCAGAACGAGATAGGAGGGCACCGCTCCCAGCTCCTCGGGCCCGATGCCGAGCTCGCTCAGGAACCGCGAGGCGGGGACCTCGACCGGGGGAATCTCCCGGTCACGGTCGTGCCACCCGCCGAGGCGAACGACCCGGCGGGTCCGCACGAACTCCAGCCGGGCGCCGGCGACCTCGTCGCCGCTCTGGATGAAACGGGGTCGAGCCACTTCAGCCCACCGGAGCAGTGACCGGACGCGGCACACCGCCGGCCGTTCCCGGTCGCTCGGTCGTCCGCCGAAAGGTCATTGCTCTCCCCAGTCGCGAGCTGTCGCTCAGAAAGCGCGTTGCACCCCATTCGGCCATACGTCGACCCCGGATCCAAGGGTGCTGGCCTGTGTCTTGGGAGGGCGTGCTAGCACCACCTGGGTCAGACAGCAGCGAGGAGGTCTAGGTCGAGCGGGCCTGGCGTTCGTCGAGCTCCTCGGGCGTCATGAGTACGGCCCGCGCCTTGGAGCCCTCGGACGGACCGACCACGCCCCGCCGCTCGAGGAGGTCCATCAGCCGCCCCGCCCGGGCGAACCCGACGCGGAGCTTGCGCTGCAGCATGGACGTGGAGCCGAGCTGGGAGCGCACGACCAGCTCCATGGCCGATTCCAGCAGGTCGTCGTCGTCGGCCTCGGCGTTGCCCCCCCCGGCCCCCGTGGCCCCGTCGCCCTCCACTCCTTCCACGTAGTCGGGCGAAGCCTGGCGCCGCCAGTGGGCCACCACCTTGCGCACCTCGTCCTCCACCACCCACGCCCCCTGCACCCGCCGGGGGACGTTGGAGGACGCCGTGAGCAGGAGCATGTCGCCCTGGCCCACCAGGCGCTCGGCCCCCTGCTGGTCGAGGATCACCCGGCTGTCGGCCTGCGAGGACACGGCGAAGGCGAGCCGCGACGGGATGTTGGCCTTGATGACGCCGGTGATCACGTCGACCGACGGACGCTGGGTCGCGATCACGAGGTGGATCCCCACCGCCCTGGTCGAGGATCACGCGCGAGTCTTGCTGCGACGCGACGCTGAATGCCATCCGCGAGGGGATGTTGGCCTTGATGACACCGGTGACGACATCTACCGAAGGACGCTGGGTCGCGATCACGAGGTGGATCCCGACCGCGCGAGCCATCTGTGCGATCCGACAGATCGCGTTCTCCACGTCTCGCGGTGCAACCA
>JBHENM010000225.1:0-6887 GCA_046262035.1 Acidimicrobiales bacterium | reverse complement strand
CGACCAGCGAGATCTCCTCCGCACCCGAGTTGACAACGTAGAGGGTGTTGCCCGTCGGGACTGAGATCGAGGCTCTTGGGTTGAGAGCCGACTGGAATGGAGGCCTCGAGAGTCCGTGTCGCCTGGGACACGACCTCGACCTGGTTGCGCGTCGGATTTGACGCGTAGGCATGTCCGCGATCGGTGACCACGTCGGCGAGCGGCCCACCACAGACGGCCACAACCGAGATTGGCGCACTGGGTGTTGTGCACGGAGTGGGGATCGGGTCGGCTACCGGCACCACGCTGAAACCACTGCCGGTCAGGACGACCAGAGACTCGTTGTCGGGCGTCAGGGCCATGTCCCCGCCCACCGGCTTGACCTGTTCGGGCAGGGGGATCACCCCCACTACCAGGGCCCGGACCGTGTCGACCACTTCCACGTCCGTGTTTCGCAGGCGATAGCCCAGCGAGCCCGCACTGTTCAACGCAACCGCGGACGTCCCCGGCCCCGGGATCGTGGCCCGGAGCACGAGGTCCCGGTCGAGGACCAATGAGTCAGTGGCGGTTAGCATCTTCGAGCCCGTGCCGTCGACGGCAAGCGAGGGGACGAAACCTACGGGCTTGGCGGTGCTGAAGCTGTCGGTCGCGGCGGTGTAGAAGCCGACCAGGCCGGTCGGGCTGTTCCGATTGACCATGGCCAGACCAATACGAGAGCGGTCGGCGCTGGCCTGGACCGGGGGAGATCGTCCCTGTTCGGCTGGTGCCCCCAGTCGAGGCGCTCGACGACTGTTTCCTGGGCCAGGTCGATCCCCAGGATCCGCGGCCCCGAGCCTCCGTTCCCATCCTTGTCAGGAGGGCGATCCCGTTGCTCGCCACGGCGATGGAGAGCGGGCTTCCTGACGCCGGTCCCGTGGGCAGAGGAATGCGGCGGACCTCGCGGCGAAGGGCTAGGTCGACGACCGAGACGTCGTTGCTGTTGGAGTTGGCGACGTAGAGCTTGCTCCCGTCCGGGCTCAGGTCCAGCCCTCGGGGAAAGTCGCCGACGGCGATGGGTGCCTCGACGGCGCCGGTGGCCAGCGACAGCACCACTACCTCGTTCCTCCAGGAACTGGTGGCGTAGGCATGGCCGGCGTCGGTTACGACCTCGGAAACACCTCCGCCGGGCACGGGCGACACGTAGGCCCCCGGCGCCGCCCCTCCCGCGGCTGCGCGGCTGGACGGCAGCGCAATGGGCTCGAGGACGACGAACGACGCCACTACCAGGGCGACCGCGAGGACAGTCATCGGGCGCCCTGACGTCCTCACCCTGGGGCCCCCGGTCCGTCATGACGGCACACGCGTGCCGCCACTTTCTATCGGCAGCTCACTGCGCAGCCTTGAGCTAGTTGTCGGACTCCCGCAGCTCCCGGATGTCACGTAGCTGGTCGCGCAGCCATTTGGCCACGTCGTTCTCCCGCACCTGGGCGGCGGCTCCGGCCAAACGCCTCCGGCGGTCCTCGGCGTCCATGGTTAGGGCGGCGTACATGGCGTCGGCCTGCTCCTGCACGTCGAAGGGGTGCAACGTCACCGCGAACTCGCCCAGCTCCTCGTAGGCCCCCGCGTTCTCCGAGAGGGCCAGCACCCCGTCCTGGCGGTTGACCAGGGCGCCCTCCTTGGCCACCAGGTTCATCCCGTCGGAGACGGCGTTGACGACGAGCACGTCGAACGACTTGTAAGCGGCCACCACCTCGTCGAAGTCACCCTCCAGGCTGAGCTCGATCGGCTTCCAACTCTTCGTAGCGTGCTTGTCGTTGATCTCGGCCACGAGCCGCTGGATCTCCTCCAGGTAGTCGACGTACTGAGCGACGTCCTCGCGGCTGGGCTGCTCGAGGGCCAGGAACGTCACCCGCTCAGCCAGCTCGGGGTGGTCGTCGAGCAGGATGTCGAAGGCCCTGAACCCCCGCAGGATGTTCTTGCTGGGGTCGGCACGGTCGGCTCGGAGGATGAGGTAGTCGCGCCTCTTCTCGGCCAGCTGCTCCTCGTGGTTGACCACGGCCGACGAAGCGGCCGTCTTTTCGAGCTGATCGGGGTCCACCGAGATCGGGTAGTAGCGAGCCCGCACCGTCCGGCCGTCGACGTCGACGGTCAGCTGCTCCATGTCCACCTGCAGGCCGAGAAGCTCCTCGCATCCGAGGAGGAAGTTGCGGGCGTACCGCCGCGAGTGGAAGGCGACGATGTCGTTGCCGAGGGCACCCTTGAACACCGCTTCCCGCATCGCCGGCGGAAGCACGCGCCATGCGTCGGGATGGGGCCATGGGATGTGCACGAAGTGGTGCAGGAACACCTCGGGGCAGCGGTCCCGCACCTGTTCCGGAAGGAGGTAGAGGTGGTAGTCCTGCACCATCACCGTGGCCCGCCCGCCCCGGGCCTCCACTTCCTCGGCCACCGCCTCGGCCAGGCGGGCGTTGGCCGGGACATAGCCGTTGTCGAAGGCGTCGATCTCGTGACGGGTGATCTCCGGCGTGCGACCGAGGTCCCACAGGTAGTGCTGGACGAACCACAGCAGAGGATTGGCGATGACGGCGTAGAACTTGTGCTGGGCTTCCGCGTCCAGCTCGACCATGCGGACGCTCACGTCGGCGCCGTCGCCCTCGGGCTCGAAGGCCTTCCCGTCGTGCTCCCGGGAGACGGCTACGTCCTCGTCACTCAGGGCCACGCACACCCACACCGCGTCCTCGAGGTGAGGAGCCAGGCCGGCCAGCGCCGTCACCAGCCCCCCGTGGCCGGACTTGACCGTGCGCTCGTCGCCGTCCCGGACGTACTCCAGCGGGCCGCGGTTGGACACCAGGATCAGGGGCTCCTGGCCGATTTCGTCGCCCACGTCGGCCACTTCGCTACCCGCTCTGGTCGGAGGTGTCCGTGGTCAGGGCCTCCCGGGCCTGGATCATGTGGTAGAGCAGGATCAGCTGGGTCAGAGCCAGCGGCTCGTCCCTGGTGTCCGAGTCGGAGTTGAGCAGTCCGAGCGATTCGGGCAAGGGGGCGTCGACACCCAACTCGTCCCAGATGGACTGCTCCACCTTCTTGGTCACCTCGGGGTCGGCGTAGGAGTGGATGTGGACGGCGTCGACGGGCTTCTCGTCCTTGTCCCGGATGAGCGCGAGATGCATGGCCTCACGGGTGTCGTCGCCGAGGATCTTGGACATCTCGGGGTGGCTGATGGTCGGCCGGAGAAGGAGCGTGGCGCTCAGGGGATCGTCGGCCGTTTCTCCCCGCTCCTCGATGGGCGCGAACTTCACGACGATGTCGGCGTAGGCGCGCTGAGGGCGGATGAACTCCTCGGATTCGGGCTCCCGCTTCTTCAGGTCCTCGCGGACCTCGTCTTCCGTGTAGCCCCGCTTTTTGGTGTCCCGCGCCAGCTTCCAGGCGATGCGGATCTCTTCCGGCGGGTCGAGGTAGACGGTGATGTCGAAGCAGGCCCGCGCCATCTTGGTGTGGAGGGGGAGCAGCCCCTCGACGATGACGAAATCGCGGGGCTGGACGTACTCGGGCCGTTCCAGCTCGCCTGTGTCGTGGTTGTAGACGGGCTTCAGGATGGGGTGCCCCATCGCGAGGTGCTGCAGGTGCTGTTCCATGATGTCGATGTAGTTGCACTTGGGGTGAAGCGGCGTGAACGGGAGCTCCTTGCGTTCTTCACGGTCGTAACGGTGGTAGTCGTCGGCCCCCACCGACGTGATCCGCTCCTCGCCCAGAGCCGCCGCCAGCCCCGAGGTGACGGTCGTCTTCCCGGTCCCGCTGTCGCCGGCGATGGCCAGCATGATGGGCCGGAGCGGACTGTCGCCCGCTCCGCCGCCGCCGCCTGCCCGCAGAACGTTCATCTGCTTGTCGGACATTCCTACCCCCCGTCTTTGCCGTCGGTCGGGATCTTCTCGTCCTTGCCGATCACCACGATCCCGTTGTCGGATAGAGTGAAACGATCGCAGTCGGTGTCCCGGTGGACGCCGATGGTGGTGCCCGGCGGCACGTCCACGTTCTTGTCGATGATGGCGTTTCGAATCACTGCGCCCCGGCCCACCACGACGTCGTGCAACAGGACCGACTCCTCCACACTCGCGCCGGGATGAATGACGACGCCGGGTGAGATGATCGAGCCCCGCACGGTCGCCCCCGTCACGATCGCCCCCGAGCAAACCATCGAGTTGAGCACCTGCCCCGTGCCCTCGACGCCCTCGAAGACGAACTTGGCCGGCGGCAGGGGCGGGCCGGATGTGTAGATCGGCCAGCTGCCGTTGTAGAGGTTGAAGTTCGGTTGGGGCGACACCAGGTCCATGTGCGCCTCGTAGTAGGCGTCGAGCGTCCCCACGTCGCGCCAGTAGCCGTGCTCGTCTTCGGTCTCGCCCGGGACCTGGTTGCTGGTGAAGTCGTGGACGTGCGCTACGCCCTCCTTCACCAGCATCGGGATCAAATCGCCGCCGACGTCGTGCTTCGAGTTCTCGTCCTTGGCGTCGATGGCCACGGCTTCGGACAGTGTGTCGGCGGTGAACACGTAGTTGCCCATGGACGCGAAGGCGTGGTCGGGATCGTCGGGTATCCCGGCGGGGTCGTCGGGCTTCTCCTTGAAGCTCCGCATCGACGTGCCCTCTCCCGGCTCGATGACACCGGTCTGGCTCGCCTGCTCGATGGGGACCCGCACCCCGGCCACGGTGACTCCCGCACGAGAGTCGATGTGCTGTTGAACCATCTGGCGGGGGTCCATCCGGTAGATGTGGTCGGCGCCGAACACGCAGATGTACTCCGGCCGCTCGTCGGCGATCAGCTTGAGATTCTGGTAGATGGCGTCGGCCGATCCGGAGAACCAGTGCGGACCGCGGCGCATCTGGGCGGGGACGGGGCTCACGAAGCTCCCGAGAAGGGTCGACAGCCGCCACGTGCGAGAGATGTGCAGGTCGAGGCTGTGGCTCTTGTACTGGGTGAGGACGACGATCTTGAGGTAGCCGCCGTTGGCCAGGTTGGACAGAACGAAGTCGACGAGCCGGTAGTGACCGGCGAACGGCACCGCAGGCTTGGCCCGGTCGGCCGTCAGCGGTGCGAGCCGCTTTCCCTCCCCGCCGGCCAGCACCAGGGAGAGGACGCGAGGGTCAGCCATAGGCCTACCGTATCGTCGCTGCTGATACCGATGCGCCCTGAGGCAGGAGCCGCGGCAGGTTAGGCGGGGGGCCGGTAGCGCTCCTTGGCGTCGGTGACCGCCTTCTCGGCCTCGGCTCGCCCCTGCCACTCGCTGATATCGGTGCCCTTGTCCGGCTCCAAGGCCTTGTAGACCTCGAAGAAGTGGGCGATCTCATCGAGCACGTGGGCCGGCAGGTCGTCGATGTCGGCGATCTCGGCCCATCGCGGATCGGTGGCGGGCACGGTGAGCACCTTGGCGTCGGGGCCCTTCTCATCGCTCATCCAGAAGACGCCGATCGGCCGGGCGTTGATGTGGCAGCCCGGGAAGGTCGGCTCGTCCAGCAGGACCATGGCGTCGAGGGGGTCGCTGTCCTCGGCCAGGGTGTTGGGGAAGAACCCGTAGTCGGTCGGGTACATGGTGGCGGTGAAGAGCATGCGATCCAGCCAGATCGCGCCGGACTCGTGGTCCACCTCGTACTTGTTCCGGGAGCCCTTGGGGATCTCGACGACGACTTCGATTTCCATGGCGTGAACCCTACGGCGGGGGGCTTGGCCGGTGCCTCCTCAGCCCGGCACCTCGTGCGGGTCGAACGGGCACCAGTCAGTAGCCAGGTTGGCGACGTCCCACCCGGCGCTGGTGGCTCCGGCCTGGTACGCGCTCTGGAGGAATCCCAAGAGGGTGGTTCGTGGATCGGCCGCGGTTCGCACATGGTCGTAGGGCAGGAGCGCCATGTGACTGTCTCCCGCCCCCGGCTTCCATCTCGCCGTTGCCGGACGGAGGGATCGTTGGGCCAGCTCCGGGGGTTCCGGCGCGGTGTAGGAGTAGTAGGCGGGAAAGGGCGTGTCCGCGTCGCCGGCCCAGAACCCGAAGCTGATGTCTTCGTGGGAGTACGCCTCGGCAGTTACCGGGTCAGCCTCCGGCCTCACCGGAGCACGGCGACCGGAGTAGCGGCTGAGGGCAAGGTCGAAGCTGTGCCAGAACAGATGCACCGGGCTGCCTTACCGCAAACCACCCGCCGAACTCGTCGAACACCTGCTGGTTCCATCGCAGGACGGTCCAGAACCGGTGCACGGCGGCGGCGTCGTAGGTCTTGTGGCTCCTGTCGTCGGGAAAGGGGGTCTTCGAAGCGATGCCGTACGGATGGGGGTCGAGCCGGGGCGCAACGCCGAGGTCCTGAAGCAGGGCGCGGATGCCGTCCCAAAAATCCGCCACGGCCAGACCGTCGTGCAGGTCGAACCGCGTCACATCCCCCTTGTGGCTGCGCCCCACGAGCCCAGCTTCGACCACGTCGAGCTCGAGGTCGAAATCTGTGTCATCGAGGTGAAGGAGCCCCGTGCTCAGGCCGCGAGGCGACACGTAGAGCGGGACGTTCCACCAGTGGTTGCGCTTTGCCGTCGCGGCGAGCCGAACCTTGCCGATTATCTGAGCGTAGAGGTGGAGCGTGTCCTTGGTGTCTTCCCACCCGTCGAGGGGCAGGCCCGGCGGGCCGTTCACGGATGGGAGGGGGCGGGAGGTGCTCCTTCGATGTTGAATCCGAGCTCGTCGGGATAACACCACCACCAGTCCTCGCCCGGCTCGAAGGACCGAATGAGCGCATGAGTTGTCTCGCGGTAGTGGCCGGTTGTCGCCCGCCAGCCACATGGGACCACCCTGAGCTGAGTTTCGCCAGGAGCATGGGACCACCTTTTCGCCAGTCATGGGACCACCCGGGCATCCACCAGCGCCGGTTCCGCTGCCGATGGACTCGCCGCCATCGGGTCAG
>JBHENM010000224.1:0-1210 GCA_046262035.1 Acidimicrobiales bacterium | reverse complement strand
GATCACCCAGGCTGACGGGATCGCCGGAGATGTCGCCGATCCCTCCGTCCGGGAGGAGGGCTACCACCAACTTCCTCTGGCGTCGCTGCTGTCGCTGTGCAGGGGGCTGGACGATCTGATGGGGCGTCTGAGCAGCATCCGGTGCCCGACGTTGCTGATGACGAGCCGGGCCGACCACGTCGTTCCCACTGTCTCGAGCGACATCCTCGCCGGGAAGGTCGGCGGCCCCGTCGATCGGGTCTGGTTGGAACGGAGCTACCACGTCGCCACCCTCGACCACGATCGGGAAACCGTGGAGAAGCTGGCCGTCGACTTCGGCTTGGCCGCCGTCGCCGGAGCGGAAACGCCCGGATCCGGTCCGCAGCCGCCGCCTACCATCGGCCCCGATGCCTGAGCGCCTTTCCCGCGACGACGTCCTGCACGTGGCTCGCCTGGCCCGCCTGAACCTGAGCGACGAGGAGGTCGACCGGTTCACCGGCCAGCTGGCCGCCGTCCTCGAGCACGCCGCCGACGTGGCCGCTCTCGACACTTCGGGCGTACCGCCCACGGCCCATCCCTTGCCCCTCGAGAACGTGCTGCGCGAGGACGAGGTCCGCCCGAGCCTGGGGCCGGACGAGTTCCTGACCGAGGCTCCGGCAGCCGAGGCCGGACGGTTCCGTGTTCCGCCCATCCTCGGCTTGGAGCCCTGATGAGCACGGCACGCGAGATCGGCGCCGCCGTTCGGGGCGGGAAGAGGAAGGCCCGCGACGTTCTCGAGGAGCACCTGGAGGCGATCGCGGCGCGAGAGGCCGACGTCCACGCCTTCAACGTCGTCCTCGGCGAGGAGGCCCGCGCCGCCGCCGACGAGATCGACCGCAGGGTTGCCGCCGGGGACGATCCTGGCCCCCTCGCAGGAGTCCCGGTGGCGCTCAAGGACAATCTCTGCACCCGGGGGATCCCCACGACGTGCTCGTCGCGCATCCTGGCCCAGTGGCGTCCCCCCTACGACGCCACGGCCGTCACCCGGCTCGCAGGCGCCGGGGCCGTCCTCGTCGGCAAGACCAACCTCGACGAGTTCGCCATGGGCTCCTCCACCGAGAACTCCGCGTTCGGCCCCACCCGCAACCCCCACGACCTCAGCCGCGTCCCGGGCGGGTCGAGCGGCGGTAGCGCAGCCGCCGTCGCCGCCGGGTTCGCAGGCTTGGGCTTCGGCTCGGACACCGGGGGGTCG
>JBHENM010000223.1:0-1187 GCA_046262035.1 Acidimicrobiales bacterium | reverse complement strand
GTCCTTGGCGGCCACTCCGGCCTTGCCCATGATGATGACCCCGGTGGGGCAGCGGTCGACGCAAAGGCCGCAGCGCGTGCACACGTCCTCGTCGACGACGAAGATGATCTTGTCATCGGGGTCGGTGCCGGGAAGGTCGGTGTCGACGGCTTCGGAGACGGCCTCCGTGGAGAGCATGTGGATGCACTTCCACGGGCAGATGTCGACACAGCCCTCGCACATGATGCACTCGGACTGGTCGATGTGGAGGAACTGCTTGGGCTTGACCGCCTTGGCCAGGTAGTCGCTCCCGACCTCCTGGAGCACGTAGTCGCCGCTGAAAGCGGGCATGGGGGGGTTGGCGTCGTTCTTGGCCATCTTCTAGGCCTTCCTGATCACGGGACGGCCGAAACGCGAGGTGGGCTCGAGCTCCGTCTTGAGACGATCACGCTTCTGCCAGCGCGACCACAACATCATCTGACCCACGAGGAACACGATGTACAGGCCGGCGGCGACGATGTCACGCAGCGCCTGGTAGCTGATCAGCACCCTCCCGCTGCCCTCCATGGTGTTGGCCGCGTCACCCATCTTGAGGCCGGCGGTGGAGAGCCCCAGGAGGATCTTGTCCGGGCGCCAGAGCAGCTCGTTGTCGGCGAAATCGAGCCACTGGTGGGGCACGACGCCATAGGCCACGAGCATGAGGGCGAAGACGAACGTTCCGCCGATGAGGGCCTCACCCCAGGTGAGGGGCGTGCCGACGGGGCGCCGGCGCCCCACGAGCAGGCAGATCCCGACGCCGACGAGGAGAATCACTATCGAAGCGAGAAACGCGGCCACCGGTCACCTCCCCTCGTGAATGCGCTCACATTCTACCTGTGAGACACGATTGCGGCGATTCAGCACCGCGGCGGTTTTAGCACGGCCCTCGCGATCGAGGCACATCCGCAGGGCGGGTTCGGGGTCCGGCTCACGCCCGTCCAACCGCCCCTGCCGCTTGGCTCTAGGGTCGTGGCTCCGCCTACAGTCGCAGCCGTGACCCAGGTACCCGAGTACCTGCTCGAACGCTCCCGGGCGCGCCGGGCCGCCCTCGGCCTGGGAGGGGACGCGCCAGCGCCCTCGGAGGCCCCGGCTACAAGCGATACCGACGCCCCCGCCGCCTCCTCTTCGGCCGCCCCCGCGGTGGCCGAGGCTCCCGCTGGGTCCGCGGT
>JBHENM010000222.1:0-29878 GCA_046262035.1 Acidimicrobiales bacterium | reverse complement strand
GCCGTGTGCCAGCGGTTGATGGTGGTGTCGAACTGCATGCCCGGGTCGGCGCACTCCCACGTGGCTTCCATGATCTGGCGGAACAGCTCCCGCGCCCGCACCGTGCGGATCGTGTCGCCACTGGTGACCGCCCGCAGGTGCCAGTCGCGGTCGTCCATGACGGCCTGCATGAACTCGTCGGTGACCCGGACCGAGTTGTTGGCGTTCTGGTACTGGGTGGAGTGACTGTCTCGGCCGTCGAGGTCCATGTCGAAGCCGGCATCACGGAGCACGCGGGCCTTGCGCTCCTCGACCGCCTTGCACCAGATGAAGTCCTCGACGTCGGGGTGGTCGGCGTTGAGGATCACCATCTTGGCGGCTCTCCTCGTCTTGCCGCCCGATTTAATCGTCCCCGCGGACGCGTCGGCGCCCCGCATGAAGCTGACGGGGCCGGAAGCCAGGCCGCCGCCCTTGAGCGTCTCCTGCGACGACCGAATGTTGGACAGGTTGATGCCGGCGCCCGACCCGCCCTTGAAGATCGTGCCCTCCTCGACGTACCAGTTGAGTATCGACCGCATGGTGTCGTCGACGGAGAGGATGAAGCAGTTGTGGACCCTGATGTTGCCGCTGAGGTACTCGCCGCTCTGGGTCTGGATGTCGTAGACCTCCATCTGCCCCAGGACCTCGACGGACTCGACCTCGACGAGGCGGGCGGAGGACGCGGCACCGGATGTCACCTTGGCCAGGGCCCGGTCGAGCTCGCCGGCCCGGGCCGGGTCGACGCACCCGATCTCGTCGGCGAACCGGTGGCCGTCGGTGGCGACGGTGACGTTGAGGACCCAGAAGTCGTTGCCCCCGGCCCGGCGCTCGGCCACCCGCCGCAGCCGGGAGAAGATGCCGAAACGGAGAAGGAGGGTCTGGACGCCCTGCACCAGCTTCTGCGAGGCCATGGCCAGGCCCACGACGGAGCCGGTGGACGACACCCAGCCCTCGGCCTGGAAGAGGCTCCGGAGGTAGGCCGCAGCCACCGGGGCAGGGGCCGCATAGAGCGCCCCCGGGACCCGGGCGTCGCTGCCGGCCCGCATCAGGCCCCAGCGCTGGGCGAAGCCGGCCAGCGCCTCGCCTTCGAGCCGCAACCGGCGGGCGCCGGGGCCGGCCCCCCGCGCGAGGTCGGAGACCCGCACCCCGGGCAGGGCGTCGGTGACGGACTGGGCCACCCAGGCCCGCTCGGCATCGCCGGCCACGCCGACCTCGGCCGCCACCGACGCTCCCCCGCCTCGAGGGCCGCTCCCCGGGCGCCCGGCGCCCTCGGTGATGAGGAACCCGCCGGCCTGGATCCACCCCGCCAGGGCCGCCTCCGCCACCCGCTGACGGGTGATCTCACCGTCGCCCCATGCGTCGGTGACGTGCCACTCCAGCCGGTCGCCCCGGGCTAGCTGGCCGGCAGGGACGAACTCGCCCCGCCCGACCTCGCCCTCGGCCCGCCAGACGAGGTGGTCGGCGGTGACGTCGAGCAGGTATCCGGCCGTCGTGCGCACCCGCAGCACGGCCTTGGTCCCGTTGGCCTTGACCGCTACCACGCTGGTGAGGCCGTTGGCATCGAACACCTTCGTCCCCACCGCGCCCTCGTCGACCAGCGACCCGATGGGAACCAGGCCCTCAGGGGTGCTCACGGGCGCATGCCACGGCTGGCATGCCGATGCCTGCTGTGGCTCACCGGCGACCCCAATGTTGAACCAGACGGGCGAGTTGAAGGCCGCCTTCTGGTGAACGACGAGGTGCTTGAGCTCAGCCCGGAACGCCTCGGCCTCGTCGTCGTCGACGAAGTAGCCGTCCTTGCGCCCCCAGGAAGTGACGGTGTCGGCCACCCGGTCGATCACCTGTCGTAGGGACCGTTCCCGCTGCGGGGACCCGAGCGAGCCCCGGAAGTACTTCTGGGCCACGATGTTGGTGGCGTTCTGCGACCACGAAACGGGGAACTCCACGTCCCGCTGCTCGAAGGCGACGGTCCCGTCCCGGAAGTTGGTGATGCGGGCGTCCCGGCGCTCCCAGACGACCTCGTCGTAGGGATCCTGACCCTCGGTGGTGAAGTGCCGGCGGATCCCGATCCCTGTCTGCTCCGGGGCCATGGCCATGGCGACGCTCCTTAGACTTTTCTGGTGTGGGCCTCACCAACCACAACATGTTGTGGTCGAGGCCGGGCGAACCGCGATATGAGCTATATCATACAACAGCGTAATTCCACGCATGTCAACCCTTGAGCCCGTCCAACGGTGCTGGTCACAGGGCGTTCGCGAAGGTTTGCGCGGAACCCTGTTCTCCCCGCTCAGGGGGCCGCTCGGGCCCCGTGCTCCCCGCTCTGGGGGCCGCTCGGGCCCCGTGCTCCCCGCTCTGGGGGCCGCTCGGGCCCTTCCGGCGCCGTCGCAAGCCGGAGATGAGGCACCGGCCCGAGAGTAGGGATCTCGAGCTGGGGATCGCTATGGCCGCAACCGCAGCCCAAGCTGTGGAGAAGCGAGCTCAGTCCCCAGAGGAGTCGGGAGGCGGAGGAGCGTCGCTGAGGAGGCCGACCTCCCGCTGGAAGTCACCCGCTCCCTCGAATCCCTTGTACACGCTGGCGAAGCGCAGGTAGGCGACCTCGTCGAGCTGGCGGAGACGGGCGAGGACGCACTGCCCGATGCGGGAGCTGGTGAGCTCGCCGCCCTCCATGCGCAGCATCTCCTCGATCTCGGCCGCCACCCCCTCGAGCGCCTCGACGCTGACGGGACGGTTCTTGGCTGCCGCCCGCATCCCCGCCACCAACTTGCCCCGGGCGAAGGGCTCGCGCCCCCCGGAACGCTTGAGCACGACCAGCGGCAGGTCGTCGAGCCGTTCGAAGGTGGTGAACCTCCGCCCGCACCCCAGGCACTCCCGGCGCCGCCGGATCGCCGCTCCCTCGTCGGCCAGGCGCGAGTCGACCACCTTGTCGTCGAGGTTCGAACACCACGGGCAGCGCACACCCCGACCGTACCTGCCGGTCCGGAGCGACAGCTCAGCGAGCGGGAATGGGGATGCGCTCGCCCACATGCAGGGTGGTACCACCGTGGGCGGCCACCAACCGGTCGACCAGAGACCGAGGGTCGCCCGACGGCTCCAGGCGACGGGCGATGGACCAGAACGTGTCCCCCGGCTGGACGACGTAGACGGGACCGGCGGCGTTCTGGCCCGCGGAAGGGCCGCCGGGACGCTCGGAGACGGGGAGGGGCCCACCTCCGAGCGTTCCCAAAGCGGCCGTGACGGCCAGCACCAGCCCGAAGACCAGACCGGCGGCGACGGACTGGCGACGGCGGTACGTGCTGACCGGAAGGCGGACGGTGCCGGCGTGGGAAGGAACGACGTGAAGGCCGTACCACTTGTCATCGGCAACCGACCCGGAGCGGAGGCGCCCTTCGGGCTCGACGCGCACTGCGGCGGATGCGGCTGGCATGGTGGTGAAGGCCTCCCTTCCCGATGGAGAACGTGCGTTCGCCGGAGCCAGTAGAACACGAACGCCCGTTCGGAGTCAACCGTCGAGCGAACGAATGTTTGCCTGGGGCAGAGCCGCCTGGTAAGGTCGGTCGAGATGGGAACGGGTGTTCGCCATGATGTTCGACAAGGGGAAGCCATGACCGAAACGACCCCCCTCACTCCTCGCCAGCGAGGAATTCTCGACTTCATCGAGGTCCAGATGCGCGACCGCGGCTATCCGCCGTCGGTGCGGGAGATCGGGGAGGCGGTCGGCCTCACGTCCACCTCAACCGTGCATGCCCACCTGGGCACCCTGCAGAAGCTGGGCTACCTCCGGCGCGATCCCACCAAGCCCCGTGCCATCGAGGTCCGGTACGACTCCTCCTCGGGCGCGACGGCCGAGAGGCGGCCCACCCGCCATGTCCCCCTGATCGGCGACGTGGCCGCGGGCACCGATGTGCTGGCCCAGGAGAACGTCGAGGAGTCCTATCCCCTCCCCGCGGACTTCACCGGCGACGGGCCGGTGTTCATGCTCCGGGTCCGGGGCGATTCCATGGTCGAGGCCGGCATCTTCGACGGCGACTTCGCCGTCGTGCGTCACACGTCAGAAGCTCGCAAGGGTGACATCGTCGTAGCCGGTATCCCGGGCGAGGAAGCCACGGTGAAGACGTTCAGCAGGCGGGGGAACAAGGTGGTTCTGCTGCCGGCCAACGCCGCCTATCAGCCCATCGAGCTGGACCCGGCCGACTTCCGGATGTTCGGCAAGGTGGTCACCATCGTTCGGCAGCTCTGAACCGCCAGAACACGATTCCCGTAGCCGCTCCCGTGCCGAGAGCCAGGAGCAGGGCTGCGCCCACGACCAGGGGATTTCGGGATTCGTCCGGCCATCCGTACTCCAGGCGTCGGGCCAGCCGGGCCCGCCTCACGGGAGCAGGCGCCGCCAGCTCGGTGTCAGCCGCCCCGATAGTCGTCGTCGTCGACGCGTCTCCGGGAGCAGTCGAGGTCGTCACCGCCGCGGGCCGGGTTTCCGACGAGGCGGGGGCGGCCGAGCCGGCCGGTGCGCCGGCCGCCGGAGCGCCGGCGCCCCCGACGGCCGCACCCACGTTGAGCAGGCCCTGGCAGCCGGCCCCGCACCTCACCCCCCGGTCCAGGTTGGCGAGCAACCGGTCGACCGCGGTGCTGGCGCCCATTCCCCGGGACATGAGCAGGGCCACGGCGCCGGACACGTGGGGCGCCGACATGGACGTACCGGCGACCCAGGCGTAGCGGCCGCCGATGTAGGTCGACAAGACGTCCGCTCCCGGTCCGCCGCCGCTGCCCCCGGGCGCGGCCAGGCCCCACTTGGCGTTGCCGATGGGGCTGGAGTACGAGGCCGCGCTTCCCGACTTGTCGGTGGCCCCCACGACCAGGGCGTTCAGTGCTCCGTAGTTGGCGCTGCCCAGGTCGAGCAGGCCAACGTTCTCGTTCCCCGAGGCCAGAACGGGCACCGCCCCCCGGCTCCAGGCGTAGTCGATCCCCGTACGGAGCGGAGTCCCCAACAGTGACACCAGCAGGAAGTTGGGGTCGCCCAGGCTGAGGTTGACGACTCGGGCACCATGGTCGACCACCCAGCGGATGGCGTTGTTGATGTCCTCGACCGAGCCCCTTCCCTGGTCGTCGACCGCCTTGGCCACGACCAGTCGGGCATCGGGTGCCACGCCCGCCATCCCCCGCCCGTTGCCCGTGGAGGCGGCGGCGATCCCGGCCACGAGGGTGCCGTGCCCATGGACGTCCTCGGCCTCGCCGTCACGGCACGGCCCGTTCACGCAGGTGGCGGTGGCGTCGATCTTCGCCGCCAGGTCGGGGTGGTCGCTGTCGATCCCGGTGTCGACGATCCCGATGGTTATCCCCGAGCCGGTGGCCGCCCCCCAGGCCTCAGGGGCGTGGATCTGCGACAGGGACCACTGATCGTTGAAGTAGGTGTCGTCGCTGGCCCCGGCGGGCGCGACACCGGCCAGCGTCGCCAGGACGACACCACACAGAACGGCCAGGGTCACCCGTACGCGGCACATGGGAAGGGAGTCCATGGTGCACGATCAACCCCTCGAAGTTGGGTCGGCCCGTTCGATCAGGTTCCTGAGGACGGAGTACACCGTGGTCACGTCACCCCGGGTGACGTGCTCGTCGGCGTGGTGGGCCAGGTTCGGGTCCCCCGGCCCGAAGTTGGTGGCGGGGACCCCCCGGGCGGCGAAACGGGCCACGTCGGTCCACCCCAGCTTGGCCTCGGCCGGAAGCCCGGTGGCGGTGAGGAGAGCGGTCAGCAGGGGATGGCTGAGTGAGGGCGGGGCGGCATCGGCGGAATCCAGCACCTCGAACCCGTCCGCCTCGCTCAGAAGGTCCCTGACGTGGGCCGCAGCCTGCTCGGCCGTGCGATCGGGGGCGAACCGGTGGTTCACGGTGAGGACGGCGAGGTCGGGAACCACGTTGCCGGCCACTCCCCCCTCGACCTTGACCGCCTGGAGCCCCTCCCGGAAGAGGCATCCGTCGATCTCCACCTGCCGTCCCTCATATGCATGCAGGGTGTCGAGGGTCGGGCCCATGCGGTGGATGGCGTTCCGCCCCAGCCAACCCCGGGCCGAGTGGGCTCGGACTCCCCGGTAGGTGAGGCGGGCGCGCAGCGTCCCCTGGCAGCCGGCCTGGACACGGGCCGACGTGGGCTCGGCCAGCACGGCCGCGTCCGTCTCCAACAGGTCGGGCCTCTCCCGGAACAGCCGCTCGATCCCGTTGTACTTGGAGTCGATCTCCTCGCACTCGTAGAACACGTAGGTGACGTCGACTGACGGCTCGGCCACGGTCCGGGCCAGCTCGGCGAGCACGGCCACGCCGCCCTTCATGTCGCACGAGCCGAGGCCCCAACACACGTCGGCCTCCAGCCGGGAGCGGTCGTTGCCGTTGGCGGGGACGGTGTCGGTGTGCCCGGCGAGCAGCAGGCGCCGGCCCCGCCCCAGCTCCGTGCGGGCCACCAGGTTCTCGCCCACGCGGGTCAGCTCGAGCCACGGCACCGCAGCCAGGATCCCCTCCAGGTGGTCGGCGATGGCCCGCTCGTTGTGGCTGATCGAAGGGATGTCGACCAGGCTGGCGGTGAAGGCCAAGAGGTCGGTCACGGGCGCGGCCGCCCCCTGCCCCGCGGCGCCGTGCTTGTTCTCCCGGCGGGGACCCCCATCCCCGCCTCCTCGCCAGGGCGGGGCCCCTGCCCCGCCGGCGCCGTGGCTGGCACTAGGCGCCGGTGACGCCGTGCTGGCGCAGGACGGCTTCGAGCTGGGCCTTGTCGTGGCGCTGGCCCTCGGCCAGGCGCTTCACGATCAGAGCGCAGGGCAGGCCGAACTCCCCGCCCGGGAACGTCCGCGGCCGGGTAGCCATGACCGCTACGGACCAGGGCGGGATCTGGCCCCGGCCCAGCGTCTCCCCCGTCTCGGCGTCGATGACGGGGATGGTGGAGGACAGGATGAGGCCGGCCCCCAGCACCGACCCCTGCCCCACCCGGGCGCCTTCGACGATCATGCAGCGGCTGCCGACGAGGACGTCGTCGCCGATCATCACCGGGGCCGCCTGCGGCGGTTCGAGCACGCCTCCGATCCCGACCCCGCCCGAGAGGTGGACGTTGGCCCCCACCTGGGCACAGGAGCCCACGGTGGCCCACGTGTCCACCATGGTGTTGGCCCCGACCCGGGCCCCGATGTTGACGTAACTGGGCATCATCACCACGCCCCGCTCGAGGAACGAGCCCCAGCGGGCGGACGCACCGGGCACCACCCGCACGCCGGCGGCGGCGAAGCCCCGCTTCAGCGGGATGCGGTCGGCGAACTCGAAGGGGCCCAGCTCCACCGTCTCCATGGCCGCCAGCCGGAACAGCAGGAGGATGGCCTGCTTGAGCCAGACGTGGACGATGACCTCGCCCGTGGCCGGGTCGATCTCGGCCGCCCGGGCCTCGCCGCGGTCGAGCAGGTGGATGGCCCGCTCCACGACGGCCAGGGCGTCGGAGTCGGCCGGGCTCAGCTCGGAGCGCCGCTCCCAGAGCTCTTCGATCTGGGACTGGAGGTCGGCCATGGCCGCCCACGCTACTTCTGGTCGGGAACGGGCTCTTCCACCGAGCGCCGGAGGGCGGCGTGCAGGGACTCGGGGGTCAGGACGCCGCAGAAGCGGTCACCGTCCAGGACGGCGACCCACCCGGCGTCGTGGAGGAGCATGACGGAGAAGGCTTCCTTGAGGCTGGCGCCGATGGGAACCCAGGCGGCCATGCGCCGGGCCCGATCCCGCACCTGTCCGTCGCCCTCGGCCCGGTTCCGGGCCAGGTAGCCGTGGAGGTTGTCGGCTCCGTCCAGGACGATGGCCCAGGGGGCGCCGTCGGCATCCATCGAGCGGCGGGCGTCGCCCAGCGAGGCATCCAGGGACACGATGGGGGGCTTCTCCAGGCTGGCGGCGTCGATGGACGTCACCATCAGCCGCTTCAGCCCCCGGTCGGCGCCCACGAAGTCGGCCACGAACTCCGACGCCGGCCGGCCCAACACCTCGGACGGGCTGGCGTACTGCTCGAGGACCCCACCCTCCCGCAGGATGGCGATCCGGTCCCCGAGGCGGACGGCCTCGTCCACGTCGTGGGTGACGAACACCACCGTCTTGCGCACCTCGCCCTGCAGGCGCAGGAACTCCTGCTGCAGCCGGTCACGGTTGATGGGGTCGATGGCGCCGAAGGGCTCGTCCATGAGTAGCACGGGAGGGTCGACGCCCAAGGCCCGGGCCACCCCGACCCGCTGACGCTGCCCGCCCGAGAGCTGGTGGGGGTACCGGTCGCGGTAGACGCCGGGGTCGAGGCCCACCAGGTCCAGCAGCTCATTGACGCGGCGCCGGATGCGGTCCTTCTCCCAGCCCAGCAACCTCGGGACGGTGGCCACGTTGTCCCCCACCGTCTGATGAGGGAACAGTCCCACCTGCTGAATGACGTAGCCGATCCGTCGCCGGAGCTCGACGGCGTCGGCCCGGGTCACGTCCTCGCCGTTGATGAAGATGCGGCCACCGGAGGGCTCGATCAGGCGGTTGATCATCTTCAGGGTGGTCGTCTTGCCGCATCCCGAGGGCCCGACCAGCATGCAGATCTGCCCGTCGGCCACTTCGAGGTCGAGGGCGTTCACGGCCACCTGGCCGTTGGCAAAGCGCTTGGAGACGGCCTCGAGGCGGATCATGACGAGCCGGGCCTAGTCTGCCGCGATGTCTCTGCTGGCCGCGGCCGGAGACCCGTGGGTGCGGTGGGACTGGGTCACGCGCAACGCCGACGACATCGCCGCTGCGACCCGCCAGCACGTCGAGCTGACCGTCATCGCCATCGTCCTGGGGCTGGTCCTGTCGTTCCCGCTGGCGATCTTGGCCCGTCGGTGGCGCTGGCTCGAAGCGCCCATCCTCTCCAGCACGGGGATCCTCTACACGATCCCGTCGCTGGCCCTGTTCGCCATGCTCGTGCCGTGGACGGGCCTGAGCCGCACCACGTCCGAGATCGGCCTGGTGAGCTACACGCTGCTCATCCTCGTCCGGAACATCCTGGCCGGCCTCGACGGGGTGCCCGCCGACGTGAAGGAGGCGGCCCAGGGCATGGGCTTCAGCCGGGCCCGCCTGCTGTTCCGGATCGAGCTGCCCCTGGCCGCGCCGGTGATCGTCGCCGGCATCCGAATCGCCACGGTTACGACCATCGGGCTGGTGACGGTCACCGCCCTCATCGGCCAGGGCGGTCTGGGCCAGCTCATCCTGGACGGCCTGAACCGTGACTTCCGGACGCCGCTGGTCGTGGGCTCGGTCCTGTCCGTGGCCCTGGCGGTGGTGGCCGACCTCGGCCTGGCCGGCATGCAGCGCCTGCTGACTCCCTGGGCCAGGGCGTGAACGGCCGGCGGCGGGGTGGGGGTCCCCGCCGTCCGGAGGAGGCCGGGGCCTGGCTCCGTGCCGAAGGGTGTGGCTGGGCCCAGGCCGGGGCGGCGAAGCCGCAGAAGACACAGGACGCATGAGCCGTGGAGTTCCTCGGTGACGTACTCCGGTGGTTCACCACCAGCTCCCACTGGCAGGGCGAGAACGGCGTGGTTCACCGGCTCGCCGAGCACGTGACCATGTCGGGCGCCAGTGTGCTGGCGGCCGCCGCCCTGGCCCTCCCGGTGGGCATCTGGCTGGGCCACACCGGCCGCGGCGGGGCCCTGGCCGTGAACGTGTCCAACGTGGGGCGGGCCATACCCTCGTTCGCCATCCTCATCATCGCCGCCCAGTTCGTCGGCATCGGATGGGAGCCGGCGTTCGTGACTCTGGTCGCCCTGGGCATCCCGCCCATCGTCACGAACTCCTACGTGGGTATGCGCGAGGTGGACGCCGACGTGCGGGAAGCAGCCCGGGGCATGGGCATGACCGGCGGGCAGTCGCTCTGGAGGGTCGAGCTGCCCGTCGCCCTGCCCCTCGTGCTGACCGGGGTGAGAACGGCGGCCGTTCAGGTCGTGGCGACGGCCGCCCTGGCCGCCCTGGTGGCGTGGGGCGGATTGGGCCGTTACATCGTCGACGGCATCGCCCAGCGGGACTTCGTGCTCGTGTTCGCGGGCGCCCTCCTCGTGGGGATGCTGGCCATCCTCACCGAGCTCGGCCTGTCGCTCCTCCAGCGGGTTGTCGTCCCCAGCGGGCTCCGGTCGCGCGAGACGAGCAAGAATGAGCCGTTCGTCGGTTTGACGGCGGGCGAGACGGCGTCCGAATGGGCGACGAAGTGAGGAGCTCCATGCGAAGGCATCCGACCCGAGTACTCATTGCCGGCCTCGTCGGCCTGGCCCTGGTCACCGCAGCCTGCGGCAGTGACGACGACGACACCACCGAAGGCGCGACGCAGGGCGGCAAGGGCTCCCTCACCATCGGCTCGACCAACTTCACCGAGAACGTGATCCTGGCCCACATCTACGGCGGGGCTCTGCGGTCGGACGGCTTCACCGTCACCGTCAGGCCGAACCTCGGAAGCCGGGAACTGGTGGCGCCCGCCCTGGACCGCGGCGAGCTCGACCTCTACATCGGCTACGCCGCCACCGAGCTCGAGTTCTACAACAACAGCGCCGGCCAGGCGACACCCAACGCCAAGGAGACGGTCGAGAAGCTGCGGGCCCAGATCCAGGGGAAAGGCCTGACCGCGCTGGAGCCGTCCTCCGCCGTCGACCAGAACGCCTTCGGCATCACCCAGGCCACCGCCGACCGGCTCAAGTTGAAGAAGCTCTCCGACGTGCCGCCGGTGGCCGGCGACCTCACTCTGGGCGGCCCCAGCGAGTGCCCGACCCGACCCTTCTGCGCCAAGGGCCTGGAGGACAAGTACGGGATCAGGTTCAAGTCGTTCAGGCCGCTGGACGCGGGTGGGCCCCTGACCAAGGGCGCCCTCAGGAGCGGCGAGATCGACGTCGGCCTCCTGCTGTCGAGCGACGCCAAGGGCTTCGTCCTCCTGGAGGACGACAAGGGCCTGCAGAACGCGGACAACGTGGTGCCCGTCATCCGCACGGACAAGGCCACCCCGGAGGTCCGGACGGTCCTCGACAAGGTGTCCGCCGCCCTCACCACCGAGGAGCTGTCGGCCCTGAACGAGCGGGCCAACGTGGACAAGGACGACCCCGACGCGGTGGCCCAGGACTGGCTCAAGGAAAACGGGTTCTAGCCGAGGGGCGGCGACTTTCGACTCGCAAGCAGAGCTTGCTCGCCGAGCTAGCAAGGTGCTCCGGGCGACGGGCGAAGCCGGATCGCCCTCCGCCGTCCTTCCTGCCGGCATCTGGAGCGGCCGCCTCCGGCGGCGAGCGCAGCCGCCGCCAAGCTGCCGAACGGGGGACTTCGATGGGTGGAACGCCGGCTACCACACCGACCTGACCCGGAGCAGGGCGCGCCAGGCCGCGGGCCTGGGCCTGGCCGTGGTGCTGGCCGCGTGCGGGTCGAACGGTGGCCAGGCCGAGGACGACCCGCTCGGTCCCGCTCCCGGCGGTTCCGGAGCAGTGCCGGGCACGTACGGGCCTCCTCGACTGCTGGGCAACCTGGCGGATCTCGCCATCACCGAGAGCAGCGGACTGGTCGCCTCCCGGCGGAACCCGGGCGTGTACTGGACCCACAACGACTCGGGTGACGATCCCGTGGTGTTCTGCGTGCGGGGCCGGGGCGAAGCCTGCGGCGCCTGGCGGGTGACGGGGGCCCAGGCGCGCGACTGGGAGGCGATCGCGGCCGGTCCCGGGCCCGAGCAGGGCACGTCTTACCTCTACGTGGGCGACATCGGCGACAACCTGGAGGACCTCCAGGAGGTGCTCGTCTACCGGGTGCCCGAGCCGTCGGTGCCGGCCTCCGGCACCGGGCCGGCGAGAGGTGCGCCGGCGTCCACGGACGAGGCCGAGACCCTCCGCCTCCGGTACCCCGACGGGCCGCACAACGCCGAGGCCCTCACCGTCCACCCCCAGACCGGTGACCTGTACGTCGTGGTCAAGGCGGCCGACCCTGCGGTCTACGTGGCTCGTGCCCCGCTCACGGCGGCCCCCGTCACCCTCGAGTTGGTCGGCACCGTGACCGTGCCCGACCCGGTGCCGGCCCTGAAGATCGTCACCGGAGCCGACATTGCCCCGGACGGGCGGCGGGTGGCGGTCTGCACCTACGGGGACGGGTACGAGCTGGAGCTGCCGGCGGACGAGCCCGCGTTCGACGCGATCTGGCGACAACCGGCCCGGCGGGTGGATCTCGGAGACCGGGCGCAGGGAGAGTCGATCGCCTACCGGCTCGACGGTCGGGCCCTCCTCACCACCAGCGAGCAGGCCGTGGGCCTCCCGGTGCCCCTCCTGCAGGTGGAACGCCGGCCCTAGAAGGCGGGCCTGTGCACGGAGACGGCGTAGTCGCCGCCGGCGTAGGGCAACCGGTCCCACGTCGCCCATCGTTCGGCCAGCACCAGACCCGCGGCCGCGGCGTGGGCGTCGTAGGTGTCGAGGTCGAGACGGCCGGGCTGGAGCTGGAAACCGGCGACCAGGCGGCCCGGTCCTTCGCCCGGGCCCGAGCGGCCCCCTGAGCGGGGTGACGGCCGCAGGTGCCGGGCGAGGTTGGCCACGACCGCCGCCTCAGTGCCCGGCGTCAGGTAGATCATCACGTTGCCGGCCAGCAGGACGAGGTCGAAGGCCCGGCCCAGGTCGACCGTGGCCAGGTCCCCGGTCACCCAAGGGACGTCCGGGGCCTTGGCCCGGGCCCGGTCGAGCATGGACTCGTCCAGGTCCACCCCCACCACGTCGACTGCCCGACGGGCCAGCTCCACCGCGACCCGGCCCGTGCCACAGCCGGCATCCAGCACCGACCCGGGCTGGAACGCCATCACCAGGTCGGCCTCGCCGTGGACGTTCTCGCCCTGCGCCGCCATCTCCGCCCACCGGTCGTCGTAGGTCCCGGCCCGGCCCTTGGCCTCGGTCAACCAGCGATTGGCGTCGTCTGCAGGCACGGGGCGGAGTGTAGAGACTGGAGGCAGGTGCTACGCATGCGGCCATGACCACCCCCGCGACCGCTCCCGCCGAGGAGCCCGTCACCCTCGTCCCTCGCCAGGTCCTGTTTGGCAACCCCGAGCGCGTCAGCCCCCGCATCTCCCCCGACGGGGCCCGGCTGGCGTGGATCGCGCCCGACGAAGGGGTCATGAACGTCTGGGTGACCCCGATCGGGTCGTGGCAGGCACGGGCCGTCACCCGGGACCGGGACCGAGGGATTCGGGGGTACTTCTGGGCCCACGACAACCGTCACCTCCTCTACGTCCAGGACAAGGGCGGCGACGAGAACTGGCGCCTCTACGCCGTCGACCTCGAGACCGACGAGATCCGGGACCTCACGCCCTTCGACGACGTGCAGGCTCGGGTGGAGGGGATCGACAAGCACTTTCCCCACGAGATCCTGGTCGGGCTCAACCGCGACAACCCCGAGCTCCACGACATCTACCACCTCGACCTGGCCACGGGAGCGCTCGAGAAGGTGGTCGAGAATCCGGGATTCGTCGGGTTCGTCATCGACGCCAACTTCCAGGCCCGGGGCGCCCTCGCGCCCCTGCCCGACGGAGGCCTGGTCATCCTGGTGCGGGACACGTTGGACGACGAGTGGCGGCCGCTCCTCCAAGTCGGCCAGGAGGACGCCCTTGCCACCTACCCCCTGGCCTTCACCCTGGACGGGTCGGCCCTGTGGACGGTCACCTCGGCGGGGGCCAACGCCGGCCGCCTCGTACGCCTCGACTGCGCCACGGGCGAGATGGAGGTCGTGGCCGAGGATCCCCAGTACGACGTGGCCGGCGCTCACCTCCACCCCGACACCCGCGAGCCGCAGCTGGTCATCTTCCAGCGGGACCGGGCTGACTACCAGGTCCTCGACCCCGAGATCGCCGACGACCTCGCCACCCTCCAGGCGGTGGAACCGGGTGACCTGGCCCTGATCGGCGAGGACGACGAGAACCGGACGTGGCTGGCGGCGTACATGAACGACGACGGCCCCGTCCGCTACTACGCCTACGAGCGCTCGAGCCGCTCGACGACCTTCCTGTTCGAGCACCAGCCGGCCCTCTCGTCCTACCCCCTGGCCAAGATGGAACCCTTCTCCTTGACGGCCAGGGACGGGATGGAGGTCCACGGCTACCTCATGTTCCCGCCCGGTCTCGGCCGGAGCCGGCTCCCGGCGGTCCTCAACGTGCACGGCGGCCCCTGGGTGCGGGACGCCTGGGGCTACGACGCCGAAGCCCAGTGGCTCGCCAACCGCGGCTACCTGTCCATCCAGGTCAACTACCGGGGCTCCACCGGCTACGGCAAGGCTTTCGTGAACGCCGGGGACCGCCAGTGGGGGGCGGCCATGCACGACGACCTGGTCGACGCCGTGGGATGGGCCGTCGAGCAGGGTTACGCCGACCCCGAGCGGATGGCCATCTACGGCGGGTCCTACGGCGGCTACGCGGCCCTGATCGGGGCCACCTTCACCCCCGACCTCTTCCGCTGCGCGGTCGACATCGTGGGCCCGTCCAACCTCAACACCCTCATCAAGTCCATCCCGCCTTACTGGGCGCCGATGATCGCCCAGTTCCACACCCGCGTCGGCAATCCCGACACCGAGCCCGACTTCCTGTGGTCACGGTCACCGCTCTCCCGGGTGGACGACATCCGGATCCCGATCCTCGTGGCCCAGGGCGCCAACGACCCCCGGGTGAAGCAGGCCGAGGCGGAGCAGATCGTGGAGGCACTCAAGAAGAAGGGCATCGACCATGAGTACCTGCTGTTCCCCGACGAGGGCCACGGGTTCGCCAAGCCCGAGAACCGGCTGCGCTTCTACGCCGCCGCCGAGCAGTTCCTGGCCCGGCACCTCGGAGGCCGCTACGAGCCGGAGGAGGCCTCCTGACCCGCGGCCGACCGGGTCAGGCCTGGTCGTAGTCCCGGATATCGCCGAAGCGGGCCTGGGCGTTCCTGGCGCTGGTGCCGAAGAGGAGCCCGATGTCCTCCCATGTGGAGCCGTCCTCCCGGGCCTCCACCACCAGCCGGCGCGTCAGTTGCTCGAGGTAGGTCTTGGCCGCGATGGCCGAGGTGACGCGGGACGCGGCCGGCGTCGTCCCGTCCCGGGACTGGGCCACCAGCCGGTAGAGGGCGACGAGGACCTCGTCGTTGGGGTCGACGTCTTCAGGGACTCCGTCGATGCGGACACCGGCCTGGGGCTCGTCGGGCATCCCGGGATGGTAGGCGGTCGCATCAGGCGGCCATCTCCGCGCTGGCCGGCTCGGTCACCGGCGGCACGGGCGCCCTGGGCCGCAGCAACCGTCCCAGCCACAGGTACAGGGCCGGATGCAACACCAGGCCGTACAGGAAGGGCGGGATGAGGGTGGCCCGCTCGTCGGGCGTGATGAAGTCGTACAGCCGCCCGACGTAGATGAAGACGAGGATGGCCCCGCTGGCCAGGGCGAGCTGGCCCCACCGGGCGGGCAGGGTGCGGCCCGCCATCACCAGCCACCCGACCAGCATCAGGGCGATCCCCGCCACCGCGTACCGGAAGATCCCGCCAGGATCGGGGCTGCCCCCGGTGCCGACCGATGCCGGGTTCACCTGGCTGGCGAGGTTGAAGGCTCCGTGGACGGCGCCTCCGAAGGCACCGCCGAGGCCCAGGAGGAGGGCGGTGAGCGCGAGTCCCTCATCGGTCTTCCTCAAGCGCTGATAGAGGGCGACGCCCACCGGGACGCTGGTCACCGCGCCCAGGATCAGCAGCGCGAACCACACCTCCGGCACCCACCCGGGAGGGCCGGCCACGATCCACGCGAACAGGAGGCCGTAAAGGAGTCCGCCGAGCCCGACGGCCGTTGCGGATGGGCCCGCCAGACGGTCCAAGGATGGAGCGCCCACCACCACCTCCTGGTCAGGAGCCGACGGAGTGAGCATGCGCCCGGTGGGGGTTTCACGCAACCCCCTTGGTGGGCCTCTACCCTGGCTGGCCATGGCTCCGGAGACCGAACCGGGGACGCCCCAGGCGGCCGCTCTGGAATGGGTGGAGGCGGTCATGGAGCGGCGCGACCTGGCGGCGGCGTGGCCCCTCACCGACGCCACCTTGAGGCTGGTCCTCGCCCAGGACTGGGTGTGGAACCACCGCCACGATCTGGAGGCGGGGTCTGACCACGAGTGGGACGCCATCGGGCGGGGGCTGGCCGAGTGCCCGTCGACCCATGCCCTCTGGGAGCGGTTCGCTCAGGACACCGTCACCCACTGGCAGACGATCTGGAAGGGGTTCACCCCCCGCACGTGGAGCGTCTCGGAGGCTCCCGAGGTGCTCGACCTGGACTGGGAAATGGTGACGTTCGTGGAGACGGGAGAGCCGGGGGCGCAGGCCGATGCCGTCCCGGCCACGGTCACCGCCTTCACCCGCCGCTTCGCCATGCTCCACACCGACGACGGCTGGCGGGTGGCCAGCATCAACGGCCACCAGATGTTCCGTCCTGGATGGCCGCCCACCCTCGGCCAGCAAGCCGGGCACCAGTGACGACCGAGTTGTTGAAGGGGCGGCTGCTGGTGGCGACTCCCGCCCTGGGCGATCCCAACTTCGACCACACGGTGGTGCTCGTGCTGGAGCACGCTGACGACGGGGCCGTGGGCGTGGTCCTCAACCGGCCCAGCGAGACCGCCCTGGCCGAGCCGTTGCCCGGGTGGCACAGCCTGGCCGCCGACCCCCCCTTGGTGTTCCTGGGCGGGCCGGTGTCACCGGAAGCGGCCATCTGCCTGGGCCGGGGCTGGTCCGGCGAGGTGGGCGAGGTGACCGGCCCGGGCCACTCGGGCGACTCGGACGAGAGGGATGTCGCGGGCTACGAGCCCCTCTTCGGCCTGCTCGGGACGGTCGACCTGTCCCTCGATCCGGACGAGATGTCACCCGCTCTCCAGGCCATCCGGGTGTTCGTCGGCTACGCCGGCTGGGGCGAGGGCCAGCTCGAAGAGGAGATCGAGGCGGGGGCGTGGTTCGTGGTCGACGCTCATCCCGATGACGCCCTCTCGGCCGACCCCGACGCCCTGTGGCAGACGGTGCTGCGGCGCCAGGGCGGGCGCATGGCCATGTTCGCCAACTTCCCCCCCAACCCGGCCATGAACTAGCGCCCCTACACACACCGTTCTGGGGTCACTGAAAGGCGCCAGAGCCCCGTTAGATGGCCCGAGAACGGCCGGTGGTGGCTGCTAGACGTCGTCCGTGGGCTCTCCGGCGTCGACGGAGCGGAAGCTGAGCTCGATGGCCACCCACAGCGTCTTGGAGAAGGGATAGAAGGCGAGGGGGCCACCCACAGCGGCGATGAGGCCGCTGATGAGGAGGGGGACGATGCTGACGTCCGAGTCGCCGGCGAAAATGACGATCGACGGGATGATGGCGAACAGGATCAGCAGACCCTCGGTCACGGCCAGGTTGAGGACGTAGGCCCCCAGGAAGAAGCCCTCCTCGCGCTCGAACTTGTAGCTGCAACGGGGGCACCGGTCCCGCATGCGGAACCAGGTGAGGAACAAGCCGCCGCCGCCGCACACCGCGCAGCGTCGGACGAGCCCCCGGGCCAGCATGCGCCCCCGGGAGGCTCGAGCGGGCTGCGAGACGGTCATGGCCATGCGACCGTACCGGGTGCTCCCCAAATACACTCCGGCGTGTCCCTCACCCTCCTCGACTGGCGCCGCAGCGTGGGCGACCTCTACCGGGAGATCCGGCGATCGGCCGATGCCCGGGCCGCCCACCAGCTCTGGCGGGAGACCCGTGACCGGCTCTTCGCCACCCATCCGGACTCTCCCCTGCCGCCGGAGGCCCGATCGACGTTCGCCGGGCTCGAGGTGGCGCCCTACGACCCGCTCCTGCGGTTCGAGGCGGAGGTCGACAGGGACGTGCCGCCCACTGACTGGGAAGTGCCGACGGAGTCAGACGGGGTGGTGCCCTTCCGTCTCGTTGGCCGGCTCCATCTGGACGGACTGGGCGACCTCGACGTGTGGTGGCTGCGAACCTACGGCGGCGGTGTGTTCGTCCCGGTGAAGGACGGTTCCGCCGACCGCAGCACCTACGGTGGCGGACGCTACGTCCTCGACACGGTCAAGGGAGCGGACCTGGGCGGCGACCGCGAGACCCTCGTGGTCGACCTCAACTTCGCCTACAACCCGTCCTGCGCCTACGACGCCATGTGGTCCTGTCCGCTCGCCCCGCCCGGCAACGTGCTCGTACCGCCGGTGGTGGCCGGAGAGCTTGCCGACCGTCCGTACGGGAATCCACCCGTAGTCTGACGAGATGCAGCTCTCGCCGGTTCAGGTGCGCATCCTCGGATGCCTCCTCGAGAAGGAGCGGACCACCCCCGACAACTATCCCCTGACCATGAACGCCCTACTCTCGGCCTGCAACCAGAGCACGAACCGCTACCCCGTCGTGAGCTTCAACCAGCCGACGGTCGAGTTGGCGGTGGACAACCTCCGGGCCGAGAACCTGCTGCGCATCGACTACAGCCGCTCGGGCCGGGCCGACCGGTACCGCCAGATCCTTGACCAGGCGCTGGGGATCGACGCCGGCGAGGCCGGCCTGCTGACCGTCCTCATGCTTCGCGGCCCCCAGACCAGCGCCGAGCTCCGAGCCCGCAGCGAGCGCCTGCACCCGTTCGCCGACCAGTTCGAGGTCGACGCCGTGCTGGCCCGGCTGGCGGCCCGTCCCGAGCCCCTGGTCGTCCGCCTGGCTCCCGCGCCGGGCCAGAAGGGGGCGCGCTGGGCGCACCTGCTGGGTGGTGAGGTGCCCGTAGAGGCGGCCGCCCCCGCCCCCGATTCCCCGCGGACCAGCAGAAGCGACCGCCTCGAGGCCCTGGAGGAGACGGTGACCCTGCTGCGGGACGAAGTGGAGCGCCTGGGTACCGAGCACGAGGCGCTGGCCACCCGCCTGGCTCAGCTCGAGAGCGGGCTCGGGGCCTGACCCGGCCTCACTCCGGCTTCAGGCCGCCGTCCTCGATCCACAGGATCCGGTCGGCCACGTCCCGCACCCGATTGTCGTGGGTGACGCACAGCACGCTCGTGCCTCGGTCCCGGACGGCGGCGTCGAGCAGGCCCATGACCGCCGCTCCGCTCTTGGAGTCCAGGTTGCCCGTGGGCTCGTCGGCCAGGATGAGTGGCGGACGGTTGGCCAGGGCCCGGGCCACTGCGACCCGCTGCTTCTCGCCTCCGGAAAGAGTCGCCGGCCGGGCGTCGACCCTGTCCTCGAGCCCCAGCTCGCCCAGGAGGTCCCGGGCCGTGGCGTCGGCCTTCGACCGGGACTGACCGGCGGCCTCCAGCACGAGGCGCACGTTCTCGAGGGCGGTGAGGTTGGCCAGCAGCTGGAAGGCCTGGAAGACGAAGCCGACCTTGGCCAGCCGGATAGCGGGGAGGACTTTCTCGGTGAGGGCGGTGACCTCCGTACCGTCCAGCCACACACGGCCCGTCGTGGGCCGCAGGAGCGCTCCGCAGATCTGGAGCAGGGTGGTCTTGCCCGCTCCCGACGGGCCCATCACCAGCACCAGCTCGCCGGGCTCCAGGACCAGGCTCACATCCGCGACCGCCCTCACCTCGGCCTGGGCGCGGCCGAAGACCTTGCTCACGTCCTCCAGGCAGAGAACGCCCGCACCCTCGGGCCCGTCACCCCGCTCAGGGGGCCGCTCGGGCCCGGTCACGCCTGGAACACCTGGGCCGGGTCCAAGCGGGTGATGGGACGGGCGGGCACGAACGACGCCAGCAAAGCCATCCCCAGCGCCCCCACGCCGGCGAACACGATGTCGCCGGGGCGGATCTGGGTGACGAACACGGGCACGATCTCCTCGATGGCCGGTCCGAGGACCACGCTGATGATGCAGCCCAGCAGGAATCCGGCGGTGGCGGCCAGGAGCGACTGCTGGAACACCACCGCGTAGAGGCGGCGATTGGAGAAGCCGATGGCTTTGAGCACCCCGTACTCCCGGCTCTTCTCCACCGTGGCCGTGTAGATGATCAGCCCGATGATGATGGTGCCGACGACGAAGGCGACGATGACCAGCACCCACAGCACGGGGAGGAATCCTTCCCGCAGGTTGTCGGCGTTGCGGTCGGCCAGCTCGGTGCCGGCGAAGACCTCGGTGCCGCCCACCTGCTGCTCGATGCGCCGGCCCACGGCGTCCGCATCCTCACCGGCGGCGGTCCGCACGAGGAAGTAGCTGACGAACCCGTCCACCCCGACCATGGCGGCCACGTCGTCGAAGTGAGCCCAGGCGAACTGGTAGGCGAAGGCGTTTCCTCCTCCGACGATGGCCGCCACCTTCAGACCCTTGGGGCCGATGGGGAGGACGTCACCGGTCTGGACATCGAAGTTCTTGGCGAAGACCCGGTCGATCACCACTTCCCCCCGCCCTGGCGGACGGCTGTCGCCACTGGCCACGGCCTCCGGCCATCCCGGCTGGCCGACGGGAGCCACGCCGAGGAGGAACAGGTCCGTGTCCCGCCCGCCGAGGCGGAACCCGACGGGACGGCTCAGAAGCGGTGAGGCACCGGCCACTCCCGTCACCCGCTTGATGTCGGCCTCGGCCGCCGCCGGCAGCACCGACCGAGCCTGGAGGAAGTCCCCCGGGCTGCCGGCCTGAGCCACCCACAGGTCGGCCCCGGTGGTGCGCACGTAGCGGGTGGCCTCGTCGATGACGCCCCAGTAGAGCGCCCGCAGGGTGATGATCAGGACAACGGAGAAGGCCACGCCGACCACGGACATGGCGAATCGGGTGCGCTCGCCGGACAGGTTCTTCCAGGCGATGTTGGTCACGAAACGCCGATGACGCCGCTGACACCCAGCCGCTCCGCCACCCGCTCCAGCCGTTCCAGGGGGTGAACCAGGGCCACTCGCACGCGTGAGCCGCCGGCCGGTCCGTAGAACTCGCCCGGCGACACCAGCGCGCCCCCCTCCTCGGCGAGCCACTTGGCGACGCCCCAGCCGTCATCCCCCGGTCTGGCAGCCCACAGGTAGAAGCTTCCGCCCGGCATTGGTGCGCTCAGGCCGCAGGCTTCCAGTACTCGGGAGAAGTACTCCACCCGCTCCCGGTAGCGCTCCCGTTGCTCGGCAACGTGGCCGTCGTCATCCAGGGCGACCGTGGCCGCGAGCTGCACCGGCCCGGGAACCATGAGCCCGGCGTGCTTGCGAACCTCCGACAGGTAGTGCACGAGGGTCGGATCGCCGGCGTAGAAGCCGGCTCGGAGGCCGGCCAGGTTCGAACGCTTGGACAGCGAGTGGAGGGCGAGTACCCCGTCCAACCCGCCGGCGAGGATCGTGCGGGGCTCGCCGTCCCAGGTGAACTCGGCGTAGCACTCGTCGGACAGGACGAGAACCCCCCGCTCCCGCCCCCAGGCGGCTACGGCCCGGAGGTCGTCGAGGTTCCCGGCCGGGTTCCCCGGGGTGTTGACCCAGAGGCAGAGGGCCCGGTCCACGTCGGCCGGATCGATGGCGGCCAGGTCGAGCCGCCACTGGTCGTCGACGGGGACGGGCACCGCATGGCACCCGGCCAGGATGGCCCCCATCTCGTAGGAGGGATAGGCGACGCCGGGATGGAGGACGGTGTCGCGGGCGGGGTTCCTGAGCCGGAGGAGGTGGGGAAGGCTGGCCACCAGCTCCTTGGTGCCCACACAGGCGGCGATGGCCGAGACGGGCACGTCGACGTCGAAGCGCCGACCCATCCACCCCGCGGCCGCCTTGCGGAAGGCGGCGCTGCCAACCGACGTGGGGTATCCCCGTTCCGCCCCCGAGGAAGAGAGGGCGGCCACCACCTCCGCCGGTGGCGGGTCGTTGGGCGTGCCGATGGACAGGTCGACGAGCCCACCCTCGTGACGCTCGGCCGCCGCCCGTAGGTCGTCCAGCCGGTCGTACGGGTACGGCGGAGGGCGGAAGCCTCCGCCGGGCTCGCCCTCCGGCGTCACGCCGGGCTCACGGCGCGGCCTGGAACTCGGCGAAGCGACCCACGTCGGCCAGGTGGAGCCGAGCCTGGACCCGGGTCCCCGCCCCCTCGTGCTCTTCGGACAGGACCTCGCCGTGGCGGTGGACGGCCGACACCACGTCACCCCGCTCGTAGGGGACGACCAGCTCGACCACCTGGAACAGGGCCCGCAGCCGGTCGGCCACGGTGCTGAGGAGGGTCTCGATCCCTTCGCCGTCCACGGCCGACACCACCACCGAGCCCGGATGCCGCTGGATGAGACGGTCGAGACGTGGCTTGTCGTCCGGCTCCAGGCGATCGACCTTGTTGAAGGCCAGCAGCTCCGGCACCTGGTCGGCCCCGATCTCGCTGAGAACCGTGCGCACGGCGCGGATCTGGGCCTCGGGGTCGGGCACGGAGACGTCGACCACGTGGATGAGCAGGTCGGCTTCCCCCACCTCCTCGAGAGTGGACCGGAACGCCTCCACCAGTTGGTGAGGCAGCTTGCGCACGAACCCGACGGTGTCGGTGACCAGCAGCGGCTCCCCTCCGGGCAGGGTGAGGCGGCGGGTGGTGGGGTCCACCGTGGCGAACAACCGGTCCTCCACCAGGACGTGGGCGTCGGTGAGGCGGTTGAGCAGGGTCGACTTGCCCGTGTTGGTGTAGCCGACCAGGGCGACGGTGCTGAGGCGGGACCGGGCGCGCGACTTGCGCTGAGTGCGGCGGTCCTGAGCCAGGTCCCGCAGGTCGGCTTCGAGCTTGGTCGCCCTCCGGAGCAGTCGCCGCCGGTCGACCTCGAGCTTGGTCTCACCGCCACCGAAGCGGGTACCGATACCGCCCGACTGCTGGCTGAGGGCCTTGCCCTTGCCCCGCAGCCGAGGCAGGCGGTAGCGGATCTGGGCCAGCTCGATCTGCGCCTTGCCCACCTGACTGTGGGCGTGCTGGGCGAAGATGTCGAGGATGAGGGCGGTGCGGTCGATGGCGGTCCGGCCCAGGATCTGCTCGAGGTTGCGGCTCTGGGCCGGCGTCAGCTCGTCGTCGAAGATGACGGTGTCGGCGTCGACCGTCTCCGACAGCTCGCGCAGCTCCTGGGCCTTGCCCTTGCCCACGAACGTGGCCGAGTCGGGCTCGTCCCGACGCTGGAGGACGCGCTCGGCCTCGTCCGCGCCGGCCGTGTCGGCCAGGGCCGCCAGCTCGTCGAGCGACGCCTCGGCCTCGTCCACCGTCACCGGCGGGAAGGCCACCCCCACGAGCACGACCGTCTCCCGCCGGTCGCGTTCGATCAGGGCCATGCCGGCGCGCTCCCATCGGGTTGGACGTCGGGGTAGTCCACGTCGCACACGTACTCGGCCGGACCCGTGAGCCGGATCGTCCCGCCCGTCAGCTCGACCAGCACGTCGCCCCCCGGCTGGTGGACGGTGACCTCGTGGTCGACCAGGCCCCAACCGTGGGCGGCGAAGGCGGCAGCGCACGCCCCGCTCCCGCAGGCGAGGGTCTCCCCCACCCCTCGCTCCCACACCCGCATGCTCAGCTCCCCCCGCCCTGGCCCCGGCACCACGAACTCGACGTTGGTGCCACCGGGGTAGATCTGGTTCACGGCGTCGACCTCTTCGGCCACGTCGAGCTTCTCGAGGTCGCTGACCTCCAGCACGACGTGGGGGTTGCCGAGGTCGAGCAGGGTGCAGCGGCGGAGGTCGGGGCTGCGGTGCGCCTCCACCTTGGCGATCCCCATGTCGACGGTGATCGACCCGTTGGGATGGAGGGTGAGCTCCCGGCGGCCGGCGTCGGTCTGCACCGCAAACTGCGGCCCGGGCGCCAAGCCGGCGTCGACCACGGCCCGGGCCACGCATCGCAGGCCGTTTCCGCTGGTTTCTGCCCGCCCGCCGTCGGCGTTGTACAGCTCCATGGTCAGGTGACGTCCCACCCGGATGAGGCCGTCCGCGCCCACGCCGCGGTGGCGGTCGCACACGGCCCGCGCCAATAAGCCGTCGACCGGCTGGCGATCGTCGGGATCGAGGAGGATCAGGAAGTCGTTCCCCAGGCCGTGGTACTTGCGGAGGCGCATCAGCCCTCCCAGTGTCCCAGCAGGGCGGGGAGCACGGCGAACGGGTTTGCTGCAGCTCCGAACCACACGATCCGGGGGTCCCGCCGGAACCACATCCGCTGGCGGCGGGCGAGCTCCCGCGTGCGTCTCACGGCTGCTTCAACCGCCTCGTCGAGCCCGCAGTTCCCAGCCACGTGGTCAAGAAGCTCGCGGTACCCGAGGGCCTGACGGGCGGTTCGGGACAGGCCGGCCGGGCGGCGGGCCAGCTCCCGCACCTCGTCGAGGAAGCCGGCGGCGAGCTGGCTGCCGTACCGGTCGGCGATGCGACCAGCGACGACCGCCCGGGACAGCCACAGGCCGGCCAACCGGAAGCGGGTCGGGGGGAAGGCGCTCATTCCTGGGCCGAACGACGAGAACGGCCGTCCACTGCCCAGCGTGACCTCCAGAGCCCGGACGATACGACGGACGTTCGCCGGCTCGATACGGGCGGCAGCCGGAGGGTCGGCCCGCGCCAGGCGCTCGTACAGCGCCCCGACGCCGGCAGGCATGGCCGCCTCCACCTCCAACTCCTGGCGCAGCTCCGGCCACGCCCCGGGCACGGTCAGGCCGTCGACCACGGCCTGGAAGTACAGGCCGGTGCCGCCGACCAGCAGGGCCCGGTTCCCGCGCCCCTCGATCGCGCTCAGGGTCTCGGCCGCCGCGGCCTGGAACCGACCGAGGGAGAAGGACTCCGAGGGGTCGGCCAGGTCGATCAGGTGGTGAGGCACAGCCCGCCGGTCGGCAGCCGAGGGTTTGGCCGTCCCCACGTCCATCCCCCGGTAGACCTGCATGGAGTCGATGGAGACGATCTCCACCCCCGGCAGGCGGGCGGCGACGTGCAGGGCGAGCGCCGACTTGCCCGAGGCTGTGGGGCCCATGAGGGCCAGGTGCCGGCTCAGGTCGCCGCTCTCAAACGGCCGCCCTCACGCGGCCCCTCAAACCACGGTCAGCGGGATCAGGTTCCGGTGGCGGGAACGGGCGGTGACCTCCACCAGGTCGCCCTTGAGGTGGTGGGGCGCGGCGTCGGTGACCTCGACGAGGGCATAGCTGCCCGGCGCCGGCGGGGCCGCCTCGGCGGTAGCCCGGAAGTGGAGAAGCTTGCCCTGCCTCGTCCGCCCCGTGACGACCGTAGGGTCCTTCTTGCTCGGACCCTCGACCAGGACCTCCTCGGTCCTTCCGATCCGCGCCCGGTGCTTGGCCAGGGCGGAGCGCTCCACCACGACCCGCAGGCGCTCGAAGCGCTCGGCGGCGACATCGGCAGGCACGAACTGGTCGGACATCGTCGCCGCCTCGGTGCCCGGCCGGGGGGAGAACAGAAACGTGTAGGCGCTGTCGTACTCGGCCTCGGCCACCACTCCCAGGGTCTGCTCGAAGTCGTCGTCCGTCTCGCCCGGGAAGCCCACGATGATGTCGGTGGTGACGGCCAGGTCGGGGATGGAAGCCCGAGCCTCGCCTAGCCGGTCCAGGTAGCGCCGGGCGGTGTAGCCCCGGTGCATGGCCGCCAGCACCCGGTCGCTCCCCGACTGCAGCGGGAGGTGCAGGTGCTCACACACCGCCGGTGTGGTGGCCATGGCCTCGATGGTGTCCGGGCGCAGGTCTTTGGGGTGGGGGCTCGTGTAGCGAAGGCGCCGGATGCCCTCGACCCGTCCGAGGGCGAGCAGGAGCTCGGCAAAGAGGGGCCGGAACTGCCGGGCGGCCAGATCCCGGCCGTAGGAGTTGACGTTCTGCCCCAGGAGGGTGATCTCGGTGGTGCCCGCCGCGGCCAGGCCCTCGACCTCGGCCACGATCCCCTCGAAGGGCCGGCTGATCTCGGCGCCGCGCACCGCGGGCACGATGCAGAAGGCGCAGGCGTTGTCGCAGCCGATCTGGATGGACACCCACGCCGTGTAAGGAAGGTCCCGGCGGACGGGCAGGGCCGAGGGGAATCCGGCGTCGTCGTCGAGGTGGGCCCCGTCCCAGATCTCGGTGACAGGCCCGCGTTCGGCGGCCTGCCGCAGCAGCTCCACGGCCCGGCCGACGTTGTGGGTGCCGAAGACGGCGTCGACCTGGGGCGCCCGCTCCTGGATCAGGCCCTGCTCTTTCTGGGCCAGGCAGCCGCCCACCGCGATCTGCATCCCCGGGCGACGCTCCTTGAGCGCCTTCAGGTGCCCTAGGTGCCCGTACAGGCGATTGTCGGCGTTCTCCCGGATGCAACAGGTGTTGAGGACGACGACATCGGCCGCGTCCGCGCTGTCGGTGCGCTCGTAGCCTTCAGCCTCCAGAAGCCCGGCCAGGCGTTCGGAGTCGTGCTCGTTCATCTGGCACCCGAAGGTGCGGACGAGATAAGTGCGCGCCACCGCCCCAGCGTAGGGGATGGCTTCCCGCTCCCCGACGTGCAGTTAGGTCGTCAGGACGGGCGGCGCGGCGGCGGTGTGGGTTGGGTACAAGGGACGGTACGTCCCGTTGCGGGTGACCGCAGCACCGTTCTCCTCGGGCGTGCCCGACCGGCGCGACCGGTCCTCGACCGCCAACCGGATGGCCGTGCGACCCTCGCCGTCGATCTCGATGTCGGCGAAGGTGGGGATGCACACCAGGTCGATGTTCGACGGAGCCACGAAACCCCGGGCAATGGCGATGGCCTTTATGGCCTGGTTGAGGGCCCCGGCCCCCACCACCTGCACCTCGACCGCCCCGGACTGGCGCAGGACCCCCGCCAGAGCACCGGCCACCGCGTTCGGGTTTGACTTGCTCGAAACCTTCAGGACCTCCACTGCTGTCCCTCCCCCCACTGAGCCTCCCATACGGCGGTCACCTGGCGGTGCCCCCTCTGTCGGGGGCTGCCCCGGGCGTGCCCCAGCTGGCGTGCCACCCTCGTGGAACATTTTCGACACGCTAACCCTCATCTCCTGCCCGTTCTCCTGCCCGCTTACGAAGCGCCTACGGCGCGTTTACGCGGGCTCGCTAGGTTGAGACCCGAGGAGAGGGAGGAACCGTGTCCAGACATCTTGCCGTCCCGCGCTCCGCCGTGGCCCGGTCAGGCGCCGTCATCGCCATGTGTGCCGCCCTCGCGGGCTGCGGCGACGGGGACGACGATGAAACGGCCACCTCCGACACCCGCCCGTCCATTTCCTTTCCGTCGACGCTCACGACCAGCCCCCCCATCCTCAGCGAGAACAACCCGGCCAAGGCCGCGCCCCGGTGGGAGCAGGTCAGGGTGGTGACGGGCAACAGCCCGATGGACCTCGGCACGGTCAACATCGCCGACGGCGCCATCCAGTGGCGCGTGAAGTGGTCATGCGAGACGGGCAACATGCGGATCACCTCCACACCGCCGCCGGTGCCCAACCGCCCGGGACCGGTCGTGGTCGAGAGCAACTGCCCGGGGCAGGGCGAGGGCTTCGGGCGACAGACGGGGGAGGTCAGGGTGAACGTCCAGGCCTCGGGGCCGTGGAAGGCGACCCTGGAGCAGCAGGTTGACAGCGCCCTCGACGAACCGCCGCTTCCGGAGATGGCGGGCGCCGAGGTGCTCGGCAGAGGCGACTTCTACAACGTGGACAAGACGGGGAAGGGAACGGCCATCCTGTACCGACTGGCCGACGGGCGGCGAGCCCTGCGCATAGAACCGGGGTTCGAGGTGCTCAACGACCCGGATCTCGTGGTCTGGGTCAGCTCCGTCCCCAACCCGAGGACAGCCAAGGCCATGGCCGACGGTCCCCACGCTGAGATCGCCGCCCTCAAGTCGACTCGCGGGTCGCAGAATTACCCTATCCCCGACGACCTTCCCTTCTCCGACATCCGCTCGGTGGGCCTCTACTGCGTTCCCGTTCCCTCCATCTACGCCGCCGCGGCGCTGTCATGAGGGTCCGCGCCTTCCCTTGCGCCGTCCTCGCCCTCGGCCTGGCCCTGGCCGGCTGCGGGAGCGACGACGACCCCGTGGTGGCCGGGTCCGAGCCCGAGGCCGGCAAGTGGAAGACGTACGTGCTGGCGTCGGGCGACGACATCAAAGTCCCCGCTCCTCCGACGGGGGACGCGGCCAGGGCCGAGCAGGAGGAGTTGCAGCGACTGGCCGGCCAGCGTTCGCCCGAGGTCGAGGAAAAGGTCAAGCACTGGAACCAGGAGCCGGCACTGAAGCCGTGGCTCGACCTGAACGTCGAGCTGGTGGCCCACGGGGTCAAGGACCCGCCGCTGGCGTCGCGGGGGTACGCGTACACCAGCGTGGCCATGTACGACGCCGTGGTCGCGGCCTGGAACTGGAAGTACGAGTACGACCGCGAGGCCCCCACCGGCGTGAGCACCCTGAGCGAACGGGGTGTGTCCCCCTCGTATCCCTCGGAGCACGCAGCCATCGCCGGTGCCGCATCGCGGGTGCTGGAGTACCTGTTCCCAGAAGAGCGCGTGGGAATCTTCGAGGAGCTGGCGACGGAGGCGGCCGAGTCCCGCGTCCAGGCGGGAGTCAACTACCGCAGCGACGTGGAAGCGGGCCTGGCTCTGGGCCGGGCCGTCGCCGACAGGGTCATCGCCCGGGCCCGAGCCGACGGGTCGGACAGGGTCTGGGACGGCAGGCGTCCCCCCGGAGTCGGGAGCGGGCCCGAGTACTGGGAGCCGAGCCCGGGCACCATCACCCCGCCCACCCAGCCCCTGGCCGGGACGTGGAAGCCCTGGATCCTGCAATCGAACAGCCAGTTCCGGGCCCCGCCACCGCCGGCTTGGGGATCGCCCGAGCTGCTCGCCGAGCTCCGGGAGGTGATGGACGTCCGGTCCAAGCTGACTCCGGAGCAGGAGGCCATCGCCAAGTTCTGGGCCGGAGGACAGGGAAGCGCCCTTCCCCCGGGCATCTGGAACCAGGTGGCCTTCGTCTATGTGGCCAACGCCCGGATGGACACTCCCCGCGCCGCGCGCCTGTTCGCAGCCCTGAACACGGCCCAGAACGATGCCGCCCTCGCCGTGTGGGACACCAAGTTCACCTACTGGAGCCCGCGGCCCCTCAACGCCATCCGGGACCTCGGTCTCGACCCAAACTGGAGCTCGCTGCTCAACACTCCTGCGTTCCCCGGCTACGTGTCCGGCCACTCCGGGTATTCGGCCACCGCGGCCGTCGTCCTCTCCTACTTCTTTCCCGCCGAGAAGGCCGTCTTCGAAGCCAAGGGCCAGGAAGCGGCGGAATCCCGGCTGTACGGCGGCATCCACATCCGGAGCGACAACGACCGAGGAGCCGACATGGGCAAGAAGATCGGCGACCTCATGGTCGAGCGTCTCAAGAAGGACGGCGCCGGGGTCTGAACCGACTCGAGGCGTGTGCGGCTACGGCTGAGCGAAGCCCGCGGGCAGAGGCAGGGGAACGGGCGGCGTCGGAAACGCGACGGGCGGCACGGGAGCTCCCGCAGGAGCGGGCAGGCCGCCCGGGCCGGCAGTAACGGCCGCCGATGCCGCGGCCGGGTCCGGTGCTCCCCCGGCGTCGGCCGGAGCCGTCTCTTCGGCAGGCTGAGAGGCGGAGGGCCCCGACGGCTGGGGGATGGCCGACGGGGCTCCGCTGGTTGGACGGGGAGACGGGGATGCGTCGGGGTCACTTCCGGACCCGCGGCCGGCTAGGAGCAGCAGCGCGGTCGAGATGATGCCGGCGACGGTTCGGCCACGCCTACGACTACGACTTGTTCCCCGCATGACTGAAGTATCGGCACGCCCGGAGGCGGGGTTGAGCGCTACCGGTGATCGTCGCCGGAGATCAGCCCAGAGAGATGGGCTGATCGTCGGCCGAGACGACGGTGGTGGGATCCGGGACCGGCACCCCGATCCCGACCGTCTGGCGGATCCGCTCGGAGATCTCGACCATGATCTCGGGGTTCTCGACCAGGAAGGTCTTGGCGTTCTCCCGGCCCTGGCCCAGCTGCTCGCCCTCGTACGTGTACCAGGCCCCCGACTTC
>JBHENM010000221.1:0-9349 GCA_046262035.1 Acidimicrobiales bacterium | reverse complement strand
GCCGGGCCGAGCGGGGGGCGCCGGCGCGGCGCGCAAAGAGGGCCCCGAGGCGAAACCCCGGGGCCCTCTGCTCGCTCAGTGGCTGCTACGGCAGGACGACCTTTCCCACGAAGTCGCCGACGTCGGCACCGTTGGCGACGAACCCGCGGCTCTGGAGGTAGCCCGACGCCCCGGTCCACTCGCCCGTGCCGCCGGTGATGCGGTCGACGCTGGTGAACTCGCCATCGCTCGGGGTGGAGAGGTTGGCCACCGCGGAGCTGGCGAAGTACAGGTCGCCGTCCTTGGTGTGCAGCACGCTGGTGGACTCGATGTAGCTCAGGCCGGCCGTTCCGGACGGCACGACGCTCTGCACCGTCAGCTCCCAGGTGCCCCGGAGGCTGCCCGTGAACTCGCCCGTGCCGCAGAGTCCGACGGGAGAGGAGGCACACGACGGCCCGCTGAGCAGACTGGCCGTCGAAGTGTCCGTGCACCGACTTCGAGTTCGGGTCGGCCTGGGCAGGACCGACGAGCACGGCGCCCAAGGCGGCGACGAGGGCGAGGGGGACGATGACCAGGCGTGCCATCCGGCGGCCGGGTCGCCGAGCCGACTGTGACTCGCTGACTTGTGCTCCGGATGCGGAAGCGTCGGAAGGGTTGGCAGGGGTGTTTGTGGGCTCCATGGTTCTGTTCCTTTCAGGCTGGACCGTTTCGGTGAGCCCACTTCACAACGACGCGCTGAGGAGCCACTCAGGCCGAGGTGGTGCTAGCACCACGACACCCAAGGACATGCTGGCCTACCATCGCAGGGCCTCAGCAGGGGGTCATCGGCGTGGAGTTCAGGGTGTTGGGGCCTCTCGAGGTGTCCGACGGAGGACACCTGATCGACAGCGGTCCTCGGATGCAGCGCGCCGTGCTCGTCCTGCTCATCATCGAGGCCAACCGCGTCGTCTCGGTGGACCGGCTCACCGACGCCCTGTGGGGCGAGGAGCCTCCGCCCGCTGCCACCGGCCTCAGCGCTGCCGTCGGGCTACTGGCCGCTCGCGCCTCGAAGCGCCTCGGCCAGGTTCTCGATCGTGCCGTCCCCCGCAGCGACGGCCATCACGAGGTCGAAGACGTCGTCATTCGTGGCGTTCACCGCAGGAATGCCGTTGAGTTCGAGGAACACGGCGGTGGCGAGCCAACCAAGGCGCTTGTTCCCGTCAACCAGCGGATGGTTCTTCACGATCGACTGGAGGAGCGCCGCCCCCTTGGTCCAGACGTCGGGATAGGCGTCCTCGCCGAAGATGGTTGTCTGAGGTCGAGCCGCCGCCGAACCGAGCAGGCCTACGTCCCGGATAGGCGGCGGATCGCCCAGTAGCAGGCCGGCCAGGTGAACAAGATCCTCGACGTCGAGATACTCGAACCCGCCCTCACTCACCGAGACGTCGGAGGGCTTCGGCGTGGGCATCCATGATCCGGCCAGCGGCGGCAGACACCCGGTCCCGGTGCTGGCCCCGGGTGACGTAGTCCCGCACAGCTCGGCGTGCTGCCTCCTGCATGGAGATCCCCTCGGCCTTCGCTCGCTCTCGGAGCGAAGCCTGTTCGTCCTCGGTCAATCGGAGCGTCATGGCCACGTCCGGATGGTATCAGTGTGGTACCGCAACCGTTCGGACGTTCCGCAACCCTTATTTCCTCAGGTGTCCTTGTAGTTCAGGACTTGGTGCAGGGTGTGCTGGACCTCCACCAGGTCGGCCTGGTCGGCCATGACCTCATCGATGTCCTTCCAGGACATGATGCGGCGCCCAGCTGCGGACGAGCACTTCTACCTCGCGACGAATTTCAAACAGGTCCAAGCTGGTGACCGAGTCTGGATGTACTACGGGGCCGCCGATGGCGACCGTGGCGTTGTCGGGCTAGGGATAGTGAAGGCCCTCGAGCCCTACCCGACGGCACACCGGGGATTCGCTTCAAGTGGGAGAAGGCCCGAACTCGTATTCTGATGAAGACGTCCGTTTCCGCCGCCAGAGTACGCGCTCACTTGCTTCGGCCGCGTGCCGCCGTCCAAGATCTCGATCGGTTCCCGGCGCTGGTCAAGGAGCTTGAGCGTGCCGCCGGTCTGAGATAGCGGAAGCGACATGCAACGGTATCGAGGGCGGTCGAGCCGGCCTCCGAGCGGTATCGGTTTTGGTCCTCTCAGCGAGAGGTGGCGAGTCCTGCGCGCGAGTTGGTGATCTAGCGAGCAGGAAAATGTGCGTGTCTCAACCCTATGCGGAGTCGGTAAAGGTGCCGAATGTCTCGCGACGTCCAATCGGCGCCCCCGGCAGGACTCGAACCTGCGACGCACGGTTAGGAAAGGCCAAAAGCGGAAGTTTTGAGCGGTCCCATTTGGTGCCGTATGGACGCATCGTAGCAGCTCAGAGGCGGTTTCGGCTTGTCCGGCCGGAACCTTTTTGCACAGAGTGTCCCATCCAGAAACGGCCCGTCCGAGGGCAAAAGATGGGACAAAAGATGGGACACTTTCGGACCGCCGAAGGGGGTCGCCGGGCATACTCACGGCGGCGGTCGAGGGTAGCGCGACGACCTCATCCTAGAAGAGGATCGGTGTGCCCAGGCCGTTCCGCGATCGACCGGGTGAAGCAGCGCCGTTCCGCGATCGACCGGGTGAAGCAGCGATCGGCGCGACCGACGCGGCCGGACGGCGGGCCGTCGACTCCGCTCCTCCTGTTGTATCCTGTCAGGAGATAACAGGAGGAGGACCAATGGCGATGACGCTCCACGAGCTGCTCGAGCGACGATTCGGCGTCAACGAGCAGGAGTTCGCCGCAGCGCTGGAGGATTTCGCCGATCGGGCCGGACCGCTGGCCGTGGTCGATGTCCGCCCCCTCGACTACCTCGGCGAGGCACAGCAGTCCACTCTCAGAAAGTTGGGTGCGTCTTTGCAGCCGCTGCGCGCCGACGAACTCGGCCCCATCGCCGGCCTTGCGGCGGCCCATGCCGAGGTCGTCTCGCAGTCGACGACCGTCTCCGCCTTGGCGAACCGGCTGGGCGTGGACCCCAGTCGTGTCCGCCAGCGGATCTACGCACGCTCCCTTTACGCCTTCAAGCACCGTGGAGGATGGCTCATTCCGAACTTCCAGCTCGAGCCGAACAGCGTCATCCCCGGTGTCGAGGCTGTGATGTGGAAGCTGTCTCCTACGTTGCATCCAGTCGCTGTGAGCCGCTGGTTCACGACGCCGAACTCCGATCTGATCCTCGACGACGAGGCGGTGTCGCCCATCGCCTGGCTGTTCTCCGGAGGGCAGCCCGAGGTGGTGGCAGCGCTGGCCGGCTCGATCGACGAGCTCTGATTGCCGAAGTTCCCACATCCCCCGCCACCCGATGAGCTCCGACGGCTCCCAGCAGAACTCCGCACGGCTCGGGCCGGCACGCTCGTCGTCCGCATCTATCCCAGAGGTGGGCCACATCCCACGACATGGCGGCAGTTTCGATTCGACGGCCCCCTGCCCAGCGCGCGGTTCGACCATCATGTCGCCGCCGAGCGGCGAGGCGTGCTCTACGCCACCCGCGATCTCGTCACATGCGTCGCCGAGGTGTTCCAGGGATCACGTCTCGTCGACAGGGTTACCGCCGACCGGTTCCTTGCCGGCTTTCGCCTGGCCCGGTCGGTCCGCCTACTCGACCTGACGGGCGACTGGCCCACTCGCGCCGGCGCCAGCCAGGCACTTGCGTCGGGACCTCGTCCTCGCGCCCAGGCGTGGGCCCGAACGATCTACGAGGCCTACCCGAAGGTCGAAGGGATCTCGTACCCCTCGTCGATGCACGGCGGCAATCCGGCCCTCGTGCTCTTCGAGCGCGCGGAAACGGCACTCCCAACAACCCCTGATCTCGACGTGCCGCTATCCCATCCGGGCCTTCTGCCCGACCTGGTCCGCGCCGCCGGGTCCCTCGGCTACCTCATCAGGTGAGCGCCAGTCGCTCCACGCCGGGCGTGGCCGCGGGTGAACTGCCAGCGATCACCATGCCTGCCGATCAAGCAGCTTCATCAGATTGCGCTTCGGCTTGTGAGACGCACGAACAGCAGCAGCGTAGGGAGCGAAGTCGTCCGGCCGTCCGGCGTTCGCCAGCAGGTTGCGCACCTGGTCCATCACCGAGACAGCGTCATCGTAGCCCCGATTGTTTTTCGTGGCGATCAGCCGCTCAACCTCACGTTGAAAGATCGGGATCGCATCGTTCGGGTGCTCGTCCTTCCTCATGTCGGCAAGTCGCATCCAGATCCGGTGCGGTACCCCGGCCTCGACAGCCTCCCGCCACGCAGCCTCGTCGTCGCCCTCCCACAGCAACACCTCCACGAGGGTCGCCCCGACAGGCTCGAAGGTCGGCCCTCGGCCCGGCAGGCGCGGCGCAGCGGGAGGGCGACCATCGCCGATCCTCTCCCGGAGAACGGCGACTGCCTGCGGCCGCCACTCTGACCATGCATCGGCCTTGGCGGCGTGGTCGGCGAGCCGTTGATAGGTGGCCAACTCCGGCCGGGCTTGGAATCGCTGCCATGCCAGCTCGACGGCCTCGCCATGGCGTCCGGCGCGGTGGTACGCCTCGCACAGGAACTCGTCTAACCGCGGGTCGGTCTGGTCCTGGAACGCGGCCACCCCTCGCTCCGCCCAGTCCAACGCCTCGTCGTCACGACCGGCGCCGGCGTAGACCTCGGCGACCTCCAACCAGTCGTAGGGCATTGAAAGGTCGCGACTCTTGATAGCCACCAACTCGTCGACGTCCCCGGCGAGCTCCGCCAGTCGCTCCATGACCCGAGTGATCCGGTAGCTGGCGCCCCACCGTTCGGCGTCTCTATCGCCCGGGCCGGCGGGGCGCACCTGCGACCACCGGTCCTCGGCGAGCTGACGGAAGCGGGCGACCCCTTCGGGCCCGAGCACATCGGCATAGCGGGAGACGGCGTCCACGAAGACGTCCCAGTGGCCGTCTACCTCCCAGGTGAAGAGGCGGCTTGCCAGCTCGATGGGCTCCGGACGCGCCGAGATGCACGCGGCATGGTGGAGCCGGTCGAAGTCGGCCACGAGATCGGAGATGTACCCCGAGGAGTCGTCCGCCCGCTCCATGACCTCGACGAGCGCCTCGAGGGCGTGCTCGGCCAGCGTCACGACCGCCGCCGCCTGGCCGGCATCGAGGAGCTCACCCAGCCGCTGGGCGACCTGGTGGACGACGTACGCCCACTCGCCAGAAGTGTGCTCCGACCCGTGGCGGCTCTCCGCCAAGTCGAAGGCCGCTGCATCGATCGACCGCTGGAACGACTTGAGGTCGACGGCTGCCGCTCCCCGCCTGGCCGCCTCGATGAGAAGCCGGTCCCGCAGTTCATTGTCACGAGCGGCGTGCGACAGCAGCACCTCGATGAGCTCCTCGGCCGATAACGACCCGAGATACGACTGGAGCTGCTCGGTCGTGCGCTTGGTCAGCTTGGCCATGAGCTCTCCGGGCGGACCGGCGTTGGTCGCTGACGAGGCCCGGCACGGGTGTCACCCACCGGGCTTGCAAGCTGGCGTTCCAGAGCGGCGAACGCGTCGATGATCGCTCGAGCCTCGTATGCCCGGTTCCGTCGACCCACCGTGACCTGAGCCACAACGCCGGCGGTCTCGAGTCGACGCACGGCCTCGTTCGTGGCCTGGAAGCTGCGGCCGATGAGCTCGGCGGCCCCCCCGACCGAGAGGATGGGAGCACCGGGCAAGGCCTTGAGGAGGAGCTCGACGGCTGACCCGGCCCGCACCCGGCCGAGAGCCGCGCGCCAGGCGCGCTCGATGTCGTCGACCTTTCGCTCGAAGTCAAGGGCGTCCTCGACGGCCCTTCGGCATGCCCCGGCAAAGAAGGCGATCCATCTGTTCAAACCGTCGTGCGCGGCATCGGAGTTCGGCGGTCCTGCGTACCGGGTGCCAACGAGGCCTTCGATGTAGGACGTGGACCACGTCGCCAGCACGAGCGAGACCGGTGGCGACATTCGGTGCGCCAGGCCCCGGCGACGCAGAATGACGTGGATGAGCGCCCGTCCCGTCCGGCCGTTGCCGTCCAAGAAGGGGTGGATGGTTTCGAACTGGGCGTGGGCCAGTGCGGCCTGCGCGACGGCGGGCAAGGAGTCATCGCTGGCAAATAAACAGAGGTCGGCGAGAAGGCCCGGGACCTCCTCGGGAGGCGGGGGCACGAACGCTGCGGAGCAGGGATTGAAGCTGCTTCCCCCAATCCAGTTCTGTTCGGTGCGAATCCTGCCGGCGTGGTCGGCCAGCCGTGAGCCGGCCAACAAGCGACGATGGACCTCCAAAAGCCCGTCGACAGTGATCGTCACACCCGCCGACAGGGTGTCGACCGCCCACGTCATCGCATCGATGTTGCCGAGGACCTCCTCCGCAGTGACGTCGCCAGGTGCGTCCCCCATGGAACGTGCCGCCTCGGCGCGCAGCAACCGGCGGCCTCCGATGACCAGGCCCTCGATGTAGGACGAGGCGACCGACTCAGCGCGCAGCAGGAGACGGGCGAGCGCCTCGGTGTCGGCGAGCGCAAAGGCGGAGGCGTTCAGACGCAGGATCGCCGCCTCGGCATCGGCCACATCAGCGGCCACATCGCCGTCCAGTCGCACGTTGCGCTCGGCCAGCGGCTCCGGGATGTACGCCTCGTACTCGCATCCCTGCCGGTCGCGGCGAGATACTCCAGCCAGGGCCGACTGCCAGCGCCTCCGCACAACCTTGCTCAACTGTCTCCTTTGTTCAAGGTTATAACATAACATTGACTAACGACGCCGGAGTGTCTCGGCTCTGAGCGCTCGGCGCGCCGACGTACGGTCTCAACCCGTCCTCAGGACTCCAGCGGATCAACGCGACCCTCAGCGGGAGCGCCCTGCGAATGATGCGGCGTCGTGCACCCGCCAACGTCGGGCGATGTGACGCACGGTGTCTTGCCGGTCTCTAAGCAAACTTAGGAAAGGCTCTCAGGGCCGGTTTTCCACAGGCTCGTTCGGTGCCGGAGGGACACATTATCGCAGGTCAGAGGCTGTTTCGTCGTGACCGGCCGAAACCGATCGCCAACGTGGTCGGAAACCGGTGCAAGAACGCCGAGCTGTGCCTGGACCCATTTCACATCGTGGCCCTGGCCATGCTCGACCTCGGCGGTCTGCGCCCGCCGCTGCCCGGCCGGGGCCTGATCCCAGCGCAATCCTCAGCCGGCTATGAGCAGGCCGCTCGGAGTGGCGACTTCTCCCACGATCACGCCTGCCGCCTGGACCACCGCCGAGCTGACCAGGCGCTGCAGCTTCGGCGCAGACAGCTCGATCAGTGCCACGGCCGCCACGTTCGGATCGATCCGCCCTCGGTCGCGCAGGGCGAGCACCGCCCGGGCCAGCTCGGCCCGCGCCAGCGGGGTGTCCACCCGGGCCAGCACGGCGGGGAGGGCGTCGTCTATGCCGTCGAGGTCGTCCTCCTCGATGGCCACCAGAAGCCGGTCCACATCGGGGGTCAGCAACCGGGGAAGCGGGAGTTGCAGCGAGGTGTCGATGGTCGGCAGCTCGATCATCTCGGCTTCGAGCTCGTCCAGCTCGTCGTCGGAGCAGCGACGGAGGACCCGAGCGGCCGGTCGGACCTGGCCGGCGAGGAACGCACGGGCCAGGTCGGCTTCGGACGGGCCCCGTTGGACACCGCAGCAGCGCTTGGCCTTCCTGCCGCTTCCACATTCACACCACTCGTTCCGTCCTACTGCGCCCACACCCGACCTCCTCGCCGAACGTCGCTTCCATTCTCGTCGCGCTCAGGCCAGACATGGTGGATCGACCCGCGGAAGGAGCAGAAGGAGCCAGTTTTCGTCCCACCTCGATAGCCCGCCTCGGTGGCTGGGAGACACCGGAGCTTGGGGCAACAGCGAAGGGCCGACAGCCGACTGGACAGCGGTCGAGCCCTGACGAGCCGGCTGGTTGAGGCATACGCTCAACCCATGGCGTATGCCGCTGCGATGGGCTACAGCATCGAGGATCTCGACGGGCTACGGGCCGAGCTCGGCATTGCCCACCTGGAGCTCGACCCTCGGGGGAGCCTGATCGTCTCGCCTGCATCTGACGAGCACGAGCACGCGGTAGCGCTCATCCTCGACCAGGTGGTCGCCCAACTTCGGCTCCCCGGTTGCGTCAGGGTGAACAGCCCTGCCTGGAAGGTACCCGGCGGGAGCGGCTATGTGACATCCCCGATCTGGCCGTGGTGAGCCCCGGGTCGACGCGCGTCGGCACCTTGCACCTCGACCCGCCCCCGCTGCTCGTCGTCGAGGTCGCGTCTCCGTCGACCCGCGCCGTCGATCGGGGCCGCAAGCTCGCGGACTACCGCCTGGGAGGGGCCGGCCTATACCTGCTTGTCGATCTCCCTGGACTATCGAGAGTCTCCGAGGCGACCTTCGAGGCCCACGACTTCGTCGCCGACTGGTCCAGCACGGCCGCCAGCAGGATCGAAGTGGTCATCGACGGACGGCCCCTGCTCCTCGACCTCAGCGAGCTCGACGGCCCGCTCGCCTGAAGCGAGGGCGGGCGACCTGGCGGCGCCCACGCCTCGTGCGGGCACGGCTGGACGACGAGCTGCTTCAGGCTGCTCCCCCTCGACGACGTGCGCGTCGGGAAGGAGCTCGAAACAGCTTTCCCGGAGAGGTGTTCCAAGAAGGGGCTGATCGCGCGCAACCACACCTCGACGCGCTGAACGATCGGAATGAACTGCGGGACACGGGAAATCATGACGGTGGCAGCGGTCTCGGACGGGAGGTCCGCGAACTCCGTGTCCTGGCGAGGAACAGCAGGTCGGCCTCGAACGCTAGGCGCTGGCGAATCTGATCGTCCGAAAATGCCACGGAGGCCGAGGGCGACGATGTGTTCAGCCGCATGGCCCGTCTCTCGGAGACGCCGGTAGAGCTGGATGGGGAAATTCTCATCGAGGAGAATCCGCACCGAGAGTCAGGACACCTCTTGGACTGCTGGCGGCAGATGAGCGGCAACGTGAGCCGCGTAGCGAACGGCGGCGAGAACCTGGTCGCGGGTCAGGTCGTACGCCTCCTGAACGGCCTCGACGCTGTCGCCTGAGCCGATCGCCCCGACCACGGTGGCGACATCGATGCGGGTACCGGCGAGGCAGGGCTTGCCGAATCGGACGCTTGGGTCCATGGTGATCCCCGGGTAGACCTGCGTTGTCATCGCCTCCTCAGGCTGGCGTCGCGTGAGCCTGCCTACTGATTGTCCCATGACCTTGGCTGGCGGGCTTCCTGCGGCGTGTCAACCGGTTGTAAGGCACTTCTGGGAGCGTTCTCAGTGGTAAACGCTCTGACCAGCACCTTTCTTTCGCGCCCCCGGCAGGACTCGAACCGGCGACGCACG
>JBHENM010000220.1:0-9082 GCA_046262035.1 Acidimicrobiales bacterium | reverse complement strand
GTCTTGACGTGCAGGAGGCCGTCCTGACGTCGGTGCACCCCGACGGTGACCGGCTCGTCATCGAGCGGTGGCGCACCGGCCACGATGTGGTCCGCACCGAGCGGCGGTGAGCTCGACAATGTCGACGTGCCTTGGTGCGTGCCTCAGTCGTTAGCGGGCAGCATGACGCGCTGATGAGCGATCCCATCCTCGATGAGCGCCGTCACGGCCTCAGGGTGACCAATCGCATCCTCGTACAGCACGTCGCGGACGTATCGGCCCGAACCACGGAGCAGGTTGGCGGGATCATTGAGCAGCGATCCCTTGTGAAGCACGAGCCGAACGCCTCGTCGCGTGACGTCAACGCCACACAGCCAATGGTGCCAGTCACCGTCGACGGTGAAGGTCAGCCGCTTCCATTTGACGGCCTCCTCGATGCGGGTATCGGCGGCGCGCACGAGGCCGGCGAGTTGGTCGACGGCGCGTTGCTCGTCTGGCGTCCACTTGCGCAGCCAGTCGGACATGCCCGGTCCTCGGCTCCCGCTCAGATGCCCTCGAGCAAGGTGCAGTCGGGATCGTGCTGTTGCAAACCTCATCCGCCGTTCATCCGGGAGCGAAAGACCGACAGCTGGGGTGATCTGGCGAGGGTCTGGTAGACGACGCAGTACCTCTCGGTCAGGCGCAGGAGGGTCGCGAGCTGCTCATCCGTTGCGTCACAGTCCAGCTCGAAACGCAGCCGGATTGCGCTGAACCCAACCGGAACCTCCTTGCTCAGAGCGAGAGTGCCCCGGAAGTCGAGTTCGCCCTCGGCGCGAACCGTCCCTCCTGAGACAGGGATGCCCAAGGAGGTGGCGACGGAGCGAAGAGTCACGCCGGCGCAGGCAACTAGGGCTTGGAGAAGCATGTCGCCCGAGCAAAGCGCCAGGCCATTTCCGCCGGTCGCGGGATGCAGCCCCGCGCGTGCGATCGCCGAGCCCGTCGCCACTGAGCATGTGATCCCCTCGTCGAGGTGGCCCTCAGCCGTAAGTGTGATTTGAGCGGCTTCCGGTTGATCGCGGTAGCGATCTTTGATCGGCTTCTGGATCGCCCGAAGCTCATCGGCTCTCACGATCAGACTCCCGTCGTGCTGACGCTGTCACCGCCTCCGGTCGCCATAGTGGCCTGGACCTGTGCTCAGTGCCAGTGTCGTCCGAACAGGATGGACTAGCACGGCGTCCGCCCGCCGGCCAGACCGGCGGGGTGGTGGGCCCCCTCAGGACGACGAGCGTCGTGCAGGTACCGGAGCCACCGTCGCCCAGAGTGCCCGAAGCCGCGTCCGAGAACGTGTCCGGTAGGTACCGGAGCCACGGTGTCCACTATGAACCGGGCCCGCACACCAAGAAGGTTGACCCGGGGTCCGCTCAAACTGGCTACGTCGTCCAGGGGGTTGAGGGTTCAAGGAATCCGTAACGCTGTGACCTGGATCTTTTGGGGTGGGCCGTACTGGACTCGAACCAGTGACCTCTTGCGTGTCGAGCAAGCGCTCTAGCCAACTGAGCTAACGGCCCGTAGAGGGATGGACGTTAGCGCGACTCCCCTGCCGCTTCGTCCGGAGATGGCGCGAAACCCTGGCGAATGGTGTTCTCGCTCATGACCTGCGGGTCGACGAACTGGCGGAGGTAGTCAGGACCCCCCGCCTTCGATCCCACGCCGGAGAGCCCGTAGCCACCGAACGGCTGGCGCCCGACGACTGCGCCCGTGATGGACCGGTTGACATACACGTTTCCGGCTCGGAGCTCCTCGGTCGCCAGCCGGATGTGAGAAGGGGAACGGGACACCACGCCGGCAGTGAGCGCGTACTTCGTATCGTTGGCCCGGACGAGGGCCTCCTCGAACGAGCTCACCCGCGTCACCGTCAGCACCGGTCCGAAGATCTCCTCCCTGGCCAACCGGCTATCGGAAGCAACCCCCAGCACGATGGTGGGGCCCACGAAATACCCCTCCTCGGGGACGTCCTCCCGGGCGAGGACCACCTCCCCTTCCGACGGCGCCAGCTCGATGTAGAACCGAATCCGCTTGTGAGCGTCGGCGTCGATCACAGGGCCCAGCTCGGTCCCCATCTCCTTGGGGTGGCCTATCAACATCTCCCGGGCCGCCCCGACCAGCCGTTCCACCAGCTCGTCGTGCACCGCATCCAGGACGATCAGCCGCGAGCATGCCGAGCACTTCTGGCCCGCATAGCCAAAGGCCGAGGAGAGGACGATCGGCACCGCTTGGTCGAGATCGGCGTCGGCATCCACGATCAGAGCGTTCTTGCCGCCCATCTCGGCGATGACACGCTTCACGTGCCGCTGGCCGCCTCGGTGGACAGCGGCCGCTTCCACGATGCCCAGGCCCACGGCCTTGGATCCGGTGAAGGTCACGAACGAGACGTCCGGGTGTTCCACCATGTAGGCGCCCACGTCTTCACCCAGACCGGGTAGGAAAGCGAGCACTCCGTCAGGCAGCCCCCCCGCCCGCAGGGCCTCCACCAACCGGAAGGCTACGGCCGGTGTCTGCTCCGCAGGCTTGAACAGCACGGCGTTGCCCGTCACCAGCGCGGCGCTGACCATCCCCATGGGGATGGCGAGCGGGAAGTTCCACGGGGCGATGACCGCGCCGATACCACGAGCCTGGTAGCGGTAGGTGTTGTGCTCACCCGCGGGCGAGTCGATCGCGGCACCGGCGTCGAGGCGCAGTGCTTCCCGGCCGTAGTACTCGCAGAAGTCGATCGCCTCGTACACGTCGGCAACGGCTTCCTTCCATGGCTTCCCGGCCTCGAACACCTCCAGGGCGGCGAGTTCGTTCCGCCGGGCGCGCATCCACTCGGACGCCCGGAAGAGCACACCGGCCCGCTCCCGAGCCGGCGTCCGTCGCCAAGCGGGCCACGCCCGCCGAGCGGCCTCCAAGGCGGCCTCGGCCTCGCCCGGGCCGCACGAAGCCGACACGGCGACGGTGGTCAATGGCGCCGCCGGGTCGACCGACTCGATGGTTGCCCGAGTGTGGACCTCGCGACCGTCGATCATCGCTGGGACTGTGATCCCAAGGCCGCCCGATCCCACCCGGGCCACCGCCGCCGAGAATCCGGCTCGGGAGGTTGCTCGTCGCCACTCGGCCACGGGCTCGGGCTCGTATCGCCCAGGAGCGGCCGCCTTGGTGGGCGGACGGCGAGCCGGGCCCTCGCGTTCCGGAAGCCCGTCTACGTGAGGCGCGGCCACGAGCTCCTCGAGATTCTGCCCCTCGACGAACCGGCGTCGGACGAAGCTCTCGTTGGCCGTGTTCTCCAGGAGCCGGCGCACCAGGTAGGCCATCCCCGGCAGCAGCTCGCCGATCGGGGCGTACACGCGTAGGCGTAGCCCGAGCCTCCGGACGGCGGCGTGGATGGGCTCTGCCATCCCGTAGAGAAGCTGGATCTCGTAACCGTTGTCGGGAATGCCCCTCGTTCTGGCGTACTCAATGGCGTAGGCCAGCGAACGCAGGTTGTGGGTGCCGAAGGCGGCCCGTACCTCACCGTGGTGGTCGTGGAGCAGCCCGGCGCAGCGCTCGAAGTTGGCGTCCGTCTCCTGCTTGTCCTCGAACACAGGGACGGGCCAGCCCTCGGCGTGGGCGATTACCGTCTCCGTGTCCCAGTAGGCCCCCTTCACCAACCGCACGGTGATGGGTCGCTCACGTCCGGCAGAGAAGGCCACCAGGTCGGCCAGGTCGTCCCGGGAGTCCCGCAAGTAGGCCTGTACGACAACGCCGGCCTCCACCGGAGCGAACTCGTCCTCGCTCAGCAGCTCCCGGAACAGCTGCAACGTCAGATCCTTGACGTCGTAGTGCTCAGCATCGAAGTGGACGAACGCCCCCTCGTCGCGAGCGAGCCGCAGGATGGGGCGCAGGCGGCCCTTGGCCTGGGCCAGCCCCTCTTCACGCGTAAGAGGTGAGTAGTGGGCGGCCAGAGCGGTCGGCTTGATGCTGACGTTGACCCGCTGGACAGGACCCAGGTCGTCGCGCTCGAGGTGGTCGTCCGGTGCCCAGTGACGGCTCGCCTCGAGCAGGACCCGGAGCAGCTCCTCTACCCGGGCTGCGTACCGGTCGGCCTCGGCCGCGGTGACGGTCTTCTCACCGAGCAGGTCGACGGTGGACGCGGAGCCATGTCGCCAGAGCCGGTGAAGCCCGCCGACGGCCGAGCGGGGGTCCCGACCCACGATGAACTGCTCGGCCACCCGGGTGATGTTCCGGCGAGCCAAGCTCGCGGCCGCCGCTTTCCCGAACGGCAGATGCTCGGCCATCCCCAGGCCCAGGTCGAGCGCTTTGGGCACCTCGGCCCCCTCGAAGTACTCGTCGAGGTGCCGCAGGACGTCAGCGTCGTCGGTGGTGGCCGGGAAGACGTCCACGAACCGGAACAGCTGGGTCTTGAACGAAGGGTGGGACATGGCCCACTCGAGCATTCGCTCGCTCCACCAGGAGGCCTGCACGACTGGAGCTCGGTCTGAGCCCGAGCCGATCTCGGCCAAACTGCGGGCGAGGGTGGTGACGCGGGCGTCAATAGGCGAGGCCACGACCCAAGGGTAAGCGGGCTCCGAGCCGTGCGTGTGCCGCCCCTGGCAGAACTTACCGAGGCGTCAGGGGAACGACCTCGCCCAGGGCGTCGATCACCGCAGGGACGTCGTCCCTCTCCGTGTGGCGCACGAGAGAGACGACCATTCCGCCCAGCAATCCGCCGGGATCGTTGACCAGCTTGGCCAGCACCGACGCGCTCCGGTCGAAGGAATCGATCGTCGCCGGGCGCATCTCAGGAGACTGGCTGGCGAGGATCAGGGCGTGCCTCCAGGCCTCCTCCCGCGCCACCTTGAAGCTGAAGTTCAGCACCACGTCGTCGGGCCGGTCGGTCACGTGCCAGATCAAACCCAGGAAAGGCGAAAATCGCCCGATCACTGTCTGTACCGGGTCCAGAAGGGCGCCGATCATGCGCTGGATCAGTTTGAAGTCAGGCTCGAGGTTCGCCATCTGATCGGCCGGGACGACCTCGGCGGCGGCAACACCGAGGTCGAGGTTGACGTGGGCGTTGATCCCCAGCACGACGTGCTGCAGGATCAGGCGGTCCCGCCGCTCCCCCGCCTCGAAGGCTGCCCTCCACGCTCTCGGCGGTTCGGCCCCCGCCTCGTATGCGGCCAGGGCGTCCAAGTAGCGGTTGGCGAAGAGGGCCACCATCCTGCTCATCCGGTCGCCATCTTCGAACGCTCCGCCGACAATCCCGCCCTTCACGTGGACCGTCATCTGGCGGTACATGGCCGCGAAATACCCGCGCCGGTGACGGGCAGCCCGGGCCTCGTCGACCACTGCGGTGAGCAGCCGGATGGCGTCGTCCACGTTCTCAGCTGCCATCTCCGAACCTTAAGGCGTACGAGCGGGCTCAGCCCGCCCTCAGCGACCTCTCAGCCAACTCTCAGATTGGGGCGCGAGCATGGAGTGGTATGGAGCAGCCCACGAAGACTCGAGTGCTGGTCGTGGATGACGAGCCCAACATCACCGACCTCGTGAGCACCGCTCTGCGCTACGAGGGGTTTGATGTGGAGGTAGCCGGAGACGGCCGGTCGGCCCTTGCTCGCGGGCAGGAATTCCGCCCCGAGCTCATGGTCCTGGACGTGATGCTCCCCGACCTGAACGGATTCGCCGTCGTCCGGCGTCTGCGAGCGGACAACGTGCCGGTCTCGGTGGTCTTCCTGACCGCTCGGGATGCCACCGAGGACAAGGTGACGGGGCTCACCCTGGGCGGAGACGACTACGTCACCAAGCCCTTCAGCATCGAGGAGCTCGTAGCGCGGGTGCGAGCCGTGTTACGCCGGACGCGGGGTCCATCGGCCGCCGATACCGCCCGGCTGTCGTTTGCCGATCTCGAGATGGACGAGGACACCCGCGAGGTGTGGCGGGGCCTGGACCCCATTCATCTCACGGCCACCGAGTTCAAGCTTCTCCGTTACCTGCTCCTGAACCCCCGTCGCGTGCTCACCAAGGCTCAGATCCTCGACCACGTGTGGCAGTACGACTTCGACGGCGACGCCAATGTGGTGGAGACGTACATCAGCTACCTGCGCAAGAAGGTCGACCGGGTGGAACCTCGCCTCATCCACACCGTCCGCGGCGTGGGTTACAGCCTCCGTCTCCCCTCCGGCTAGGGGTCGTGACCCTCCGCACCCGCCTCCTGCTGGGCGTCCTCGGCCTCATGACCGTCGGCCTGCTGGTGTCGAACGTGGTTACTTACCAAGCCCTTCAGTCCTTCCTCGTCGACCGTGTCGACCAGCAGCTGGTCGAGGCGGGCGACCCCCTTGCCTTCGAGCTCAAGGGCGGCCGGGTCGGACCCGGATCGTCCCGCTTCAGGGGCACGACCCTTCCGCTGGGCACATACGCGGCCCTCGTGCAGCCGGACGGGGCGGTGGTGGAAGCGATCGGGGTCGCCTACGGGGAGGGCACCATGGACGCCGCCCGGCCGCAATTTCGGGCGCTGGCTCTCACCGTCAACCGTCCCGTCACCGTTCCCGCCTCCGATGGCTCGGGCTCGTTCCGGCTGCTCGCCCGCCCCGATGACGGGGGGGCGACTCTCGTCGTGGCCATCCCCCTGGACGGTGTCGCGCAGACGCTGGGGCGGTTGGTCAGGATCGAGCTGGTCGCCAGCCTGGCCGTGATGGCCGCCGTCGGACTGCTGGCCCGCTGGCTGGTCCGCCAGGGCCTTCGTCCCCTCGACGACATCGGACAGACGGCCGGTGCCATCGCCGCTGGAGACCTGTCACGCCGGGTGGACGCCGACGATCACACCGAGGTCGGCCGGCTGGGTGGTGCCCTCAACGCCATGCTCGGGCAGATCGAGGCCGCGTTCGACGACCGGCAGGAATCCGAAGGCCGTCTCCGGCGGTTCGTCGCCGACGCCTCCCACGAGCTCCGGACGCCACTCACGTCGATCAGGGGCTACGCCGAGCTCTTCCGCCGCGGGGCCGCGGAACGTCCGGAGGACCTGGCCAAGGCCATGCGCCGTATCGAGGAGGAGGCGACCCGCATGGGCATCCTCGTCGATGACCTCCTCCTCCTGGCCCGGCTCGACCAGGGACGACCTCTCGAGCGGTCAGCGGTCAACCTGGCCCAGGTGGCCGCCGACGCGGTTGACGACGCCCGGGCCGTGGACCCCGACCGTCCCATCACCCTCGACTCTGCGCCCTCAGCCTCGGTCGAGGGGGATGACGCCCGCCTGAGGCAGGTGATGGCCAACCTGCTGGCCAACACCCGCCAGCACACCCCACCAGGAACCCCGGTGGCCGTGCGGGTGGGATCCGAGAACGGCACGGCGACCATCGAAGTGGCCGATGAGGGCCCCGGCCTCTCCCCCGATCAGGCGGCGCGCGTGTTCGAGCGCTTCTACCGAGGCGAGGAGTCCCGCGCCCGGGGCCACGGCGGCACGGGTCTGGGCCTGGCCATCGTGGCCGCCATCACCGAGGCCCACGGCGGTCGCGTGTCGGTCGACAGCGCCCCCGGCCAGGGCACGAGCTTCCGGATAGAGCTGCCGGTGGGCCCGGCTCCCGGGTCAGACCCCGGCGCTATGGACAAGACCGGCTGACAGGAGGGTCAGATCAGCCGTCCCTGGCACCGGGCTGGGCGTGAGACGGCTGGTGATCGTGCCGTCGCCCAGCTGCCCGACACCGTTCCAGCCCCAGGCGTACATCGTGCCGTCGTCGTCCTTGGCCAGACTGTGGTACCCGCCGGCGGAGATAGAGCGAGGATGGTTGGCGTTGGCGGTGACGGGCGACCACCGGTCGGTCGTCGTACCGTCGCCCAGCTGCCCGACGGCGTTCCATCCCCACGCCAGCACTTGAATGTCCTCCAACGCCAGGCTGTGGTAGGCGCCGGCCGCGATCTGGCTGATTCCGCCCCCCCTGAGCTTGACCGGTGAGAGTCGGGTCACATTCGTCCCGTCGCCGAGCTGGCCGACGCCGTTCCACCCCCAGGTCCAGACCTCGCCGCTGCTGCCGACCAGGGCCATGCTGTGGAGGGCTCCGGCGGCCACCGAGGTTACGGCGGGAAGGCCGCTCACCAGGACCGGCGTGGCGTGATCGACGGTGGTTCCGTCGCCCAGCTCCCCGAGGACGTTCCACCCCCACGCGCAGACCGTGCCGTCGACCTTCAACGCGAGGTTGTGGTAGCCGCCGGCAGCGATGGAGTGCACGCCCGTCAGGCCCTGCACCTGGACGGGGGTCGCTCGATTGATCGTCGTCCCGTCTCCCAACACGCCAACGCCGTTCCATCCCCAGGCCCACACCGTCCCGTCGGCCTTGAGAGCCAGGCTGTGAACGAGCCCGGCAGACACGGCGACCACGTCAGTCAGTCCCGGGACCTGCACGGGGACGAGGCGGTCGACGGTGGTGCCGTCACCGAGTTGTCCCAGGATGTTCCACCCCCATGCCCATGCCGTGCCGTCGGCCTTCACGCCCAGGGTGTGGTAGCCGCCCGCGGCGACCGAAACCATCTGGCTGGAGTTGGCGGTCGGTGTGGGAACGAGGCGGTCGGTGGCGGTGCCGTCACCGATTTGGCCGACCGGGTTCCGTCCCCAAGCCTCGCTCGGGTCCGGGTCAACAACAGCCTCGGTGGCACCGATGTCCACCCGCGCCGTACCGTCGCCATCACCATCGACGACCCGCGTGTTCCCCAGCCGGTCCGTTCCGGACAGACCGGGAACCGCCTGGTTGCCGGCATCAACGACGGGCGAGGGAAGTGCGACCTGCAGGTCCCCCGCCGCCGGCGAGGCGAATCGGGGATCGAAGGAGACGTTTCCGCTCACGCCGACGACGGTCCCGCATCCGGCAATGGGGTTCAGGCCGCCGTTGAACACATCGTTGTAGGAGAACGCGGGCGCCCCTCCGATCGGGCTGCACTCCACCGCCGTCGTACCCACCGGACCGCTGAGGATGTTGTTGACGACCAGGACGTCCGCCTGCGGACCGCTGCCGTGGAGGGCGGAGGCAAAGGCCGCGATGTTCCCGCCAAAGGAGTTGCTGACGAGCCAGGGACCCCTCTCGCCCGCAGGAACGTCCCAGCTGATCCCACCCCCGGCTGA
>JBHENM010000219.1:0-2108 GCA_046262035.1 Acidimicrobiales bacterium | reverse complement strand
ACTGCGCCGGACCATGACGAGAGCGGCGAGGAGGGCGATCGTCACCACGACGACCTGAGCGAGCGCGCCGGCGTCGGTGCGAGGGAGGAGGATGTCCATCACGCCGATCCTGCCTCCACCGACCGCCCATCCTGAGGGCTGCTGGCGGGAGGGCTCATCGGTCCCGCCGCGGTCCGCACGCCCGGGGGTAGAGGGCAGCAAGCTGGGAACGAACCTGGGGGTCGGGCGACGGCGGCCGCAGCCGGCCCAGCAGCGCGACGGTGACGGTCATCTGGTCCAGATAGCGGGAGCAGTGCGGGCAGCGCTCGAGATGGGCGGCGAGACGCTGACGCTGGGTGGGTGGGAGCGCACCCTCCAGGTAGTCGGTGACGAGCTCGACGACCTGGCGGCACGGCATCTCGGCGGGGCGTAGAAGCACGGTTCGGGTCCTGGACATCCGCCGGCTTCCGCACGGCGTCGGTCGCGAGGGGAACCCGCTCCGGCGCTCTCGAATTCCACCACTGGGCAGGGAATGGCGCACGACGCCGGCGGGTTTCCGTGCCGCCCGAGCGTCAGCCCGCACGCCACACAGGGGCCGTCCACTGAAGGAGACCGAGGGCGAACCGTGAATGCAGCCGAGGGAGGACGAGCACCCCCACGCCCCGGCCCGCGCTATACCTGGTGATCGTCGGCATGGGCGCGGCCTGCCCGCCGCCGAGTTCGCCCTCCGCCTCGGTCTGCGGGTCGCGTTGGTGGAGCGGGACCGCTTCGGCGGCGACTGCCTGTGGACGGGCTGCGTGCCGTCAAAGGCGCTGCTGGCCGCAGCAGCGCCGTTCGGCCCTGGCTGAGGTCAGCAGGCAGGAACGCCAGCAAAGTGGCCCACCACCTGCGCACCGCCGACCGGTGGGGACTGCCCCTGGTCGATCCGGCGGGCATCGACACCGCACTCGTGTGGCGTCGGCTACGCGCCGTCCAGGACGGCATCGCCGGGAGCGACGACGACCCCGATCGCTTCGCCGTCCTCGGCGCCGACCTCTACTGGGGCTCGGCCGCTTGATGGGCCCGCACGAGGTCGAGGTCGGCCAGCATCGGCTCGACAGCCGCTTCGTCCTCCTCTGCACCGGGAGTCGCCCCGCCGTCCCCCCGATCGCCGGGCTGGACGAGGCCGGCAGCCTGACCAGCGAGACGGTGTTCGGGATCAGCCGCGCCCCCGCCAGCCTGGTCGTGGTGGGCGGTGGCCCCATCGCCGTCGAGCTGGCCCAGGCCATGGCCCGCCTCGGTGTGGGGGTGACGCTTCTCGAGATGCTGCCCACCATCCTCGCTCGGGAGGAGCCCGAGCTGGTCGAGCGCCTCCGCGCCGTGCTGGTCCAGGAGGGGCTCGGGATCCACGTTGGGGTGCGGGTCGAGCGGGTCAGCGTCGAGGACGGGCGCAAGGTCGTCCACGGCCGCGAAGGAGAGGATGCGCGTCGCTGGGAGGCCGACGAGGTGCTGGTAGCGACGGGCGGGAGTCCGAACGTGGGCGGTCTGGGGCTCGCGGAGCTCGGCGTGGCCGTCGGGCGGAGCGGCATCGGAGTGGACGAGGCCATGCGCACGGCGGTGCCGTCGATCTACGCCGCGGGCGACGTCGCCGGCCGGTACCTGTTCACCCACAGCGCCGCCCACGACGCTGCGAGCGGTGCGCAACATGTTCTTTCCCGGGACGGGGCAAGGTGGCCGAGCTGGTTCCGTGGTGCACGTTCACCGACCCGGAGCTGGCGCATGTGGGGCTGACCGAGGCCGAGGCCCGCGAGCACACGGCGACGCGGTGCGGGGGTGGTCGGTCGAGCTGTCGCACTCCGATCGGGCCCGAGCCGACGGCGTCGAGTCGGCCTGATCAAGGTGGTCACCGTCCGCGACCGCATCGTCGGGGCCCACCTCTCTCCCCCGCCGCCGGGGAGATGGTGCACGAGTTGGCCCTGGCCATCTCCCAAGGTCTGAAGCTGAACCACCTCGCCAGCGTGGTCCACGTCTATCCGACGTACTCCACCTCGATCGCACAACTGGCGGTGGGACCCGCCTACGAGGGCGCCGACCGGTTCCGCTGGGCGATGAAGACGCCCCTCGTCGGTGGCCTAGGACGGTGACGTCCC
>JBHENM010000218.1:0-1340 GCA_046262035.1 Acidimicrobiales bacterium | reverse complement strand
CGCAGCCGAGGGCTCGTGTTCCAGCGCGTCCTCGGGCTCGCTGTCGGCCACGAGCCGGTCCGCTACCAGGACCTCATCGTGGACCCACGACCCAAGCGGAACCCCCCGGCGGGACGGGCCGGCTGGGGTCACCCACCGTCGCTCGAACGGCCGCCGGCGAACCGTCCGTGGCCAGCCGCTGACCAGCACAGGTCCGGCTAAGTGGATACCCCCAAGCCGTATTATCCGGGTGTACCGGTTAACGGTTAATGAAGGAGAGAGCATCGTGCCGGGTGGTCGTCCCGCCACCGTCGAGACCGAGCCTGTCCTGCTTGGCTGACAGTGAGCTGCTGGCCCGGCTGTTCCGGCCCCTGGGCGACGCCCCCCGTCTACGCGTCCTGGAGCTCCTGTTGGAGGAGGGCGAGCTGCACCAGATGGAGATGGTCCGCCGCCTGGGCGCCACTCAGGACCGGGTCTCGGAGCACATGAGCTGCCTGGTGTGGTGCGGATTCGTCCAGAGCCGCACAGAGGGACGTCGCACCTCTACCGGGTGACCAACCGCATGCGCCGATGCCAACGCAGCCCAGACAGCCGGCTACCAGCGCGGGACCGATCAGGGGGACGGCGGCGATGAGACCGGCGATGGCCCCGACCGCACCAGCCCGCTCGGTCGCGGCTTGGCTCCCGGGTGCCCGTTGACCTCGGCGAGCTGCCGAGTCGGCCCGGGTAATCAAGATCCGACCACGGTAGGGGTCGCTTGGGATGCGGGGTCATCCACGGGAGAACAGCACTTGGGCGGCGCGGAGCGGCGCCCGAGGAGGGCCACGGCGGACGCGGTGGCGATGACGCCCCCGAAGAGCACAAGGGCGCTGCCCCAGCCGAGCCTCTGGAACCAGGCGACGGCGTCTGCGGAGAGGCCTTCGACGAAGCGGGGGGGGCCGGCTCCGGTGGTATCACCAGGATCGGTGCTGAGGTTGAACGCCCAGTAGTAGACGATATAGGCGCCGGCGAGGACCAGCAGCCCCCCGGAGACCCGGTTGAGATGTCGGCCGAGGTTGCGGATGCGCATCACCAGGGAGTGGTGGGCAACGGCGAGGGCGACGGTGACGGCCAGCAGGACGATGCTCATCCCGGTGGCGTACGCGACGAAGGTGACGACGCCAGAGGCGAGATCGCTGCGGGTGAAGGTGGAGGCGACCACAGCCAGGAAGACCGGCAGCGTGCATGACAGCGACGCCACCACGTAGGAGGCGCCGAAGACGACCATGGAGCGCAGCTGACGCGACCCGGTGCCGGCCTGGGGCTTGGGAAGCGCGACGGTCACCTCTCGCCCGGCAAGGAGGGCGATGCCGAGCCCGGCC
>JBHENM010000217.1:0-1554 GCA_046262035.1 Acidimicrobiales bacterium | reverse complement strand
TGGGCGCGGTGGAGGTCGCCCCGGCGCCAGTCGGGGTCCGCCATCTGCTCGGGGGGCATGTACAGCACGTCGCTCAGCTCGTTGACCGCCCGCATGGCGGCTGGGACCGCGCCCAGGACCGACGGCGGCACTGGCACGGCCATGGCCACCCAGGTGCGATGCCTGCGGAGGTTGGCCGGCGGGGGCTCGCCGGTGGGCGGCCCGGGCACCGGCTCGGGCAGCGCCACGAGGGGCCAGCCCGCCAGCCGGTGGAACGTGTCGACGGCCATGACGCGAGCCACGATCCCCACCAGCTCGACGTAGCGCAACTCCGCGAGCTCATCGCAGATGAGGGAGACCCACGCCTCGCTCGGCGCCGCCGGGCGGGCTGCGACCAGGCTGGCCGCCTCGACAGCCGTTTGCGGCAGCGACCCACGCTCGATTACGTCACCACTGCGGGCCGCCCGGGCCGCGCCGGCGATGGCGAGGCGCGATAGCCCGTCCCACCAGGTGCCGGGGCGGGCGATCTCGGCCCACGCCCGCGCGAAGGCGGCCAGGATCTCGGGGCGGACGGGGTCCTCGTGACCCTCGAAACCGGGCGACGCCGTCATGGCCGGCGGCGCTTGGCCTTGGCGATGGCGTTGGCGGCGTTGACGAGGCCGATGTGGGTGAGCGCCGGGGGAAGGTTGCCGAGCAGCTCGCCGCTGGCGCCGTCGATCTCCTCGACCATCAGGCCCACGTCGGCGGCGAAGCCGGTCATCGTGTGAAAGCAGGCCGGGCCCGGTCGAGCTCTCCGGCTCGGGCGAGGGCATGGCCAGAGAGTAGGTGCACACGCCGACCATGGCGAAGCAACCCGTTGGCGACAGGCTGCATTCCGCCCGGCCGCCAGGGGCCGCGACTTTCTCAGACCCAGGTGGGGTTCCCGGTCGCACGCGAGCCGAGTCCGGCGTCTGGTGAGCCGATCGGCTGTTGGCTCGGGCTGTTCCGGCCCAGCGTGCCTGACGGCCGACGACGAGCGCAACCCCATGCGAGGACGGTGGAGCCGGCGCGGTCACCGTCGGTTCCACTGGCCGGAGGACGGCGTTGGCCTCACAGAGCGGCGCCGGGACGGGAAGGGCAACGCACGTCGCCGATGGCCGTCGGGATGTGACGGCGCGACGCTGACGCCGTGCCAGAAGGCGAGGTACCCGGCGATCTTGGCGGCAGCCGGGCTCGGGCGGGGATACAGCCAGGCGGCGTTGCGGTTGACGGCTCCGTCGACGACCACGTCGTAGTAGCTGGCCGAGCCCTTCCATGGGCAGACCGAGCGCTTGTCGCTGGCCTCGAGATGGTCCCAGCGGACCGGCTCCGGCGGGAAGTAGTGGTTGCCTTCCACGACCACGGTGGCATCGCTGTCGGCCAGCACGATCTTCTTCCATACTGCCTGTGCCATCCGGCTCCTCCGAGCTTGGGGTCCCCGGAGAGTCCTGGGACCGGCGAGTTGTCGACCTGTCGGGCAGGACGCCGGAGGCACCTCGATCTTCTTGGCGCACCCTGATGGCGTGACCTGCCCGAACGACCCTGACAACCCCTCTG
>JBHENM010000216.1:0-20695 GCA_046262035.1 Acidimicrobiales bacterium | reverse complement strand
CCCGCACCCTCGATGCCAGGGCCGGCGCTGTGTTGTCGAGAACCACGAGCAACTTGCGGATGGCCGCCCGCAACTGGGTGACGGTGTCTTGGGTCGCCACTGCGTCATAGACCGGCGTCGAGTCCAGGACACGGGCCCTTCCCTTGAGAGCCCGGCCTGGCGGGCCACCACCTTGGTGTCCTCGAACAGACGCCGGGGTCGATCCGATGCCCGCAGCCGGTTTCGCAACCCGACCAGAACCGTGGGGTGGAACGCCTCGGCACCGGTCGACACGCCGGCCGCAGCCTGCCAGCGCAGGTCGACCTCCAGGCGGTCGCACGCCTCGCGATCGGACAAGCCCTCGAAGGACTGCAACAGCGTCACCGTGGCCAGCACCCTTGCCGGCACCGTCGGACGACCCAGCGGCGAGCGCTTGTAGAGATCGGCGAAGTAGTCGTCGCCGAACAGCCGGTCACCGGTGTCGGCCAGGAGCCGGTAGAGCGATCCCTCCCGGAGCCGATCCCCGAGAATCTCCCTCGGGTTCTCGAATCGTTCCTGCACCACCGTCGCACCCAGAGCCATGGTCGCAGTCTTCGCCGCGCCGGGCCAGAGGTGGTGGATCTCCAGCGACTACTTCAGCACGCTCCTAGACGGGCGATCGAGGGCCGATCACGTCGACAAGGGCGTCGACCAGACCGTCGAGCGTGTGATGACCGGCGACGGCGGCCACGCTAAGGCCCCGTTCCCGGGCGGTCTCCGCCGTGACCGGGCCGATGCAGACGACCACCGGAGGAACCGAGTCGGGGCCGGCTGCGTCCAGGTAGTTGTCGACCGTGGATGCGGACGTGAAGGCGATGGCGTCGGCTTTGGCCGCGGCCGCCAGCAGGTCGGGCGGGGGAACCGACGGGTGGGTGCGGTAGGCCTCGACCACCTCGACCGTCCACCCGCGGGCTCGCAGCCCGTCGGCCACGACGGGGCGGGCGGCGGCCGCTTGAGGGAGAAGGACCCGGCCTGGGCCCGAGCGGCCCTCTGAGCGGGGAGACAGGCCCGAGCGGCCCTCTGAGCGGGGTGACAGGCCCGAGCGGCCCTCTGAGCGGGGTGACAGGCCGGCGGGGAACGCCTCCAACAGCCCCTCGGCCACGGACCGCTCGGGCACGAGGTCGGCGACCACGCCCCGCACGGCCAGGGCGGCGGCCGTCCCCGGTCCGATGGCGGCCACGGCCACGTCGCCCAGAGCGCGGGCGTCCCGGATGTGGGCGAAGAACCGCTCGACGGCGTTGACAGACGTGAACACGGCCCAGTCCTGCCCGCGGACGCCGGCCGCCGCCGCTGCTAGAGCCTGCCCGCCGTCGGCCGGGTCTCCGATCTCGATGGTCGGCACTTCCACGGCCTCGGCCCCCAAACGCCGGAGGCGATCGACCAGGCCCGAAGCCTGGCCGCGGGCCCGGCACACCACCACCCGCCGGCCGAGCAACGGGCGGTTCTCGAACCAGCGCAGGTCGAGGCCGGCGACAGCGCCGATGACAAGGGTGACGGGCGGCTCCAGCACCACGCCGGACATGCCGGCCAGGGTCGTCCGGACCGTCTGCTGGGAAGGCCGGGTGCCCCATCGCACGGCCGCCACCGGCGTGTCCGGCTCGAGGCCGGCGCCCATGAGCCGGGCCGCGATCTCCGCCCGGTGGGCCACGCCCATGAGCACCACCAGCGTTCCGCCCGAATGGGCCAGGGCGTCCCAGTCCAGGTCGGTGTCCACCGCATGGCGGCTGTGGCCGGTGACCACGGTGACGGACGTCGACAGGCCCCGATGGGTGACGGGGATGCCGGCGTAGGCCGGGACCGCGATCGCCGAGGTGATGCCGGGCACGACCTCGAAGGGCACGCCCGCGGCCTGCAGGGCGGCGGCCTCCTCACCCCCCCGTCCGAAGACGAAGGGATCGCCCCCCTTCAGCCGGACCACGTGCTGGCCGGCCTGGCCCCGCTCGACGAGCACGGCGTTGATGTCGGCCTGGGGGATGGGTGCGCCCGGGGACTTCCCCACGTCGATCCGCTCCGCCGTCGCCGGGGCCAGCTCGAGCAGGGAGGGCTCGGCCAGGCGGTCGTGCACCACCACGTCGGCCTCGGCCAGCACCTCCGCCCCCCGCACCGTCAGCAGCCCGGGGTCGCCCGGCCCCGCGCCGACCAGGTAGACGGTCACCGGGCCGGCGTCCTCAATTGATGGCCACTTCCTCGAGCAGGGCCTGGCCGCCGGCCCGGTCGAGGAGGTGGCGTGCCACGTCCCGCCCGAGGGCCTGACCATCGTCGCCCTGGGCCGAGTGGCGCAGCACGATCCGGCCGTCACCGCTGGCGATCAACCCGGTCAGGTCGACCGTCCGCCCGTCCGTTCCCACGGTGGCGTAAGCGCCCACGGGCAGGTCGCACCCACCGCCCAGGACGGCCAGGAAGGCCCGCTCGGCGGCCACCGCCCGGCTCGAGGGCGGGTGGTCGATGAGGGCCAGCAGGTCGCGCACCTCGCTGTCGTCCGACCGGCACTCCACGGCCAGGGCGCCCTGGCCCACCTGGGGCAGCATGATCGACGGGTCGAGCAGCTCGGCGGCCTCGTCCAGCCTCCCCAGGCGGGCCAGGGCGGCGGCGGCCACGACGATGGCATCGAAGCCGGGGGCCTTGGCCATGCGGGTGCCGATGTTGCCCCGCAGGCCGGAGAAGGTGAGGTCGGGCCGCACCCAGGCCAGCTGGGCCCGGCGGCGGATGGACCCGGTGCCCACGCGGGCGCCGGGGGGAAGGTCGTCCAGAGCGGACCCGACCAGCGCGTCCCGGGGGTCGGCCCGCTCGGGCACGGCGGCGATGACGAGCCCCGGCATCTCCCCCGACGGCAGGTCCTTGGCCGAGTGGACGGCGAGGTCGGCCCTTCCGTCGAGCACGGCGGACTGGACCTCCTTGACGAACACCCCACGGCCGCCGAGCTGCCAGATCTCGGCCTCGGTGTTGCGGTCGCCGGTGGTCTCGACCAGCAGGGCCTCTACGTCGAGGTCACTCGCCTGGGCTCCCGCGGCGTCGCGCAGGAGGTCGATCACGAGGGCGGTCTGCGCACGGGCCAGGGCGCTCGCCCGGGTGGCCACTCGCAGCCGCCGCCGGCTCATGGCCCGGCCGCACCGGTCATCGGGTCGCCGCCTTCGGCGGCAGCCCCGCTGAACGGGGCGCTGTGTTCACTGGTTCGCTCGCCTGCGCTCGCTCACAGGTCGAAGAGCTCGCGCAGGGCGTCGGCCAGCCGTTCGCCTCGTGCGGAACCGGCGGCGTCCTTGACCCGCACCGTGGGGTCGTGCAGCAGCTTGGCCACGATCCCCTTTGTCATGGCCTCCACCGCCTCCCGCTGGCGCGCGTCCAGGCCCGAGAGGCGGGAGCGGAACCGCTCCAGTTCGGCGGCACGGAGGCGTTCGCCGCGCTCCCGCAGGGCGGACACGGTGGGCGCCATCCCCCGGGCCGTCGTGGCGTCGATGTAACGGCCGACCTCCTGGGCGACGATGGACCGGACCGGCACCGCTTCCTTGCGACGCTGGTCGAGCCCGGCCCGGGCGAACTCCTGCAGGTCGGAGAGGTCCAGGAGGGTCACGCCCGGCACGTCCCGCACTCCCGGATCCACGTTGCGGGGCATGCCCAGGTCGACCACCAGGAGAGGGCGGTCGGGACGGGCGGCCATCACCGGGGCCAGCATCTCCTGCTCGATGAGCACGTCGGCGCCGGCGGACGAGGTGAAGGCTACGTCGGCGTCGGCCAGAGCCTCGCCCAGGCCCTCGAGCTGCACCGCCCTGCCTCCCACCCGTGAGGCCAGGGCCACGGCCCGGTCCCACGTGCGGTTGGCGATCAGGACCTCTTCCGCCCCTTGGCCGCCGGCCAGGTCGGCGACCACGCGCTCGCCCATCTTCCCTGCGCCTACGACCAGGATGCTGCGCCCGGCGAGCGTGCCCAGCCGCTGGCGAGCCATCGCCACCGCCGCTTGCGATAGCGACGTAATGCCCCGACCGATGCCCGTCTCGGCCCGGGAGCGCTTCCCCACCTCCAGGGCGTGGCGGAACAGGGCCGACAGCCGGCTGCCGGCCGCACCCTCGTCCCGGGCGGCGGTCCAGGCTTCACGCACCTGGCCCAGGATCTGGCTCTCGCCCAGGACCAGCGAATCGAGCCCGGCGGACACGGCGAAGAGGTGGGCCGCAGCGGCGTCGTCGTTGTAGGCGTACAGGTGGTCGCTGAAGTCCTCGGGCGGGATGAAGGCCATCTCCGAGAGGAAGTGGCGCACGTCCTGCATGGCTCCGTGGAACCGTTCGGCGACGGCGTAGACCTCGGTGCGGTGGCAGGTGGAGAGGATCACGGCCTCGCTGACGAACGGGCGCGACATCAGGTCGCCCAAGGCTTTGGGCAGCCGATCCCGAGGCACCGCCAGCCGCTCGAGCAGGTCGAGCGGGACTGTGCGGTGGTTCAGCCCGACGACGACGACAGACATGTCTGGAGGCGCTCCCTCGCGTGGGTCACGTCACCTGATCGAATGAGTCCGAGCATGTCCGAGTCCAGCGCGCTCCGCCAATCGAGACCCTCGGTGGAACGACCCGCGGCTTTCAGGGACGCCCTCTCGGCAGCCAGGAGGTCGAGAAGCACCTCGTACTCGGGCCCGATGTCGCGCTCGAGGCGCTCACGGAGCCACCGGGCGAGGGCGGGGCTGCGTCCACCGGTGGACACGGCGATCATGAGCGAGCCGCGCCGAACCACGGACGGCAGCGTAAAGGAACAGTGGTCGGGATCGTCGGCGCCGTTGACCCAGACGCCGGCGGCTTCGGCGTCCCGGTAGACGGCCTCGTTGATGCGACGGTCGTCAGTGGCGGCGATCACCAGCCGTCGGCCTTCCAGGTCGGAGCTGCGGTAGGGCCGCTCGTCCCACGTGACGCGGGGCTGCCGGCGGATCTCGTGGCCGACTTCCGGAGCGACGACGTGGACGACGGCGCCGGAGGCAACCAGCCCCTCGACCTTGCGGGACGCCACCACCCCGCCGCCCACCACCAGGCAGGGGCGGCCTTCCACCACCAGGTTCACGGGGTACGGCGGGGACAACTAGCTGCTCGCCAGGGGCTCAGGCAGCGGCATCGGAGGGCCCTCCCGACCGCCGCGCTGCTGGTAGAACGCCAGGATCTGCAGCTCGATGGACAGGTCGACCTTGCGCAGCGAGACCCTGGGGGGCACCGAGATGACGGCGGGGGCGAAGTTCAGGATCGACCGGACGCCGGCGGCCACCAGGCGATCGGCCACGTCTTGGGCCGCGCTGGCGGGGGTGGCGATGATGCCGATGGCCACCTCCTCCTGCGCGGCCACGGCGGGCAGGTCGGCGAGGGGCCGCACGGCCATGGCTCCGACCTCTTCGCCCACCTTGGAATGGTCGGCGTCGAACAGGCCGACGATGCGGAAGCCACGAGCGGAGAAGCCCCGGTACTTGGCCAAGGCGTGACCGAGGTTGCCCACGCCGACGATGACCACAGGCCAGTCCTGGGTCAACCCCAGGACCCGATTGATCTGGAAGAGCAGGTACTCGACGTCGTAGCCCACGCCTCGCGTCCCGTAGGAGCCGAGGTAGGACAGGTCCTTGCGGACCTTGGCCGCGTTGACCCCCGCCATTTCGGCCAGGCGCTCGGAGGAGATGGTGGCCGTCTTGGCCTCGGCCACCTCGACGAGCGAGCGCAGGTAGACCGGAAGCCGGGCGACGGTGGCTTCGGGAATTCGGCGGCTCGGTCGCGCCGCCTCCGTGGCTCCGTTTGCCGGCAGCCACGGTTCCCCGTTGGAGGACGCGCCGTTGGGCGGCGACCAGTCGGCCACGGCCTCAGTCTACCGGCCACGTGCTGAAGTTCACAAAGGCGTTCACAAGCGCGGCCACCCCCGCTCCGAGGGCCGCTCGGGCCGGCGAGGCCGGCCTGCCCGATACCGCCCTACGCTGACCTGCGGTGACGACCCAGACGGCTCTGGCCGCAGCCGCCACCCTGGTCGCCCTGGGCTTCTCGCTGGCGACGTTCGAACGCTGGCTGGCCCGCCACCGTCGCCACGAACTGGCGTGGAGCATCGCTCTGGCCATGTTCACCGCGGGCTCGGCCGCGCTCTGGTTGGGGGCGGCCGACGGCTGGGACGGGCCCACGTTCCGGGCCTTCTACCTCTTCGGCGCCATCGTGAACGTGCCCGTCCTGGCCCTGGGGACCGTGTATCTCCTCGGCGGACAACGGGCCGGCGATCGCTGGGCCGTCGTCGTAGGCCTGACCTGCGCCTTCGCCGCCGGAGTGCTCGTCACGGCCCCGTTGCAAGCACCCATCCCGGTCGACCGGCTCCCGCGCGGATCCGAGGTGTTCGGTCCTCTCCCCCGCATCCTGGCCGCGGTGGCGTCGGCGGGGGGTGCGTCGGTCGTGCTGGCGGGCGCCCTCTGGAGCGCGTGGCGGCTGGCCCGGGGCCGGGGGCGGACGGGGCGAGGATCGGCGACCACCCGCCGGCTGGTGGCGGCCAACGTCCTCATCGCCCTGGGCACGCTGGTCCTCGGAGCCGGGGGACTGTTCAACTCCGTGCTCGACGAGATGGAGGCCTTCGCCGTCACCCTCGTGGTCGGGATCACCCTGATCTTCGCCGGCTTCTTGCTCGCCGCGCTCAAGCCCACCCCCCGTGTGGTCGATCCGGTCACGGTGACAAGTGCCGGGCGTGGGGTCCCCCGATGACCCCCGCCCCGGTACTCTGGGACTCCATGGCCCGTCCCATCCGCGTGATGGTTGTGGACGACACCGCCCATGTCCTCCGGATGCTGTCGGCCATGCTCACGCTCGACGGCTTCGAGGTGGTGGGTGAGGCCGAGGGCGGAGGGGCGGCGGTGGACTCGGTCCAGGAAGCCGATCCCGACGTGGTGGTCATGGACTACCGGATGCCGATGATGGACGGCCTCACCGCCGCCCGCCGCATCCGGGCCCAGCGCCCCGACCAGATCATCGTCCTCTACACCGCCTTCATCGACGACGAGATCGAGCGCAGTGCAGCCGAGGCGGGCGTCTCCCTGTGCGTCGGCAAGGTCGAGGGCCTGGCTTCCCTGGAGCGGGAGATCAGCCGGCTCTGCGCCGCCCTGTTCTGATCCGGGCCGCTCTCACCGGGCCAGGACCAGGAACTGGATAAGGCCGGCCACGAAGACCAGGGCCAGGAGCACGACCAGCACGATGGTGGTTGCCGGGCGCACGATCAGTCCGGCGCCGGTTCGAGGGCGACGATGTCCCCTGCTCCGAGGCGCAGCTCGTCGGCCGCCGGCCGGCGGTTGAGGGTGACCGCCAGCAGGCCGTAGGAGTCCACGACCAGCCCCACCTGGCCGGTCTTGAGCTCGGAGTAGCTGCTGACCCGCACGGCCAGGCGGGGAGGTTGGGGGGCGACGGTCCCGCCGAGGCGGAGGAAGAGTCGGTCACCCATCTCCTTGACCTCGTCGGGACCGATGTTCAACTGGGCGTTGCCGAACCGGTCGACCCACAGGACCTCGGCGTTCAGGACACCGTCTTCCATCCGTGAGAGCGGCACCAGGCCAGGCACCAGGGAGTAGGGGTCGACGAGGTCGCCCAGCTCCTCGAGGTCGGTGCCGAGGCACAGGTGGGCCACCGCCGGGGCGAATATGTCCCGTCCGGCGAACGTCGGCCCCGGGGCGTCCAGGTGGTACGCGGGGTTGGTGAGGGAGACGGCACGCTTCGCGCCGCCGGCCAGGGCGACGGCCGACGCCAGCAGGCCGTTGTCGGGTCCCACGAGCACGGCCCGATCGGTCCCGTCCTCCCCGCCCACCTCCACGGCCACCGCCCGCCGGTCGCTCCCCACCCCGGGATCGACGACGGCCAGGACCACTCCGGGGGGCAGGTACTGGATGCTGCGGGCCAGGGCCAGGGCGCCGGCCCTCACGTCATAGGCCGGGACGTCGTGGCTGATGTCGAGCACCAAGACGTGGGGAGCGATCGACCGGATGACGGCCTTGACCACGCCTACGAACTCGTCGGCCAGCCCGAAGTCGGACAGGAAGGACACTGTGCTGAAGCCCGGCCCCTCGGCAGACATGGCGGCACGTTACCGCCGGCGTCGAGGCCGGCCGGTGGGCGCAGGGTGGAGGTCAGCCAGCCTGCGTGTAGCTCGTGGCCAGATACCGGTCGACGTCCTCCTCACGGACCCGGTAGGACTTGCCCACCCGGGCCGCGGGAAGCTGCCCGCCCTTGATCAGGCGGTAGACCGTCATCGTCGATACCCGCAGCATTCCTGCTACTTCTGCCACGGTCAGGAACCGAGACCGTCCCTGAGACTGCGCCAGTTGAATCACCCCTCTTCGCCAGTGGGCACTGTATTCATCTGGGGGCGTTGTGGAAAGAGGGGCGCCTGCGAACGGCGCCTCCCGACCCGCTCGCACCGCCAGACTCAGCCCTGCCCCAGCTCCCGCGACCGTTCGGTGGCGGCCAGCACGGCCTCGGCCAGCGCTGCCCGCACGGCCCGCGCCTCGAGGGCGCGTAGTCCGGCCGCGGTCGTGCCCCCGGGAGACGTCACCGCCGCTCGCAGCGCCTCCGGCCCCTGGTCGGACTCGTCCAGCAGCCGGGCCGACCCGAGCAGGGTCTGGATGGCAAGGGCCGAGCTCACGGGCCGGGGCAGGCCCACCAGCACTCCCGCCTCGATCAGGGCTTCGGCCACCAGGAACACATAGGCCGGGCCCGATCCCGAGAGCCCGGTCACGGCGTCGAGGAGTGACTCGGGCACCCGCACCACGAGACCTACGGCCGACAGCACGCCCTCGGCCCAGTCCAGGTCGTCCTCCCCGGCTGCCGTGCCCGCAGAGATGGCGGCCGCGCCCGCTCGCACCAGGGCCGGCGTGTTGGGCATGGCTCGGATCACGGCCGTCCCCTCGCCCAGCCAGCCCTCGAGCTTGGCCAGGGGCACACCGGCGGCCACGGATAGCACCCGCTCGGGCCCGGCCCCGGCCAAGGCCTGGCAGGCGGCGGGCACGTCACCGGGCTTCACCGCCACCACCGCCCCGTCGCACGGCGGGACGTCCTCGCGGATGTCGACCCCGGGAAGCTCGGCCGCCAGCTCGGCGCGCCGGGGAGCGGACATCTCCACCACGCTCAGCTCCGCCGGGTCGGCCCAGCCGGCGGCGACAAGGCCTCCCACCAGGGCCTGTCCCATCCGGCCCCCTCCGACCACGGCCAGTCGCGCCCTCATGGGCCGCAGGCTAAAGCGTTTCCCGGCTTCCCTCTCGGGATCAGGGAAGGTAGCCCTCGGGGTCCTCAGGACTGCCGCCCACCCGGGTCTCGAAATGCAGGTGGGGGCCGGTGACGTTTCCGGTGCCGCCGACGTATCCGATCAGGTCGCCGCGCTCCACGACCTCGCCCACACCCACGACCATCGAGCTCTGGTGGGCGTAAAGGGTGGTGAAGCTTCCGCCGTGGTCGATGATCACGCAGTTCCCGTAGCCCCCGTTGTAGGAGGCCATGATCACCTCGCCCGACTTGGCCGCCCGGATGGGCGCCCCCGGGCCCGAATCGATGTCGATGCCGGCGTGTATCCGGCCCCACCGCATGCCGAATGGGGAGGTGACGCCGCCGTCCGTCGGCCAGATCAGCCCCGAGCCGGACGACCCGCGGGGTGCCGCTGCGACCTGGACGCCTCCGTCGGCCGGCTCGCCCGCTGCTTCCCGGGCCCGGATGAAGCCCGAGACGTTGGCCTCTTCCCGGGAGATGGCGTCGATCTCGGCCGTCACCTCACGGATGCGCACGTCCAGGGCCTGCTGTAGGCGCACCTGATCGGTCCGCACCTTCTCCAGCTCGGCCAGCTTCTCGCCGGCCGCCTTCTTCCGGTCCTGGGCCGACTCCCGCAGGGCCACCAGGTTCGCCTGCTCGGCCTGCTGGTCCTGGCGGACCGCCCGCAACTGTCCGAGGACGTCCCGGTCCACGTTGACCACGTGGGCCATCAGCGTCTGACGGCGGCTGGCCTCGGCCAGGTCACGGGAGCCGATCATCTCCAGGAGGGGGACGCCTCCCGGGTGGACGTAGGCCTGGACGGCGACGGCCGACGCTTTCAGCCGCAACTCGCCCACCCGCTTCTCGGTGGCGGTCAGGCGGGCCTTGGCCGTATCGACGGCGGCGTCGGCCACCTCGACCGCCTGCTGGGCGGCGTCGGTCTCGCTGGCCTGCACGGCTACGCCGGCGTCGAGGGCCTGCACCGCCGACTCGAGCTGTAGGTCGTTGGCCTTCAGGACGTCGAGCTGGGCTGCGGCGTTGGCTTTGCGCGTACGAGCGTCGTCGTCAGCAGCACCCGCTCGTGTCGGCAGGGACACGAGCATGACGATGAGCACAAGGGCGTGGATCCTGGTCTTCGTCATGAGGGTTGAAAGAGCCCCCGCCGCGGCTGATCGGCGAAAACGGTAACGAGCAGCCGGTAGGGGTGCAAGCTTCGAGCAAGGTCACTGCTACCTGCGCGTGATGCGACGAGAGAGGGCCCGAGAAACCTCCCGGCGTGACCGCACTTCCCCGAACGGCTGGCCGTTCCGCCTCTCGGGCCCTGCCAAGACCTTAGCCGCGGAAATTTACCGGGCGCAAGAGATGGCGTGAAAAGTACCGAAATACCAGGAGGCACACTGGTGGCGGGAACCCGGCCCAGGCTGCTCCGCAGGAGAAAGAAGGACGAGTGTAGTCACCGGCACTCGACGACGCTACGAGCGGTGAGGTCGGCGTAGAGGCGGCGAAGCCGGGCCGCGGTGATCGACCAGCAGTACCGTTGCGCTCTCGCCGCGCCCGCCGCGCCCATGCCTGCGGCGCGCTCGGGATGGCTCAGGAGATCGTCCACGCGCCGGGCGTAGGAGGCCGGGTCCCGGCCCTCGACCAAAAAGCCGGTCTCTCCGTGGGCCACCAGCGTCCGCAGCCCCCCTACGGCCGCCGCCACCACCGGAGTGCCGCAGGCGGCCGCTTCCAGGGCCACCAGCCCGAAGGACTCCGAGCGGCTTGGGACGAGGCACACGTCGGCTGCCCGATAGAAGGCGGGGAGGCTTTCGTGGCGCTGGGGGGGCACGAACCGCACCCGGTCCCCCAGGCCCTCGGCCGCCACCAGGGCCCGGACCCGCCGCAGCTCGGCGGCCCCGTCCGGGCCGCTGGGGCCGCCCACGATCAGGAGCGAGGCGTCCCGTCGATCCAGCTCGGCCAGAGCCCGCACAGCCACGTCGGCGCCTTTGAGGGGCTGGATACGGCCGACGAACAGCAACAGAGGGCCGCTCGGGCCCGCCACTCCGCTCAGAGGGCCGCTCGGGCCCAGGCCCAGGCCCAGAGCGGCACGCGCCGTCTGGCGGTCACCGGGAAAGAAGACCTCGTGGTCGACCCCGGGGGGCACGACCTCGATGCGGGACGGGTCGGCGCCGTAGAGCCCTTCCAGCTGCGTGGCCTCGTCGAGGGATGAGGCCAGGATGACGTCGGAGCAACCGATCACCTCGGCTTCGGCCTTGGCCCGGACCGCCTCCTCCTGTTGCGTGGCCTCCGCCTTCACCCGGGCGAGGGTGTGGAACGTCGAGACCAGCGGCAACCCCAGCTCGTGCTTGAGGGAGTGCCCGGCCACTCCTGACAGCCAGTAGTTGGCGTGGAGCACGTCGGGCTCGCAGCCGTCGTAGCCGTACAGGCGCTCGAGTACCGCGGCGGTGAAGGTGTCGACCAGCTCGGGGAGGCTCTCCTTGGGCACCACGGCCAGGGGGCCGGCCCGCACGTGGTGCACCACCAGGCCCGGCTCAAGCTCGACGGTGGGGGCCAGGCCCCGGCGCCACGCCCGCGTGTACACGTCGCAGTCGACACCCGCCCGCGCCAGAGCCGACGAAAGCTGGCGCACGTAGACGTTCATGCCGCCTCCGTCGCCGGCACCGGGCTGGGCGAGGGGGGACGTATGGAGTGACAGGACGGCGAGGCGGCGCACGACGGGTCCAACCCTACCCAGGAGCGCGATCTTCCCCGCCCCCGTCCGCCCGGTACTTCAGGTACAGCTCGACCAGGGCCCCCTTCTGGTCGTCGCTCAGGGTCGGATCCCGGAGAATGTGCCCGACCAGGTCTCCATCGGCGGCGGACTCGAGGATGCCGGCCCGCACGTACAGCTCCTCGGTGGGGACGGCCAGGGCGCGGGCGATCCGCTGGAGCACCTCGGCCGACGGCTTCCGGAGGCCCCGCTCGATCTGGCTCAGGTAGGGATTGGAGATGCCCGACACGTCCGACAGCCGCCGCAGCGAGAGCCGGTGGCTCGACCGCTGGGCGCGAATGAACTCGCCCAGTTCCTGTCGTCGCCCGTCGATGTCGTCCGGCACGGCCGCCACCGTACCGAGGAGCCCGAGTCGACTCAGAATCCGCCTCGGACCGACGTCAGGCCTTGACGTCGCCCTGTTGCTCGTAGCGACTGGCCAGCTCGGCCTGGACGGCGTCGATCACGCCGAAAATGGCTCGCCTCTGGGCCGAGACCGTCTGCTCCAGCTGCTCGAGCCGGCCGGCGACCGCCTGCAGATCGTCGTCCGACAGGTCGAGAAGCGATCCGAGAGCAGCGGGGCCGCTGACGGCGTCCAGCTCGCGGGTCAGGTCGTCGTCGTCCGGCGGCACGAGGTTGGTGGGCATGCGGCCCGGGCCCGGCGTGCGGCCCCGGTCGGCCAGGATCTCGGGTAGCCGGGCGACCAGGTCGGACAGGTCGGAGGACGAGCTTCCGCTGGCCCGACGCTCCCTCTCGGCGGTGACGATGTCCAACCGCCCTTGGACCATGCGGCGCAGGTAGGAGAGCTTGGCCTCGACCTCCTGGGCTTCCGTTCGCATAGTCCGCAGCCGGTCGTCGTCATGCGCGCCGAGGTGGGCGAGGTAAGAGGCGCCGAGCAGTCGGTCGAGATCGTCTTTGAGGGCCATCCGACTTCAGGGTACCAACCGCCCGATCCGACCCCGCTGGCGATCGGGGTGGTAGCGGTAGACGACCCGTCCCCGAACCGTCGAGGGGGGAACGGCACCGAACTGACGGCTGTCGGTGCTGGCGCCGGGATTGTCACCTCTGAGCGTCAGCCCCGCCTGGGACACCGCCAGCACTCGCTTGACCACGAGCCTGCGGGACTGGCGGGGATCGGGGACCACCACCAGGTCGCCGGGACGGGCTCTCCGGGTCCGCCACAGGAGGAGCCGATCACCGGGCTCGAGCGTGGGCGACATGCTCGGACCGAAGACTTCCAGGCGGCGGAGCCGCAGGACGAGCACGACCGCCGTACCCAGCGCGCCGGCGCCAACAAGGGCCGGCGACCGGACTCGATAGTGTGCGCGAGACGAATCTGCGAAACGAAGGAGCCTAGGCATGCGCGTATCCGACCGCCTCAACGCTGGGTTTATCTGGGCCACTCTCGATCGCCTCAGCCCGCCGGAGCGGGTCTCGGCTCACTGCGACCTTCCGTGCGGGGTCTACGACCCGGCTCAGGCCCGGATCGAGGCCCAGTCCGTCAAGGGGATCCAGGAGAAGTTTCAGGCGTCCGACGACGAGGCCTTCCGCCAGCGGGCCATCCTGATCAAAGAGGAGCGCGCCGACCTGGCCAAGCACCACCTCTGGGTCCTGTGGACCGACTACTTCAAGCCCGAGCACTTGGAGAAGTACCCCCAGCTCCACCAGCTGTTCTGGGACGCGACCAAGGCCGCAGGCGAGGCCAAGAAGTCGGGGGACCCCGACAGCGGCCAGAAGCTGCTCGACCTCATCGGCGAGATCGACACCATCTTCTGGGAGACCAAGAAGTAGCCGCTAGGCCAAGAAGGCGGCGGCGCACCAGGCCCACACCGGCCCCAGGACGAGCAGCGAGTCCAGTCGCCTGAGGGCGGGCGCCTCGGCGTCGCGCTCCCCTAGCAGGGCCGAGCCCGCCAGGGGACCGCACGGGGTCAGCAGCACGGCCAGCGCGCCCAGCAGGAGCGGGCTCCCCTCGGGGAAGGGCGGAACGAGGGTGACGGCCGAGAGCATGGTGACGGGAATCAGGGCGAACACGCCGGCTACGGGTCCTTCCCAGGCCGAGGCAGCACCGGTACCGATGAGATAAGCGCCGGCGTCGTAGGCCGCGGCCAACCCCAGCAGCATCAGCGGGGCCTGCACGTTGACCGTCCGCAACAGAACCACGGAGGCCACGGCCAGTCCGATGACGATGGCGATGGCCAGCGTCAGTCCCACGTCGCGGGCGGGGGCCTTGGTGAGCGAGAAGAGACGGACCAGGAGGCTGGCCACGACCGCGGCGGCCACCGCTGCGGTCATCGCCCGCAGGCCGGAGATGGCGCACAGAGGCAGGGCGGCGGCGATGGCGCCGGCCAGGAGCTGGATGGGCCGCTCGTTGCGAGCGCGCCACACCCGTGCCGTCTGCAACCCGGCCACCGCCGCGCAGGCTGCCAGCCAGATCCCGGCCGTGGCCGGCCCGCCCACCACGGCGGTGACCGTCACTCCCACCCACAGGAACCCGAGGCGGCCGTGGGGCCGGTTCGACTTGGGAACCACCGCCAGGGGCGGTGGTTTGGGCCGGGGCTTGGACGCGCGAAGCGGAGTCGGCGCCACGGCCGTAGCCGCCGAGGTCCGCCCCGCCGTGGGCGCGAGGGCCGGCGCAGGAGCGGGCGCGGCCGAGCCGTTGGTGTGCGGCGGAGGCTCGTCGGCGGCCGGCCGCTCCCGACCGATGATCCGCACTGCGGGCTCGGTGGGCCTCTCCACGGTCGCCAGGGCGGGGGGGACGAGCCCGGCGGGCCCGCCACCCCGCTCGGGGGGCCGCTCGGGCCCGGCACTCCGCTCCGGGGGCCGCTCGGGCCCGGCACTCCGCTCGGGGGGCCGCTCGGGCCCGCCACTCCGCTCGGGGGGCCGCTCGGGCCCGAGGATCCGGATGGTGGGTTCGACCAGGCTGGTGGCGGACGCGGAGGGACCGCTGTGCTCTTCCGGCCCCGCGGGCTCCGGCCCCGCGGGCTCCGGCTCCGGCTCCGGCTCCGGCTCCGGCGCCGGCTCCGGCGCCGGCGCGCTTACCACGGGATCGTCCCAGCGACGGTCCCAGTCGGGGAGGGGAGCGGGAGGGGCGAACGGTGACGGCTCAGCGGGCTCCCCGGCACTCGGCGCGTCGGGCCAACTCCAGAGATCTCGCTCCGGCTCCTTCGCCGGCTCGGCTCCACTGGGCGGCAGCAGGGGGTCGACGGTCCCCACCGTCCAGTTCGGACCGGTGCCCGGATCCCACTGGCCGGAGTCCGGGTCGTCTGCGGCCGGCTCCTCGAACTCAGGGAAGAGCGGGCCGAGGTCGAGCTCGGGAGGTTCCGGGACGACCGGCTCCTCTGGTGGAAACGGCTTCAGCCCCGCGAGCCTGTCCAGCAGGTCGTCGGCCGAGGGCTGCTCGACCACCGGTGGGGGCTGCGCCGGTGCCGGTGCCGGTGCCGGTGCCGGCGGCGGCACCGGCGGCTCCGCAGGCGGGGGTCGCACGGGCGCCGGCGGCGACCACTCGACCTCGGGCCTGGCCCGCGGCTCGGGTCGCGGCGGCGGAGGCGGGGATGGAGCGGCTGGGGGTGGAGGAGGCTCAGCCGCGGGCTCGTACGGGGCCGGCAACACGGGCGTGGCGGCCGCGGCGTCCGCCCCACCGGACACGGGCGGGAGGACGGCCACCACGTCGTGCTCGCTCAGCGCTGCGCTCAGCTCCGACGGATGTCCGTTGACCCACACGCGAGAGCGGGCCAGCACGGCGGTGAAGGGCTCGCCGAAGCGGGCCCGAGCCTGGTCGAGGACCTCGCCCACCGTCGGCCCCTGAAGCTCCACACGGGCCTCACCGGCGGCCTCCCGAGCAGCGGCGAAAAGGCGGAGAACGGGCACGGCTAGTTCCGCACCTCCGCCCGACCGTCCCGGACGACGAGCTTCCCACCGCTGGCCGCCTCGAAGGCGTAGACGGCGCGACCGTCCCGGCCGTTCACTCCGGTCGAGCCGGCATCGAACAGGCTCACCACAAGGTCGTTCCCGGGGAAGACAGGGCGGGAGAACCGCACTGCGAGCCGGGCCAGGCGGGCCGGATCTCCACCGGCCACCTGGTCGATCACCGCCGACCCGCACATGGCCATCGTGCACAGCCCGTGCAGGATGATCCCTGGAAGCTTGACGCTCCGGGCGAACTCCTCGTCGACGTGGATCCGGTTGGTGTCGCCCGACGCGTCCCGGTAGCGGAACGTCTGGTCGAGGTCGACAGTCCTGAGCACCTCGGCGACCGGTCGCAAGCGGGCCTCGTCGGGGAAGGAATGGTCAGGCCGGTCGTCGCCCGCGTCCTCCAGGCCGGACATGCCCCGGACGAACATGGTGCTGAACTGCTCGAGCACGGGCCGGCCCTCATCGTCCTTGCTCAGACCCCGGATCGTCAGCCGGGTCCCGGACCGGGCGACGCGCACGCTGTGACTTGCGGCCTCGGTGGTGAGCTCCATGCCCGGCACGAGGGGCTGGTGGAAGTGCATGTCCTGTTCGGCGTGTAGGAGCATCGGCTTCAGCTCTGCGGGGATCAGCTCGTCGAGGGCGGCTATGAGCGAGTCCCATGTGGGCACGACTCCGAAGACGGGCGGCGCGTAGCGGCCCTCGGCGTAGGCCGGGTTGGGGTCGTTCGTGGCCGCCGCGTAGGCGCGAGCCTGCTCCAGGTCGACAGTCGCCGTCCGGCGGCCGCCTGCGCGGCCGACCTTGCCGGGGGCCAGGTTCTCGAGTGGGGGAAGGGCCACGGCCACGCTCCTGGCTCGTAAAGGCTTCGGAGGAACTCCCGCGTACGCCCTCGCGATCCCTTGACGCGCTCGAACCCTAGCGCGAGGGACGCCCCGGGCTCAGCGACCGAGGCGTATCCGGAGTTCGGCCACCAACCGTTGGGCGAGGTCGGGAGTGAGCAGATCGGTGCCGTGGCCCCTCCCCTCCTCGAGCCACAACGCCTTCGGCTCCTTCGCCCACCGGTAGAGGGTCTCTGCGTGTTCCATGCCGAAGTAGTGGTCTGCCGGATCGTGGACTATGAGGGTGAACCCCGGGGAAATCGCGCCGACCACGTCCCGTGCGTCGGGCACCGCATCGCAGCGAACGGCGATCCGGGTTCGCAGCATGCGGGCCAGCACGACCCGTCCGGCGGGAGTCATGGCGTACCGGCGGACCCGTCTCGTGCTCGGTGTGTCCCACGCTCCCCACCAGGCCGGTGAGCTGACGGCGACGACTCCGGCGACGCCGCCGGCCGAGCCTGCGTGAAGCAGGGCCGCGGCCGCGCCGAGGCTGACGCCCACCGTCACCACGGGGAGGTCGGACCGAGCCGCCGCCACCGCCGCGGCTACGTCGAGAGGCTCGTCCCGTCCCAGGGTGCTCACCCCTTCCGACGCCCCGTGGCCCCGCAGGTCGGGGACGAGCACATGGACGTGGCGGGCGAGGAGGTGGGCGAAGGCGTGGATGCCGGGCGTGCGGGAAGAGTGCACGAGGCCGTGCACCAGCACGATGGTGGCGAACGCGTCGGGCGGGCCTTGGAGACGCGCGCCGGCGAGACGCAGGCCGTCGGCCGTCACCAGCGACAGGGCCTCCTCCCGGCCGTAGCGGGGGATGAAGGCGTACTTGCGGAGATAGGACTGCAGCACGCGGGCTGACATTCTCACGGAGCCGGCGGGGGACGGCCTCCGGCCGTGGGGACCGGCTCAGGGCCCGCGGAAGGCGGATGGGACCGCTCGCGCCACTCGGCCTCGGCCCGGCCCAGCTCGGAGGTGGGCGGGGCGCCGTCGAAGTACTCGGCCAGCAGGGCGCCCCAGTCGTTCGTGGACTCCATCCGCCCGAACAGGGCGCTCATGCCCCACACCACCCGATCGAGGATGACGTAGGACGGCGGCATGTTCAGCGACTTGATGAGATCCCCGTACCGACCGGTCATGTCGAGCATCTTCTGCAGCGTGTGACCGACGAACTCGGACGTGTACGTGAACTGTCCCCCCTGGAACGGTATATAGGGGCCACTGCAGAACTCGTAGATCATTTCCGAGGAGATGTCGTGGTCGGGAGCGAGGAACCCCGCCTTCACCAGCGAGCGCACGAGGTCGGGCGGGTCCTGGCGGAGGATGGCCTCGAGGATCGGGCTCAGCGTCTCCAGCTCACCTGGCGCCCAGCGCTTCACCAGGCCGAAGTCCAAGAAGGTGACTTTGCCCTTCTTGGGATGGAATCGGTAGTTCCCGGGATGGGGGTCGCCGTTGAACACCCGGTGATGCCAGATCGAGCCCTCGGCGAACCGGAACAGGACCTCGGCGGCGGTGTCCTTCTGCTCCCTCGTGGCCGTGGCCAGGAACTCGGACCACGACAGGCCGTCCACCCACTCGCTGGTGATCACCCGGCGGGCGCTGCGCTCGGGGATGACGTCGGGGACGTGGATGAAGGGGTGACTCCGGTAGCGCGCCGCGAACTCCGCCTGGCAGTACGCCTCCTTCCGGTAGTCCAGCTCGTCCCCCATTCGCGCCCGCAGCTCGTCGACCATGGCCTTCACGTCCATGTTCTTGAGGGCGAAGGCGGCAAACATGCCGTAGAGCAGCTCGGCGTTGTCGAGATCGGAGCGGATGGCACGGTCGACCCCGGGGTACTGCACCTTGACTGCCACCAGGCGGCCGTCGGGCATCACCGCCTTGTGCACCTGGCCGATCGACGCCGCCGCCTTGGGGATGGGGTCCCAGTCGAGGAACAGCTTCTCGGGGTCGGCGCCCAACTCATCGCGGATGACCTGCTCGGCCAGGCTCGGGGCCATGGGCGGGACGTCGGCCTGGAGCGTGGCCAGGGCAGCCTGGGCTTCCGGCGGCAGGCCATCGGCGATGAAGGAGATCATCTGGCCGGCCTTCATGATGGCGCCCTTCATGTTGCCCAGGACCTCGGCCACGTCCTGGGCGCTGCGGATGGCGAAGCGTTCCTCGAGCTGGGCCCGCCTCTCCTCCGTGGCCTTCCGCCCTCGCACCTTGACCACCGTCCAGTGGACGAGGCGCCGGGCCGACAGCCGCCACATGCGGGCTTGTCGGTCGATGCGGTTGCGGCGGTCCTCGTCCGCCAGGGCCACAGCCACACCCGCTCCGGCGGCAGCCACGCCCACCATGGCCAGCGGCGCGGCCTTGCGCAGTCGCGCGCCCGCCACCCCGCTCAGAGGGCCGCGCTGGCCCCAAACTTTCAACGGCTGTAGCTCAAGGCGACTCGCCGTTACCCGATCCCGCCCGCCCTGGCCTGGCGCTCGGCCGCGGCCTGGTCATCGAGACACAGGCGGGCCGCGGGCACGGCTTCGAGGCGATCCTCGTCGATAGGACGACCACACGCCTCGCACACGCCGTAGGTACCGTCGTTGAGCCGCTCCAGAGCACGCTCGATATCGGCCAGCTCAGCCTCGACGCCCTCCAGGATGGACAGGTCCTTCTCGCGTTCGAACGTCTCCGTACCGACATCGGCCTGGTGCTGGTCCATGTTCGAGAGCTCGGCCAGATTGGCCCCCTCGGACTCGTCGTTCTGGAGCTGGTCGTCCTTCACCTGCTGCAGGCGGACTCGCTCCTCCTCGAGGCGGCGGTGAGCGTGGTCGGAGTCCATCGTCCGAAATCCTACCGGCGCTATCCCCGCCCCCGGTCAGCAGGGCCCCAGCGTCCGTCCCACCACGCACTGGTTGACGCCGCTGCCGCCGCTCATGGCCTCGCCCGGGTCGGCGACGATGCGGTCGTCGCCCGCGTCGCCCGAGAACGAGTCGTTTCCGAGTCCGTCAACCAGACGGTCGTGACCCTCGCCGCCGACGAGCCGGTCGTCGCCGTCGCCGCCGGAAAGGTCGTCATCGCCGCCGAAGCCGAGGACGACGTCGTTGCCGCCGAGCCCGGCGATTCGGTCCCGGCCCGCCGAGCCACAGATGACGTCGTCCCCCTCGGTGCCGGCAAGATCGCCGCTGCCGCTTATCGTGCACGGCCGACCGACGCCCCAGTCGGGTTCGTTCTCGTTACCGGGGTGGTCCGTGAAACGCGAGGCGTTGCCCCCGGTTGACGGAATTCGTCACATGTCGAACCCGGTCGACCCGAACCGGTTGCTCCTGAACGCGATCTGGCTCCCGTCCGGCGAGAAGACGGGAACGCTGTCGTTGGAGGACAGGTTGGTGACGTTCACGGGGTTGGACCCGTCGGCGTTCATGACCCAGATCTCGTTCCCTCCGCCCCCCCGAAGGGCGATTGCTGCTGAAGGCGATCTTGGAGCCGTCGGGCGACCAGTTCGGGGCGTTGTCGTTCGCCGGGTTGTTGGTCAGGTTGGTCGGCGTGCCGGACCCGTCGGCATTCATCGCAAGTCGCCGGTGCGGGGCCAGCGCAAGCAGGGCGACCAGTTGGACGGCACGCCGACTCTTCCAGGCGCTCCGCGGCACGGCCGTTCCGTCGACGCTGACGGCGAAGCCCCCGAGGAGCCCCAGCTCGACCTGCACCGCCCCAGTCTCGCGCTGTCGGCGCTGATGTGTCCCCGGGGGGGGTTCCGCAGGGCGAGCCCGTCGTCCGCTGCAGGCAACGAGCGGCCCCTCGTAACGCTCTGATCAGAACCCAGTCGGGTGGGCCGCCGGGGTCTCGAACCCCGCACCTTGGGATTAAAAGTCCCCTGCTCTACCGGATGAGCTAGCGGCCCCCGGTCAGGCTACCGATGGTCGACCCGGGTAGTCCGACCTTCGGCTCCGGCCGTCTCACCCGGTCTG
>JBHENM010000215.1:0-1694 GCA_046262035.1 Acidimicrobiales bacterium | reverse complement strand
TTCCCACCAGGACCAAGGAGATCGTCGTCCTGCGGACCTCCGCCCGGGCATCGTGCCGGTACTGCGTCGAGGCCCATACCGTCGTGGCCCGCGACGCCGGCCTGTCGGTGATCGAGGTGCGGGCCCTGCGGGGCGAGCTCGAGACGTCCGCAATCTTCGACGACCCGGCGGAGCGAGCTGTGATCGGGTGGTGCGACGCTCTCGTGGGAACCGGGCCAGTTCGGCCCGAGGCCAAGACCGCGCTGCTGGGTTGCTTCGCCGACCACCAGGTGGTCGAGCTCACCTTGCTGGTGACCACGACGCTGTTGCTGAACCGCTTCTGCACCGCGTTGGACCTGCCCACCTCGGCCGACGTCCTGGCCCGGCTGGCCGCCGAGGGCCTCGGGTGACTGCGCTCGCCGATGCCATCGCCGGCGGGGCCCTCGGGGGCCGGGTGTGGCTGTACGCCAACTACCACTGCAACCTGGCCTGCACCTACTGTCTCACCGACTCGGCCCCGTCGTCGCCCCGGCGGGAGCTGGCGGCCGAGGCCATGGTGACGGTGGCCCGCCAGGCCACGTCGCTCGGCTTCCAGGCCCTGGGCGTCACCGGAGGCGAGCCCTTCCTCCGTCCCGACATGGCCGAGACGCTGGCCGCCATGGCCGCTGTCCTGCCCACCGTGGTGCTGTCCAACGCGACCTTGTTCACCGGCGACCGTCTGGAGCGGCTCAGACCACTGGCCGATCTCGACGTCGCCGTCCAGGTGTCGCTCGACCGAGTCGAGGCGACGGCCAACGACGAGCTGCGGGCGCCCGGCAACCACGCCCGCGTCCTGCAGGCCATTCCCCGCTTGGTGGGGGCGGGCATCAGGGTCCGCATCGGCACCACCCTCGATCCCGACGCCGAGGTGAGTGACGCCGAGCAGGCCCGGTTGTGCGCGCTGCACCGCGGCCTGGGGGTGAGCGACGAAGACCACGTGGTGCGGCCGGTGGTGCGCCGGGGCCGGGCCGCGGCCGCTGACATGGGGGTGCGGGCCACGGTCGCCGATCTTCCTCCCGAGTTGACCATCACCGCCGACGGGGCGTTCTGGAGCCCCTTCGGCCCCACCGTGCGCGACGGCCTCCTGGACATCGACCTGTTGGTGACGCGTACCACCGACCCCCTGTCCATCCCGGCATCCGCCCTGGCCCGCCTCGTGGAGGACCGCCCGCCCGGCGACGACGCCCGCCTCGGCATCCGCTGAGCATGAACCCACTGCGGCCCGGTCGGGCCACCGCGAGGAGCCAGCCATGACGGCAACGCCGAGCGTCGGCCCAGGGCGCACGGTTGCCGCCGACCCTGCTCAGCTCGGGCGAGGGATGGCCGTCATCCGGATCCTGCTCGGCGTGACCTTCCTGAGCAACGGCCTGGCCAAGCTGTTCGACCTGCACCGCATCGAGATCGGCCCGTATGTGGCCAACCTCATCAACCGGGGCGACGCCCGCTTCATCCTCGACGCCGAGGTCAACACCAACGCCCGCCATCAGCTGCCCCTGGTCGGGCGCATCACCAACGACCTCGTCCTTCCCAACTGGGACGTGTTCAGCTGGGGCATCACCGCGGTCGAGATCGTCGCCGGCGGGCTGCTGGTGGCCGGCCTGGCCTCGCGGGCGGCCGCCCTCCTGGCCCTCGGGCCCACTACGTTCCTGTTCTTCGTCTACTTCGCCAATGACCGC
>JBHENM010000214.1:0-1551 GCA_046262035.1 Acidimicrobiales bacterium | reverse complement strand
CGGGTCAAGAACGACGAGCGCGACGCCACCGACCTGGTCGACCTGCTGCGCCTGGGGCGTCTGGCCGAGGCCTGGATCGCCCCGCCCGAGCTGCGGGAGCTCCGGGAGCTGGTGCGCTATAGGGCCAAGCTGGTGGCCCTGCGCTCGGGGCTCAAGGCCCAGGTGCACGCCGTGCTGGCCAAGGAGGGCGTCCGGGTGCCCATGACCGACCTCTTCGGCGTGGCCGGGCGGGCCCTGCTCGACGACTGCGAGCTGGGCCGGGCTTATTGCACCCGGGTGGAGTCCCTGCGCGACATCATCGCCCTGTTCAACCGTGAGATCGCGATGCTGGAGGGCATCGTCGGTCGCCAGCTCGCCGACCACGACGGCTACCGGGCCATTCAGGCCATCCCCGGCGTGGGCCCGGTGCTGGGGGCGGTGTTCGTGGCCGAGATAGGGGACGTGAGCCGCTTCTCCGGCCCCGACCGCCTGGCCTGCTGGGCCGGCCTCACTCCCCGCCACCGGGAGTCCGACACCACCGTGCGGCGGGGGCCGATCACCAAGCAGGGATCCAAGCTGGTGCGCTGGGCCACCATCGAGGCGGTGAGCCGCCAGCGGGGCGGGACGTTCCTCCAGGCCCACTACCACCGCATCGCCGAGCGTCGGGCCAACCGCAACATTGCCCGGGTGGCCGCCGCTCGCAAACTTCTACACCTCGTGTACTTCGGCCTGCGTGACGGCGAGATCCGCTGCCTGGCCGAAAAGGCGGGGTGAGCAAGCTCGGGCGCAGCCAGGGCGCGCACTCGTTAGTTGTCATGACCCCCGCGAGGCGAGGTCGCCCTCTTGATTGAGTCCGCCTGGCTGCGGCCGCACCGCTCCATGCCGCCCCCTCTGGCGCGGCGAAGGGATGACCGGCACCCGAGCTGCTTCGGCGTTGCCGACCCCGAGAGCTCTCGGGACCTGGAGACGGCCCACTGCGTCCTGACCCCGACCAAGGAGAAGAGCCTGGCCCAGTAGAAGCAACGGCGCTCCCAGGAAGCCCTGGCGGGCTTCCTCATCAATGGTGCTCGCGGCGTTCACCCGGGCCGTCAAGGCTGCCCCTACGGGCGGCCTGCGGCCGGCCTTGACCGCCCTCCTCCTCACCCGCCGCCCCGAAGGGCCGTCGGGGTATTGGCGCGTCGCGCGTCCGACTCGTCGTGCCGGGCAGAACCCCTGATCGTGCCGACTCTTCGAGCCGGCGCCTCTTGACTTGGGGCGCTCCTTCAGGGATGACAATTTCTCGTGGTGGCGGTCGTGTCGGCCCAGGAGTCCAGTGGGTGTTCAGCGGCCACGACCGGGCCACCCAGCCGGGGCGGTCAGCTCAGCCCGCCACCCCCACCAGGAGAGCGCCGCATGACCCCGTCGAGTAACGATGCTGTGACGATTCTCTGCCCGGTGCGCGACGCCCATCCAAGTCGTCAAGCCGGACGGAAACCCTGATCGTGCCGACTCTTCGACCCGGCGCCTCTTGACTTGGGGCGCTCCTTCAGGGATGACTATTCCTCGTCGGGCGAACGCTCTACATCCAAACAC
>JBHENM010000213.1:0-11804 GCA_046262035.1 Acidimicrobiales bacterium | reverse complement strand
GCCGAACCGCCGGCGGCCAGGGCCCGACCCAGGATGGCCGTGTTGTCGGCCGTGGTCGTGGCCGTGGCGTCGCCCGTGTCGCCTGTGTCGCCCGAGTCGCCGGAGGTGGCGCTCGGGTTGGAGGTGGCGGTGGAGGTGGCGTGGCCTGTGTCGCCGCTGTTGGTGGCGCTGGCCTGCGTCTTGGCGTGGCCCGCGCCTCCCGAGGTGGCCGTGGGGCTGGCGGTGACGTTGGCCGCCCCGCCCGCTCCTCCGTTGGCCTGGGCCGTGGCCACGCTCAGCCCGCCCGTGCCGCTCAGGTTGTTGCCGGTGGCGTCGCCGCCGCGGCCGCCGGTGCCGCCGGGGCCGCCCACGCCGGTGCCCCCTGTGCCGCCCGTGCCGCCGACTCCGCCGGTACCGGGACCGCCCACGCCGCCCACGCCGCCGGCACCGCCCGTGGCCGGGCCGGTGATGGTGATGGTCGAGTTGCCGCCGCCGTCGATCAGGATGTCGATCCCGGTGCCACCGGGGCCGCCGGGGCCTCCGAAGCCCCCGAAGCCGGTGCCGCCGGTGCCGCCGGTGCCGCCGACTCCGCCCACGCCCGTTCCGCCCGTGCCGCCCGTGCCGCCTGCTCCCCCGGTCACCGTGTTGGCGACCGACCCGCCGGTGGAGGTGGACAAGGCGGTGCCGCCGGTGGCGCCCGTGCCGCCCACGGCGAGGACGTCGACGGTGTTCAGGACCAGGCCGCTGTCGCCCGAGTCCGACTCGGCGTCGATGTTGGCTCCCGAGTTGGCCAGGCTGGAGGCACTGCCCAAGGCCAGGGCCGCGCCGGTGTCGCCCGAGTCACCGGCGTCGCCCGAGGACGCCGAACCGCCGGCAGCCAGGGCCGTGCCCAGGATGGCCGTGTTGTCGGCCGTGGCCGCGGCCGTGGCGTCGCCCGTGTCGCCTGTGTCGCCCGAGTCCCCGGAAGTGGCACTGGGGTTGGACGTGGCGCTGGAGCGGGCATGGCCGGTGTCGCCCGTGTTGGTAGCGCTGGCCTGCGTCTTGGCGTGACCCGAGCCTCCCGAGATGGCCGTGGGGCTGGCGTTGACGTTGGCCGCCCCGCCGGCGCCGCCGTTGGCCTGGGCCGTGGCCACACTGAGTCCGCCCGTGCCCGCCAGGTTGTTGCCGGTGGCGTTGCCGCCGGTGCCGCCCGTGCCGCCGGGGCCACCCGTGCCGGTGCCGCCCGTGCCGCCGGTGCCGCCGGTGCCGCCCAGGCCCAGGCCGCCCACGCCGCCGGCGCCGCCGGCACCGCCCACGGCGGGCCCGCTGATGTTGATGGTTGAGTTGCCGCCGCCGTCGATCAGCACCTCGATCCCGATTCCGCCCGGTCCGCCCGGCCCACCGTTGCCTCCGAAACCGGTGCCGCCCGTGCCCCCGGGGCCGCCGGGGCCACCCGTGCCGGTGCCGCCGGTGCCGCCGGTGCCGCCCGCTCCCCCGGCCACGGTGTTGGTGACCGTCCCGCCTTCGGAGCTGGGCGTGGCCGTGCCGCCGGTGCCGCCGGTGCCGGCCACGGCGACCACGTCGACGGAGTTGAAGACCAGGCCGGTGCCGCCCGAGTCCGACTCGGCGTCCACGTTGGCGCCCGAGTTGGCCACGCTGGAGGCCCTGCCCAGAGCCAGGGCGCCCCCGGTGCCGCCGCTGTCGCCGCCGTCGCCCGAGGTAGCCGAACCGCCGCCGGCCAGGGCCGTGCCCAGGATCGCCGTATTGACGGCCGTGGTCGTGGCCGTGGCGTCGCCCGTGTCGCCGGTGCCGCCCGAGTCCCCGGAGGTGGCACTGGGGCTGGAGGTGGCGCTGGAGGTGGCGTGGCCCGTGTCGCCCGTATTGGTGGCGCTGGCCTGCGTGTTGGCGTCTCCCGAGCGTCCCGAGACGGCCCTGGGGCTTGCAGTGACGTTGACCGCCCCGCCCGCTCCTCCGTTGGCCTGGGCCGTGGCCACGCTCAGTCCGCCTGTGCCGGCCAGGTTGTTGGCGCTGGCGGTCCCGCCGGGGCCGCCGGGGCCGCCGGGGCCAGCGACGCCGGGACCCCCGGCTCCGCCCGCTCCGCCGGGGCCGCCGGTGCCCGTGCCGCCCGCTCCGCCGGGGCCGCCGGGGCCGCCGACGCCCGCGCCGGGGGGGATGACGACGTTCGCGTTACCGCCGCCCATTATGACCACCGAGGTGCCGGGGGTACCAGCGGCGCCAGGACCGCCGGGGGCGCCGGGGGTACCGGGAGCGCCGGGTGCGCCGCCCGCGCCGGGAGCGCCGGTGGCCCCCGCGGTCCCGGGAGCACCGGGGGCGCCGGGGGCGCCTTGGACCACGTTGTTGATGACCGACCCGCCCACGGCAAGCGGTGTGGCAGTCCCGCCGTCACCGCCGTCGCCGCCGAAGCCGACGGCATTGATGACGTTGAAAGCGCCGCCCGTGTGACCCGAGGTCGCCTCGCCGACCGAGTTGGCGCCTGTATTGGCCAGGCTGCTGGCGTTGCCGCTGGCCGCCGCCGGACCGGTGGTGCCGGAGGATCCGACCGAGCCGGAAGTCGCGCCCGCCAGCGTGCCGCCATCGTGATTGAGGGCGCCGGCGGGCGTCGGACCGGCGGGGCTGGCGGTGGTGGCGCCGAAGAGACTGGTGGGGCGCAGGTTGTTGGCCAGCGACGAGCCCCTCGGTCCGAAGATGTTGGCGATGCTCAACAGGCCCGTGTTCAGATCGAAGGGGTTGTTGGACGCCGGATCCGTGTTGGGGTGGGAACTACTGTTGGAGTCCGAATCTCCATCGGTGTTGGACGAGGCCGAGTCGGCTTCCGATCCACTGGCCGCTGTGGCTCTTCCCAACAGACCTGAGTTGAGTGCCAGCGGGTTGTTGGAGGCATGGCCGCTGGAGCCCGAAGCGCCGGAGCCGCCGGAGACCGCCTGCGGGCTGGCGACGGCGCTGGACGTGGCGTCGCCCGTGTCACCCGTGTTGGTGGAGCTCGACTGTGACAAAACCGCGCCGCTGTCCCCCGACTCGGCAACCGGCTCAACCGACAGGGCGGACGAGCCCCCGCCTCCCCCGTTGGCTGTACCTGTGCTGATCGCGCCACCGGTAGTGGCGGTCCCGGTGATGACCGAGAGGCTGCCCCCATCGGCGGTAGGCGTGGCGCTGCCGCCCGCGCCTCCCGCTCCACCCGTAGAGCCTGCATCCACGACGTTGAACGCCTCACCGGTCGCGCCGGACTCGGCAAGCGATGACGAGGCAGCTCCGGAGTTGGCCCTGGCACGGGAGGCGCCGGTGGCCGTTCCCGCCCCCGTTCCGCCGGAATCCGCGGGTACGGGACCAGTCTGGGCGGCGGCGTGCCCACCGCCCAGGAAGAAGAGCATTGCCGCCGTGAGCGCCCCCGTGAGGGTGATGGCCGATTGCCACCGGGCGCAGCTGCGCCGGGCCTTGATCATGTTCGCCCCTTGTCCAGGTGAGTGACGGCGCGGAGAGGGCGGCGAAGTAGCGCCAGTCTCCACAGAGTCCCAGCCTCTAGAGGTGTGATCACGCTTTGTAGCACTGGGCGCAACCTCCTGCAACGACCCTGCCCAGGCCGGGTGCCCCCCAGCTAGGGCGGGCGGACGACCACCCCCCGAGCCGCCAGGTGCTCCTTGGCCTCCCTTACTGTGTGCTCGGCGAAGTGGAAGATGGAGGCGGCCAGTACGGCGTCGGCCCCCCCGGTGAGGGCGCCCTCGGCCAGGTGGTCGAGCGTTCCCACACCTCCGCTGGCGATCACGGGGACGTTCACGGCCTCGACCACGGCCCGGGTCAGCTCCAGGTCGTAGCCGTCGCGGGTGCCGTCGCGGTCCATGGACGTGAGGAGGATCTCGCCGGCGCCCCGTCCCTCGCACTCGGCGGCCCAGGCCACGACGTCGATCCCGGTGGGCGTCCGCCCGCCGTGGGTGTAGACCTCGAATCCGTCGCCCCCGGGCCGGCGGCGGGCGTCGATGGCCACGACCACGCACTGGGCGCCGAACTCCCGGGCCACCTCGCTGACGATCTCCGGCCGGTTGACGGCGGCCGTGTTCACCCCGACCTTGTCCGCCCCCGCCCGCAGGAGCCGGCGGGCGTCGTCGACGGTGCGGACCCCGCCGCCCACGGTGAAGGGGATGAACACCTGCTCGGCCGTGCGCCGGGCGACCTCGACCATGGTGTCGCGGGCGTCGGCGGATGCCGTGATGTCCAGGAAGACGAGCTCGTCGGCGCCCTCGGCGTCGTAGCGGGCGGCCAGCTCCACGGGGTCGCCGGCGTCGATGAGGTCGACGAACTGGACGCCCTTGACCACGCGGCCGCGGTCGACGTCCAGGCACGGGATCACGCGGACGCTGCGCACGTGCCCATCGCCTCCCTCAGGGAGAAGATCCCGTCGTGAAGGGCCTTGCCCACGATCGCCCCTGCCAACCGGCGGCTGTTGGACGCCTGAAGGGTCACTAACACCTCGAGGTCGGCCAGGGATCCCACGCCGCCCGAGGCGATGACGTCGAGGCCGGTGGCTTCCAACACGGCCGCCAGACCGTCCACGTCGGGGCCGGCGAGGGTCCCGTCGCGCTCGATCTCGGTGACGACCACGGCGGCCACGCCCGCGTCCTCGTATTCGACCAACAGGTCGGTGACCGTCATGCCCGAGCGCTCGGTCCACCCCCGGACGGCCACCTCGCCGTTGCGGGCGTCCAGCCCCACCGCCACCGGGTGCTCGGCGGCCAGGGACCGCACCAGCTCCGGCTGCTCTACTGCGGCGGTACCCAGCACCACTCGCTCCACCCCGGCGGCGAACAGGGCTTCGGCCGAGGCCTGGTCGCGCACCCCACCGCCGGCCTGCACGGCCATGCCCGAGGGGGAGACGGCGGCGGCGATGGCGGCGATCACCGGACGGTTGCGGGGCTCGCCGGTGCGGGCTGCGTCCAGGTCGACCACGTGGAGCCACCGGGCGCCGGCGGCGGCGAAGCCCACAGCCACTGCCACCGGGTCGGTGCCATAGGCCGACTCCCGCCCGTAGTCGCCCTGGTACAGCCGCACACAGCGGCCGTCCCGCAGGTCAATCGCGGGATACAGATCGAACAATGTCTATGCCCCGGCGGGGGCCCCATCCCCGCCTCCTCGGCGAGGCGGGGCCCCTGCCCCGCCCGCCGCAGTGACAAAGTTCGCCAAGATCTTCAGGCCGGCGGCGCCGGATTTCTCGGGGTGGAACTGGGTGGCCCACAGGGGGCCGCGCTGCACGGCGGCCACCACAGGCCCGCCGTAGTCACAGGTGGCCACCACCTCGAAGCCCAGCTCAGGTGAGTAGGAGTGGACGAAGTACATCCACGTGGGCTGATCCAGGCCGGCCAGCAGGGGCGACTCGGGGCGGACGGCGTCGAGCTGGTTCCACTGCATCTGGGGACGCTTGACACCCTCGGGCAGGAGCCGCACCGGTCCCCCGAGCACGCCCATGCCCTTGACGTCGGGATCCTCCTCCGACCACTCGTAGAGCATCTGCATGCCCACGCAGATGGCCAGGAAGGGTCGCCCGTCGTCGATGGCCGCCAGCGCCGGGCCTTCGAGCCCGCTGGACCGCAGGGCCTCCATGCACCGGCCGAAGGCGCCCACCCCGGGGAGGACCACGGCCTCGGCCGCGGCCACCACCTCCGGGTCGTCGGTCAGCATGGCGTCCGCCCCCACCCGCTCCAGCCCCTTCTGGGCCGACCGGAGGTTGCCGATCCCGTAGTCGAGGACGGCGATCATGGTTGGCGTCCGCTCACAGGGTGCCCTTGGTGGAGGGGACGCCGGCGCCTTCGACGCGCACCGCGTCCCGCAAGGCCCGGGCTACGCCCTTGAACGACGCTTCCAGGATGTGGTGGGAGTTCTTGCCGCTGACCATCCGCAGGTGGAGGGTGAGGGCGGCGGACGTGACGAAGGCCCGCCAGAACTCCTCGGCCAGCTGGGGGTCGAAGGGCGGCGTCCCCAGGGCCTCGCCCCCGGGCTCCACGTCGTACTCGAGGTAGGGCCGGCCCGACAGGTCCAGGGCGACGTCGATCAGGGCCTCGTCGAGGGGCAGGGAGATGGACGCGAACCGCCGGACCCCGGCCTTGTCGCCCAGGGCCTCCCGCAGGCACTCGCCCAGAAGGATCCCCACGTCCTCCACCGTGTGGTGGGCGTCGACGTCGAGATCGCCTTCGGCCACCAGGTCGAGGTCGAAGCCGCCATGGCGGCCGAGCTGGGCCAGCATGTGGTTGAAGAAGGGGAGCCCGGTGGAGACGGTGACCGCCCCGGTGCCGTCCAGGTCGAGGGTGATCTCGATCTTCGTCTCCTTGGTGGAGCGCGAACGGGTGGCAGCGCGGGCTGTCGCCATCAGGTCAGTACCTCCGACAACGCCCCCAGGAAGGCGTCGTTCTCCTCAGGGGTGCCCATGGTGACCCGCAGGCACCCGGCCAGGCGGGACCAGGACGAGCAGTCCCGCACCAGGACCGAGCGTTCTACCAGGCCCTTCCACGTGGCCAGGCCGTCCAGGGCGCGGGGCCGGAACAGCACGAAGTTGGCGCCCGAGGGCCACACGTCGACCGGCAATGCCTTCAGGCCGGCGACCACCCGTTCCCGTTCGACCACCACCGCCGCCACCCGGGCCTCCATGTCGCCCTGCCAGCGAAGGGCCAGGCGCCCGGCGATCTGGGCCGCGGCGTCGAGGTGGTAGGGCAGCAGCACCCGCTCGCAGGCCTCCACCACTTCGGCGGGACCGACCAGGTAGCCCAGCCTGAGGGCGGCCATGGACCACGTCTTGGAGTAGGTGCGGGTGACGGCCAGCGGCCGCTCGGGCCCGCCATCCCGCTCAGAGGGCCGCTCGGGCCGCAGCAAGGAGAGCGCCGACCAGGGGGCGAACTGGGCGTAGGCCTCGTCCACCACCACCAGCCCGGGAGCGGCCGCCAGCACCGCCTCCACCACCTCCCGGGGCTCGACGAGGCCGGTGGGGTTGTTGGGTGTGCACAGGAAGGTGATCGCCGGCTTGACCTGCTCCAACAGCCGGTGGACCTCGTCCACGTCGAGGGTGAAGTCCGCCCGCCGCTCCCCCACGGCCACGCCCGTGCCCGTGATCCGGGCGATGTGGGAGTGGAGGGCGTAGGTGGGCTCGAAGACGGCCACCGACCGGCCCGGGCCGCCGTAGGCCAGGCACAGGGCCTGGAGCACCTCGTTGGAGCCCTTGGCCGCGAGGACCTGATCGGGGGCGACCCCGTGCTGGGCGGCGATGGCCTCCCGGAGGGCGCGAGCGCTCCGGTCGGGGTAGCGGTTGTAGGGCACCTGGGCCAGCTCGGCCAGGAACGCCTCGCGCCACCCGTCGGGCGGCGGGTAGGGCGACTCGTTGGTGTTCAGCCGGACGTCGACCTCGACCTGGGGCGAGTGGTACCCCTCCAGGTCGACGAGGTCGTCCCTAACCGGAGAACCGCTCATGACGCGGGCTGCGCTTCCCGCAGCCGGACGGCCTGGGCGTGGGCGGCCAGGCCCTCGGCCTCGGCAATGGCGCTGACGTAGGGCGCCACCCGGCGGAGAGCCTCCTCGTCGAGGGTCACGGCATGGATGGTGCGCACGAAGTCGTCCACCCGTAGTCCGCTGGCGAAGCGGGCCGAGCCGAACGTGGGAAGGACGTGGCTGGGGCCGGCGACGTAGTCGCCCACCGCCGCCGGTGCCCACGGGCCGCAGAACACGGCGCCGGCGTGGCGCACGAGGGGCAGGAGACCCTCGGCCCCGTCACACATCAGTTGGAGGTGCTCGGGGGCGATGGCGTTGGCCACGGCCAGGGCCTGCTCGGGACCGTCGACCAGCACGGCGTAGCCCCCACCGGCGAGGGTGGCCTCGATGTCGCCCCGCCGCGGGGCTTCGGCAACCAGGCGGGCCACGGCGTCCGACACCCGGTCGGCCACCTCCCCCGACCACGTGACTAGCCAGGCCAGGCCGTCGGGCCCGTGCTCGGCCTGGACGATGACGTCGATGGCGGCGCTGTCCACCGGCGTGGTCTCGTCGGCCACAACCACCACCTCGGAGGGGCCGGCGAACCCGGCCGGCACCCCCACCCGGCCTTCGCCCGCCACCTCCCGCTTGGCCAGGACCACGTAGACGTTGCCGGGGCCGACGATCACGTCGACCGGGGGGATGGTCTCGGTGCCGTAGGCCATGGCTCCGATGGCCTGGGCCCCGCCGATCCGGTACACCTCGTCCACCCCGGCCAGGGCAGCGGCGGCCAGGGTGACGCCCGGCACGCGCCCGTCGGGCTCGAGCGGCACGCACAGGGCGATCTCGGGCACGCCCGCCACCCGGGCGGGGACGGCCGTCATGAGCACGGTCGACGGGTACCGCGCCCGACCGCCGGGGACGTAGACCCCGACCCGGTCGACGGGCCGGCGGAGGTCGCGGATGACGACCCCGTCCCGGCGGTGGGTGCCCTCAGCCTGGACCTGGAAGCGGTGGTAGGCCTCGATCGCGTCCCGGGCCGCCTCGAGGGCGGCCCGCAGCGGCTCGGGCAGCGCTCTCAGGGCGGCCGATACCTCGGCCGGGTCCACCCGGAGCCCGTCGATGGCCACCCGGTCGAAGCGCTCGGTGCACTCCCGCACGGCCGCGTCGCCCCGGGCCCGAACGTCGCTCAGGATGCCGCGCACGACCTCCAGGGGGACGTCTCCCCCCTGGCTGGGACGGGGCAGCCGGCCGGCGAGATCGCCGCCCTGGCCGCGGAGATCGAGGCGGGTGAGCACCGGGCCGATGCTACCGGGGGTCCGATCGGCCCCCGCTGGTATAACCGGGGCATGACCGAAGCGGCCCAACCCTCGGCCGAGCTCTCGTCCATCGCCACCGCCCTCGACGAACTGGCCCGGCGGGTGACCGAGATCGCCGAGCGGTCGACGGGCACCAAGGACGACTGGCTGGCGGCCGAGCTGTTCCAGGTGGAGCGCTCCCTCGGTGAGGCCCGGCGGCGGATGGCCAGCATCGACGACCGCATACGGCGCTGACCTGGGGTTAGACGCGGCTGACGGCGCCCCGAAGGGCGCCGTCAGCGGGCGGTCCGGGCGGCGGAACCCGGTGAACCGCCTCAGGGGATCAGGCGGCGGGAACCTGAATCCCTAGGAGTCCAACGATAGCGCTTCTGGGATCGTTCCATCCTGTCATCCCGACCCTGATCGGCGCGATTTCCGAACAGCCGACAGCGGAGTCCCGGCCTGCGGTATCCACAAGCCGGCCGACGGACAGAAGTCGGCCAGAAGGCAGTCCTCGCACCGGGGCCGCCTCGACTGGCAGACCCGTCGCCCGTGGAGGATAAGGCGCAGGCTGAGCCTCCCCCGTTCGGCCGGCGGGACCAGCCCGTTCAGCTCCTCCTCCACCTTGACCGGGTCGGTGGCCGCGGTCAGGCCGAGCCGGCGGGCGAGCCGGCCCACGTGGGTGTCGACCGGGAGCCCCGGTAGCCCGAAGCCCACGCTGCGCACGACGTTGGCCGTCTTCCGGCCCACGCCCGGCAGCGTCACCAGGTCCTCCATCCGGGACGGGACCTGGCCGCCGAACCGGTCCTCCACGGCGCTGGCCATGGCCACCAGGCTGCGGGTCTTGGCCCGGAAGAACCCGGTGGGGTGGATCAGGGCCTCCACCTCGGCGGGATCGGCTCCGGCCAGGTCGGCGGCCGCGGGGTAGGTCGCGAACAGGGCGGGCGTGACCAGGTTGACCCGCTCGTCCGTCGTCTGGGCCGAGAGGATGGTGGCCACCAGGAGCTGGAACGGGCCGTGGTGGACCAGGGCGCACAGGGCCCGCTCGTCCCCCGGGTACTCCTCGGCCAGCCGGGCGACGGTCTCGCGGGCCCGTCCTCGGGGCGTGCGGGGCCGGGTCACCCCCGGACGGTACTGTCGCCCACCGTGCCCGACGACCGGCCCCGCCTCGAGGTCAAACGCCACCTCGGGCGGGCGGACATCGCCGCCGTCACCGAGCTCCTGGCCCTGGCCTCCCAGGCCGACGGCCACCACCCCCTCGACGAGCACCAGTGGCTCGACCTGGTCCAGGGGGGTCGGGAGGGCTTCGCCGGGCTCGTGGCCTGGGAGCCGGGGCACGAGCACCCGGTGGGCTACGCCCAGCTCAGCCGGGAGCAGGGCCGTTCCGGTTCCTGGGCCCTGGAGTTCGTGGTCGACCCCCACCACCGGGACGACGACCCCCAGATCGGGCTCCGCCTGGTGGAGGCGGCCCTCGACGAGGTCAGGGCCGAGGGTGGCGGCCACGTGCACCTCTGGGTGCCCAAGCCCACGCCCCTGCACGACCACATCGCCGAGGCTGCGGGCCTGCGGCGGGGGCGGCAGCTGTACCAGTTCCGAAGGCCACTGCCGCTGAAGGAGGCGACCGACCTGCCCGTTCGCCCCTTCATGCCCGGCTTCGACGAGGAGCCGTGGCTGGCGGTGAACAACCGGGCTTTCCGCTGGCACGACGAGCAGGGCGGGTGGGACCTGGAGACACTCCAGGCCCGGCAGGCCCAGGACTGGTTCGACCCGGCCGGTTTCCTCCTCCACGAGCGCAACCAGCGGCTGGCCGGGTTCTGCTGGACCAAGGTCCACGCCGACCACGACCCGCCCCTCGGAGAGATCTACGTGGTGGCCGTCGATCCCGACTTCCAGGGCCAGGGCCTGGGGCGGAAGCTGGTCGTGGCCGGCCTCGACTGGCTGTGGCGGAACGGGATCGAGGTGGGGATGCTCTACGTCGACCGGGACAACGCCCCCGCCGTGCGCCTGTACGAGTCCCTGGGCTTCACCCTGGACCACATCGACCAGGCCTACGTCGGCGACATCGAGCCAGGTGATCCGAACGAGCCGGGAGACCTGGATCAGCCCACGCCGACGCCCACGGCCGACCCCAGGGCGTAGGTGATGGCGGCCGGCACCGCCGCGAACAGGAGCTGGCGGACCGACGTCCGGATCACCGAGCGGCCGGTGAAGCGGGCCAGGGCCGCGCCGACGCCGAGAGCGGTGACGCCGCTCAACACGATCGAGACGGCGATGGCGGCTCCGCCCGAGCTGAACAGCCACGCCAGCAGGGGGATGAGAGCCCCCAACCCGAAGGCCAGGAACGAGGACACCGCCGCCGACCAGGGCGAGCCGAGCGAGTTGGGGTCGATGCCCAGCTCCTCGCGGGCGTGGGTCTCCAGGGCCAGCTCGGGGTCGCGCATGAGCTCGGTCGCCAGCTGTTCCGCCGTATCGCGCTCGACCCCCCTCGACCGGTAGATCTGCACCAGCTCCTGGCGCTCGCCCTCGGGACGACGACGTAACTCGATGGCCTCCATGCGCAGCTCGCGCTCGAGAAGCTCGGCCTGAGCGGTCATGGACACCCACTCCCCGGCGGCCATGGAGACGGCCCCGCCGATCAGCCCCGCCACCCCGGCCAGGCGGACCACGCCCGGCCCCGGCGACGCCCCGGCCACACCCAGGATGAGGGCCACGTTCGACACCAGGCCGTCGCTGACCCCGAAGACCGCCGCCCGCGCCGCGCCGCCCTGGACGTTGCGGTGGTGCGACTCCGGAGGCAGAGGCGCGGGCGCAGCGCCGAGGGGAGCGGCCCCGGAATCGACAAGCCCCTGCTCCTCAGGCACCTCGGTCATGTGCCGTTCAACCTACCCCCGGCCCCCTTCGTTCCCACTCCCCGCTCAGGCGGCCGCTCGGGCCGTGCGTGACCGGGAGGCGCGATGATCGGGTGGTGCGCAGCCGCTTCGATCTGAGCCGGGACGACCTGGCCGCGCTCCTCGCCGGGGAGCCTGCGTACCGGGCGCACCAGGTGTGGCACGGCCTCCACCAGGGCCGCGACCCGTCGGAGATGAC
>JBHENM010000212.1:0-1070 GCA_046262035.1 Acidimicrobiales bacterium | reverse complement strand
CGTTCCCCCGCGACCGGAGGCCGACCCGTCCTAGTCTTTCGTCGGTGATGCGCCGGTGGGCCCTTGGGGTCTTTGCGCTGTTGCTCGTGGTCGTCGGCGTGCGGGGCTTCGTGGCGCCCGGCCACGGCGCCACCAGCACGGCACCGGCGTACAACGTCTTCCACCTGAGCGCCGGGACAGTGGGCTCGGCGTTGGTGCTGCGGGGCGACCGGCGGGCGATCCGGTGGTTCACGGTCGGCTTCGGCCTGCTCGATCTCTACCAGGCCCTGGCCAGCCGGCGGCACTGGTTCCCCGAGCCCTGGTTCCGGTGGAAGCCGGCCGACGACCGCCAGCATGTCGTGCTCGGGGCGGCCCTCGTCGCGGTCGGCGCCCTGCCCTGATCACCCTCCGGCACTGCTCCAGGCGCCGCCCATGACATGACGCAGCATCCGTCCTTCCATGATCCGTCCTCTACGTCGATGCGGGCGGCCTTGGTCGGAATGTGATGGGTGCCTCGATCAGGTGAGGCTTCGCCTCGGTCCTCACCGGAGCCAGCCACGGTTCATGGGCGGCGGCCTGAGGGCAGAACCTCCACCGCCGGCAGACCCGGTCAATCCCAACTGGGTAGACGGTCAGGGCGCCATCGCCGTCGATGTGCAGGCGGAGGAAGTTCTTCTGGTCCATGTGGTGGAGGGCCGCGAACGCCTCATTCCCGTGATAGCCGAGGCAGTTGGTGATCCACAGGTAGCCCGAGATGCCAAGGACGCCGCCGACGCCGCCGAGTAGCCACACCAGCGCCAGAAAGCCGACAAGCGACGCCACGCCGGAGCCGAGGGGTTCCGCCAGGCGCGAAGAGACCACGATGACCACGCCCAGGCCGCCGAACTGCAACATCGAGTGTCCGAGCCCGATGAGCAGGCGGGACACACCGCTGGCGTCGTGGGCCAGGCGGACGGGTGGTGCGGAGGTACCTGGAAGCGCTCGTGTCCACCGCCCGAGGCGAGGTCGCCGGCGCACACCGGACAGCATCGCCAAACGCCTCGCCGCCATCGACGAGCAGCTTCCGGGCACCGATCCCCTGACCAGGCTCC
>JBHENM010000211.1:0-2637 GCA_046262035.1 Acidimicrobiales bacterium | reverse complement strand
GGAGGGCGCCGGTGAACACCGACGAGCCGTGGCCAGATGCCGATACGGCCTGGTGGCGGGTACTGAAGATCCAGACCAAGCTGCACCAGTGGGCAACCGGCGACCCTGATCGTCGGTTCGATGACCTCTACAACCTCGTCTGTGACCCGGCGGTCCTGGTTGACGCCTGGCACCGGGTCAAGGGGAACCGAGGAGCACGCTCGGCCGGTGTCGATGGCCAGACGGCCTTCTACATCTCCGCCGTGCGTGGCGAGGAGGTGTTCCTCGCCGAACTCCGGGCCGAGTTGAAGGCCCGCACGTTCACTCCTCGGCCCGTGCGGGAGCGCATGATCCCCAAAGCCGGCGGCAAGCTGCGCCGACTGGGGATTGCGACCGTGCGGGACCGGGTGGTGCAAGCCGCCCTCAAGTCGGTGCTCGAGCCCATCTTCGAGGCGGACTTTCGGCCGTGCAGCTACGGCTTCCGTCCGAAGCGCCGGGCGCAGGACGCCATCGCCGAGATTCACCACTTCACCAGCCGCTCCTATGAGTGGGTGCTGGAGGGCGACATCACGGCGTGCTTGGATGTCTCATCACACTGCTCCTTTGCTGATTGTAGGGCCTAGAACAGCCCGTCTTGGGGATGGGGAACCTCTATACGCAGGCCTTTTCGGCGTCCGTGGCGCACATGGACGGCGCGTAGCTCGCCGCGCTTTACACGCTGCAACACGGTTTGGCGGGACACGCCGAGAGCCATGGTGGCCTCGAGCATGGCGAGCCAGCCGGCAGGCGCCTCGTCGACGAACAGGGAGCGCAGCTCGTCGGTCATGCGGATGCGCCAGGGGGCGCCGGGGGTGAGCTGCTCGCCGGCCACGAACCCGTCGTTGAGCCACCGGTGAAGTGTGGACGGGGCGAGGCCGAGCTCTTTGGCTGCGTCGGCGATGGTGAGCAGCTCTCCTTCAGGCCGATCCGCGGTCGGCTGATGGCGGTCGATGCCCCAGTGGTGGCGGAGCCCCTGGACTCGACCAGCCGTGAACCCCAGCCCGGTGGCCGTGCGACGGCCCTGGCGGTTGAGGATGCCGGCGATCTGGGCGTCGGGGTAGTGGACGGCGAGGCGACCGACTAGGGCGACGGTGTCCTCGTCGGTTCGGATGGCTGGCGGCTTGCGCTTGATCGGCACCGACAACTCGCTGATCGCCCCGCCCTTCCAGCGCAGGACCAGGTCTGCCTGCCCGCCGGTGCGGTCGCGCCGGACCGTGATGTTGATCTCGTCGAGGAGGGTGTGCAGGAGCTCCTTGCGGTCCCGGTCGGTGGTGGTCGGTGCTGCCCACACCGCGTCGAGGTCGTCGCCCAGGGCCAAGATGGCGGCGCGCTCTTGGTCGGTGAGCGTCTTGGGTCGGGCCGCCTCCCGGCGGGCCAGCTCGGCCTCGGCCTCGGCCACGGCCCCCAGGGCCGCCTCCCAGTTCGCTTCCAGGCCGCGGGCGACCAGGCGGTTGTCGGGGTCGACGGCCAGGTAGCGCCGCTCGGCCCTGCCCGCGTCGTAGCGGGCCCGTTCGACCTCGCGCCGCCACTGCTCGAGGGCGGTGTCGTGACCCGATTCCAGCGTCTCGGCCGCAGCCAGGCAGGCCCCGAGGGCGGCGGGGGCGAGGGCGGTGAGGAACGCCCCGACCACCGCCGCGTCGACGGCGACCCCACCAACGCGGAGGTGGCGCACACCCCGGCCGTCGACGAGCTGGCCGGTGACGGAGGCGGAGACGCCCTGGTCCTCGTCGATGACCCGCACCGCCGAGGGGGCCCAGCCGAGCCCCACCGCCCGCTCGACGAGGGCGTACTGGCGGGCAGTGGACTCCCGGTTGCGTTCCACCTGGGCCAGGGTCGACTGACGGACGTAGACGACCGCGGCCCGGCCCCGATGGGAGTCGGTCATCTTGGCGAGCTCATTCATCGTCGCCCTCCTTGGCGGTGTGGGCGGTGGGATCGGGTCGGACCGTCCGAGCCATCAGGCGGCTCATCCGGTCCAGCACCGCCGCCACCGCCTCCTCGGGGAGCGCCTCGAGCAGCAGCGGTGGTGGCGCCGGCAGGTCGTCGCTCGTCAGGCACAGCTGCACGTTGGGCTCCATCGGTTCTCCCCTCGCTGGGCTGGCCCTCAGCCTCGTTCCCGGCTCGGCCTCCCTCGGTGATTCCCGTGCGCACCTCGACGGCGGCGAGCAGGTCGGCGAGGGAGCCCAACGTCGCCGGGCCCGCCTTGGCGCCGCTGTCGGAGTCGAGGTCGGTCCAGTCGGCGGGAAGCAGCGACTTGCTGCCGTCGGGGAGCACGACCAGCAGCTCGACTCGGCCGTGTCGGCGCATGCGCCCCAGCACTTCCAGCGACCGGCCTTCGAAGGGGTGACGTCGCCGGGTGACCACCGCCACCGAGCCCATCAGGTGGCCCACCGCACCGGCGGCACCGGCCCGTGGCCGCCGGCGCGCAGCACGGCCTCGGCCACCAGCGTGAGGTTGGCCCTGTCCAGCCCGCAGAGCGCGTTGCCCAGGTCGACCGCCGGGCCGCCCACGAGGCTGGCGGCAAGGTGCAGGACCTGCTCCTCGCTGCTTGAACACGGAAGCCGGCCCTCATCCAGCGCGGTCACCGCCGCTGCCCAGTCGACGACGGCCATCGGTGCG